>RFYK01000041.1 GCA_009925585.1 Betaproteobacteria bacterium | reverse complement strand
GTCCGCTCAAATTTGCCTTTTGCCATTGTCTTTCTCCAAAGAACAGGCCCGTGTACAGGTTTTACGTCTGCACGATGCTGCTGGTTCGTCCCGCACGGGTGACAGGACGGCGCATCGTCGCAGACAGGTCAACTGTCCGGGGACAGAGCAAACCGCAGGCGGTTTGGTCTATCCCTGTGTATTTACTTTGCCCTTGCAGCCACAATCGCTTCGGCGACGTTGCGGGGGGCTTCGGTGTAGTGCTTGAATTCCATGGTGTAGGTGGCGCGACCTTGCGACATGGAACGCAACGTGGTCGAGTAACCAAACATTTCAGACAACGGGACTTCGGCCTTGATGGCTTTGCCGCCACCGACCATGTCTTCCATGCCTTGAACCATGCCGCGACGCGAAGACAAATCGCCCATCACGTTACCTGCGTAGTCTTCGGGGGTTTCCACTTCAACCGCCATCATGGGTTCCAAAATCACAGGACCGGCTTTTTTACAGCCTTCTTTGAAACCAAAAATGGCCGCCATCTTGAACGCCATTTCTGAGGAGTCCACGTCGTGGTAAGGCCTGCCAACACGCCCGCGGTCAACGCCTCGATGACGCCTTTTTCAACCGCAGGAATGTATTCGCGCGGCACCACGCCGCCTTTGATGGCGTCGACAAATTGAAAGCCTTTACCGGCCTCGTTGGGTTCGATCTTGAACACCACGTGGCCATATTGACCCTTACCACCGGACTGACGAACAAATTTGCCTTCGCTGTCTTCGATGGTCTTGCGAATCGTTTCGCGGTAAGCCACTTGCGGCTTGCCCACGTTGGCTTCCACACCAAACTCGCGCTTCATGCGGTCCACAATGATTTCAAGGTGCAATTCACCCATGCCCGCGATCAAGGTTTGGCCGGACTCTTCGTCGGTCTTCACGCGAAATGAAGGGTCTTCTTGAGCCAAGCGCTGCAGGGCAATGCCCATTTTTTCTTGGTCAGCTTTTGTCTTGGGCTCAACGGCCTGCGTGATCACCGGCTCAGGGAACACCATGCGCTCGAGCATCACAATGGCTGCGGGATCGCACAAGGTCTCGCCCGTGGTTACGTCCTTTAAACCCACACATGCCGCAATGTCGCCGGCGCAAATTTCGTCGACTTCCTCGCGGTTGTTGGCGTGCATTTGCACAATGCGACCGATGCGTTCTTTTTTGCCTTTGATCGGGTTGTAAACCGTGTCGCCTTTTTTCAAGACACCGGAATACACACGCACAAATGTCAGTTGGCCCACGAACGGGTCGGTCATCAGTTTGAATGCGAGTGAAGAGAATTTTTCTTTGTCATCCGCTTCACGGTGCACTTCCTTGTCGTCTTCATCGGTTCCGGCCACTGGCGGGATGTCGATGGGCGAAGGCATGAGCTCGATGACCGCGTCCAACATGCGTTGAACGCCTTTGTTTTTAAACGCTGTGCCACACAGCATCGGTTGAATTTCACTGGCAATGGTGCGCACGCGCAAACCTTGTGTGATTTCAGCTTCGGTCAAATCACCTTCTTCAAGGTATTTGTTCATCAACTCTTCGGAAGCTTCAGCCGCGGCTTCCACCATGTTTTCGCGCCATTTTTTGGCTTCTTCCTGCAAGTCAGCAGGAATGTCTTCGAAGCGGAATTTCATGCCTTGTGAAGCCTCATCCCAAATGATGGCTTTCATCTTGCGCAGATCGACCACGCCTGTGAAATGCTCTTCTGCGCCAATCGGGATGACGATAGGCACGGGGTTGGCTTTGAGGCGCAATTTCATCTGATCGTAGACCTTGAAGAAATTGGCGCCAGTGCGGTCCATTTTGTTCACAAATGCCAAACGGGGCACTTTGTATTTGTTGGCTTGACGCCAAACGGTTTCGGACTGTGGCTGAACACCACCCACGGCGCAATACACCATGCAAGCGCCGTCCAACACACGCATGGAACGCTCCACTTCAATCGTGAAGTCCACGTGGCCGGGTGTGTCAATGATGTTGATGCGGTGCTCGGGGAAGGACGCGTCCATGCCTTTCCAAAAACAAGTGGTGGCCGCAGAGGTGATGGTGATGCCACGCTCTTGCTCTTGCTCCATCCAGTCCATGGTGGCAGCGCCATCGTGTACTTCACCGATTTTGTGATTCACACCGGTGTAATAAAGAATGCGCTCGGTGGTGGTGGTCTTGCCCGCATCGATGTGCGCAGAAATACCAATATTGCGATAGCGCTCGATAGGAGTCTTGCGTGCCATGGTTCAACCTCTTGGGGAATCAAATTGATAACAGGAAAGGAACTGCGCCCAGCTCAGACGCAGAGGGTTTGACGGACATCCAGCCAATGGAAGGCATGCAACAGTGCATGCCCCGCGACCAGATGACCGTCGCCCGGTGTCAGAAACGGAAATGCGAGAAGGCCTTGTTGGCTTCGGCCATGCGGTGAACTTCGTCGCGCTTTTTCATGGCACCGCCACGGCCTTCGGCTGCTTCCAATAACTCGTTGGCCAAACGCAGGGCCATGGATTTTTCACCGCGCTTGCGGGCGGCTTCTTTGATCCAACGCATGGACAGCGCCAGACGACGAACGGGGCGAACTTCCACCGGCACTTGGTAGTTGGCACCACCGACGCGGCGGGATTTCACCTCGACCATGGGCTTGACATTGTTGATGGCGTTGCTGAACAACTCCAACGGGTCTTTGCCAGACTTGGCTTGGATTTGCTCAAGGGCACCGTAGATGATGCGTTCAGCGACAGCTTTTTTGCCGCTTTCCATCACCACGTTCATGAATTTAGAGAGTTCGATGTTGCCGTATTTGGGATCAGGCAGTATTTCCCGTTTCGGGACTTCGCGACGACGTGGCATGTTGCTTCCTTTGTTGCTTCAGTTGGTTGCGATTGATGCAACCTTGAGCGCCATACAGACACTCACTTACTTGACCCGTGCGGACACCGTGTCCCCACTGAAAGGTCTTGGTTCGGTAGGCCCTTGCCGGGGCCGACCCAACCACCTGAAAAAATCAGGCTTTCTTGGGGCGCTTTGCGCCGTATTTGGAACGAGATTTTTAGGTGTGGTGGTGTAGACACGTGTGCAAACGCCACGGCGCTGGGGCGAATTTTGCATCGCAGGGCTCTTGGACTTGGTCTTTTCGACCTCGCGTCCTTGACGCACCAATTGGTTGATGGTTGGCATTGAAAACGTCCTTCAACGTTTGAACTGGGAAAGAAAAGGGATTCGGAAATTTCCGAAAAGCCTGACAGTATAGCAGTATGCGGCCAGTTGTCAGCCAAAAAGTCTGACTCAGGAAAAGTAACGCCAAAGCACTATTTGAGCCACAAGGTCAGGCTGTCCCAAGTTCGGCCAATGAAACCGGCCTCCTCGACGCCAGTCAGCGCCACCAAAGGGATGTCTGTCAGAGGGGTTTGGTCAAGCATGACTTTCAAGGTGGCCACCGACTGGTTCTTTTGCAAAGGGGCCAGCAACGGTTCAGGGCGGGTGACCAAGGTTTTGATCTTCGCTGCCTGGCCCTGGGGCACGGCGACCACAATGGCTTGGTTTCTGCCCAGCCCCACTTGCGACGCTTTGCCTTTGAATACCGCAGGCGTCACCACCGCCTGCCCCGCATCAAACAATTTGATGCCGTCATAATCTGCGCGGGCATTTTCACTGGCGGCCCCCAACACAATCGCCAACAAACGCCGCCCTTGCAGGTTCGGGAAATCGCGCTTGGCGGTGGCCACCAAACAAAAACCGGCCGCATCGGTGTGTCCAGTCTTCAAACCATCCACTGTGGGGTCGCGAAACAAAAGCAAATTGCGGTTGCTGTCGTTGGCGGCCGGTGTGCCGGGGTAACGGTATTTCTTGATCGCGTAATAACCCACATCCGCCGGGAAATCGGTCATCAAGCGTGTCGCCAACGTGGCCAAGTCTCTGGCGGTGGTCAAGTGGCCGGTCTCGGTCAATCCCTCGGGGTTTTTGTAGGTCGTGTTCTTCATGCCCAAGGCCTTGGCTTGGGCATTCATCATCTCGACGAAATGTTCGCTGGTGCCGCCCACACCTTCGGCCAAGGCCATGGTGGCGTCGTTGCCTGACTGAACAATCATGCCCTTGATCAAGTCTTCTACCGGCACCTGCATCTTGGGGTCGATGAACATGCGCGAACCTTCCATCTTCCAAGCCTTGGGGCTGACTGAGAAGGTTTGTTGCAAGGTGATTTTCTTTTGACGCAAGGCATCGAACACCAAATAGGCCGTCATCAACTTGGTCAGCGATGCGGGTTCAACCGGTGTGTCGGCTTGCTTTTCAGCCAACACCTGAGAGGCGCTGACATCGACCAATAAAAACGAGCGTGCAGCGATCTCAGGCGGTTGTGGGGTTTGCGCAAACAACGCCGGGCACAAGCTCAGCAAGCCCAACAGAATCAGATTTTTCATATCGAACCGGGTAGCAGTCAAAGGGAAGTCAAGCCCTTAAGTGGCGCATGGCCAAGGATTTCAACAATGGCAATTGTCCATGAAAGAAATGCCCTGTGCCAGGCAAGACCATGACGGGCAGTTGCTGTGGTCTTGCCCAATCCATCACCGCTGACAACGCCACGGTGTCGTCGCTCTCGCCGTGCACCACCCATGCTGATTCATGCGCATCAGGCGGCAAAGGGGGCGCAGAAAAATGGGTGACGGCCGTGCCTACCAGCAAGATCTTTTTCACACGCTCGCTTGGCCACAAAGATTGAACCGCTTGACATGCCACGAACGCGCCGAACGAAAAACCCGCCAACACCAATGGCGTTTGCGTGGGCCACTGCGAGACCAGTCGCAACAGGTCTTCGGTCTCACCATGGCCTTCGTCGTACACACCCTCGCTTTCACCGACCCCGCGAAAATTGAACCGCAAGCATTCCCAACCTTGGGCGACACAGGCCCGGGCCAAGGTTTGCACCACTTTGTTGTCCATGGTGCCGCCAAACAAAGGATGGGGGTGGGCAACGACAGCCAAGCCCTTGGACAACCCGTGCGGTTGGTCAAGCACCGCCTCCACACGACCGCCGCCGGCATGCAAGGTCAGCGATTGGGTCGTTGCCGCCATGGCGTCAACGCCCCACGTTGTCAGGCAACATCAAGCGCTCAACCGGTTGTCCGTTTTGCAAATGCGACTCGATGATTTCATCGATGTCAGCCGTGTCGACGAAGGTGTACCAAATGGCTTCGGGGTACACCACCATCACTGGCCCGCCGGCACAGCGGTCCAAACATCCGGCTTGATTGACGCGCACACCTTGCGCACCATTGATGCCCAGTGCTTTGACTTTCGATTTGCAATGTTTCCACGCGGCTTGCGCTTGATGATCGGTGCAACACGCTTGACCTTCTTCGCGTTGGTTCAAGCAGAAAAAAACATGGTGTTTGTAATAGCTGGGATGTGTCATGCGTGAATTTTAGGCGCGATGATTCGTTGACCGGTGACGCAGAACGCGCCAGCCAGACCACACCAACAACAACCACGGCCACCATCCACTGAGCCAAGGTGTCAGACCATGGAAACGAATGAAACGGCCTTGCTCCCAAGTCTGCATGGTTTGCTCAAAATAAGTGCTGCCCGGCGACATGTTCAACAGCAACAACAGCGCGCATTGGGCAAGCCATAACAACATCAGCAGTCTGTGCTCTTGCCACTTGATCACGGACATGCACAACAACACAGCGCATCCCATGCCGCCCCACACCTGCGGCACCAACCAGTGCCAAGCGTGTTCAGGGCCGTAGGTCAAAGTGGCGGACAAACCGCTGGCCAACACCGCCAACGCCAACACCATCCACACGCCAGACAGACGTTGTGAAAAGCGCTGGCACACTGACAACGCCAACAACCCAGGCACCAACACGCCCAAGGTCACACACAGCATCTCCAGCGATGGCGTCATGGTCAATGCATCGTTGAATTCAGCCAAGTGATTTTCAAACCCAGGCAACATGTCTTGCAGCATTTTTCCCAACCGTTCAGACACATGGCCCAAGCCGAAAGGCACGGTGACTGGGTACAACAATGCCAACGGCCACAGCACCAGCAACACCAGGCTGCCGCTGGCATCCGGTGTCAGCCATTGACGGCGAAATTGCGACCAATGGTAGAGCCAGCCTCGCTTTTCCAACACCAAAGCCAAACCCGCTCCACACAACGCACCCGAGGTGTTGAGCAGCCAATCCAATTGCGACGGCACCCGCGTGGGCAAATAGGTTTGCAAGCACTCCATGCCGAAAGACAACAAGCAGGCGCATGCCACTGCCAACGACAATGCTTGAATGCGTGACCACTGCGACCGCACAGCCGCCAGACACCACCAAAACCCCAACGGCAAATAGCCCAACAGGTTGCTGAAAATATCAAACCATGTGTTGTAAGCAGACCAAGGTGCACCGACGAAAAACCAAGGGGCAATGTCTTGGTTGCGCCAATCGTCAAACGGGTACAAGCTGGCATACGCAATGACCAGCACACATAACCACGACAAGGCCCAAGCGGTGGTGCGGCGTCTGGCAACCATGGGCATTCAAGAGGGTTTGACCACCACCAACACCACGGCAGCGACGAGTAACAGCACCGGGGCTTCGTTGAACCAACGGTACCAAACATGCGAATGTGATGCCGCGCCCGACTCGAAGTCACGCAAATGTTTGGCACACCAATGGTGATATCCGATGGCCAACACCACCGCCACCAATTTGGCTTCCATCCAAAGGGTGGGAGGCATGCCGCCAATGCCATAAACCAACCAAAGCACCAACCCCAAGGCCAGTGCGGGCCACATCAACAAGGTCATGAAGCGCAACAATTTGCGCGACATCAACAGCAAGCGTTCACGTTCCGCCACCGATTCTGGTGGCACCATGGCCAGATTGACAAAGATTCGCGGCAAATAAAACAGTCCGGCAAACCAGCTCGCCACAAACACAATATGAAAGGCTTTGACCCATAGCATGGCTTGAGTTTAGTGCCTAGGCATGGCTGTGCATACTGAGATGAGAACAGGTGTTGATTCACTCGGGTTTCACCCCAAGGACGAAACGCAGGCATGCGGCACAATTTCCCCCATGACCATTCCTACCTCATACCCCGCCACCCGACTGCGCCGCTTGCGCCGTGATGACTTCACCCGTCGCCTCGTGCGAGAAAACGCATTGAGCGTCAATGACCTGATCTACCCCGTGTTTGTGCTGGATGGCGAGAAAAAACGCGAAGCTGTGGCCTCCATGCCCGGCGTTGAGCGGCTTAGTCTGGACTTGCTGCTGCCGGTCGCTGAAACCTGCGTGAAGCTGGGCATTCCTGTCATGGCTTTGTTTCCCGTCATTGACGCGTCTCTCAAAACGCCTGACGGTCGTGAAGCCACCAACGCAAATGGTTTGGTGCCACGGGTGGTCAAAAGCCTCAAAGCACATTTCCCCAACTTGGGGGTGATGACCGATGTCGCGCTGGACCCGTTCACCAGCCACGGCCAAGATGGTTTGCTGGATGACACGGGCTACATCTTGAATGACCCGACCGTGGAAGTGTTGGTGCAGCAAGCCTTGACCCAAGCCGATGCTGGCGTGGACATCGTCGCGCCCAGCGACATGATGGACGGGCGCATCGGCGCGATCCGTCAAGCGCTGGAAGCCCATGGCCATGTGCACACCCGCATCATGGCCTACAGCGCCAAATACGCGAGTTCGTTTTACGGTCCGTTTCGCGACGCCGTCGGTTCAGCCGCCAATCTGGGCAAAAGCGACAAGAAGGTCTACCAAATGGACGCGGGCAATACCGATGAAGCGCTGCGCGAAGTGGCCATGGACATCGCCGAAGGCGCAGACATGGTGATGGTCAAGCCGGGCATGCCTTATTTGGACATCGTGCGGCGGGTGAAAGACACGTTCAGCATGCCCACGTTTGTGTACCAAGTCTCTGGTGAATACGCCATGCTCAAAGCGGCAGCGCAAAACGGTTGGCTGGACCACGACGGCGTGATGATGGAAAGCTTGCTGGCGTTCAAACGCGCAGGTGCCGACGGCATATTGACTTACTTTGCCATCCAAGCCGCCGAAAAATTACGCCAGCAGGGCTGATTTTTTCGGCCATCAAACGCCTAATTTGTCGATGAAAAAGCCCAGCGTGTGCTCGAGGGCCAGCTCACACGCAGCCGCGTCGTAACTGCCACGGTGGTCGCAATTGAAACCGTGGTCTGCGTCGTAAACGTTCAGGTGGCAGCGTCATGCCGCCGCCGTAATAAGTCACCGCCGCCTTGATGCCCGACAACTGGGTGGCTGCGCGCCAACTCAACAAACCACCCCAGCAATAGCCAATCACACCGACTTTGCCCTTGCTGGCCATGGAAGCATGTGCGACCGCAGCCTGCACATCCGCCATCACGCCGGGCGCAGGCAGCGCCTCCGCTTGGGTTTTGAGTGCGCGCCCTGCCGCCACATCATCTGCGGTGTAACCCAAGTTCACGTGTTTTTTCAATCGGGAAAATGTCGCTGGGGCGATGACCAAAAATCCTGCCAACGCAAACCCATCAGCCACCGCGCGAATATGCGCATTGACGCCAAAAATTTCTTGTAACACCACGATCGCAGCGCGTGGCTCTCGTTTCGGTTGTGCGATGTAAGCCTCGCTGACAACGCCGTCAGCTGCGCGCAAATCCATCATGTGTCCCATCTGGTCTCTCCTGTGTCACGCATCAAGCAGCTTGCAAACGTCGTTGCAAAAATTCCAACCGGTCTTGGCCCCAAAACAATTCGCCATCGCAGACATAAGCGGGCGCGCCAAACACACCCAACTGCAAAGCCTCGTCGGTGTTCGTCTCGTAAATCGATTGCACCGAGGCGCTGGCTGCCTGAGACAAACGCGCCGTGTCCAAATGCTGCTCGGTCAACAATTCGGCCAGCACCAGCGGGTCGGCGATGTTGCGCTCTTGCGCCCACACCGCAGCCAACACCGCACCGCACAATCGCATGGCCGCATCCGCGCCGTCGTGTTGGTTCACTGCAATCAACAACCTGGCCGCGTCGTCACCGGCCACCGGAAAAAATTGGGGGTGCAGATGCAAAGGCATGTTCAAGTGGTCGGCAAACCGTTTCAATTCAATCAAACGGTAAGCCTGACGCTGTGCCGAACGCTGGCCCACGGGCAAGCCACCCGTGAGTGGAAAGATTTTGCCCAGGTCCATGGGTTTGATGCGAACCGTGGCACCGGCTTGAGCGGCCATGTGCACCAACCTCGCATGACCAAAATAGGTCCAAGGGCTTTGCGGGACTAAAAAGTAATCGATGGTCTTGGACATGGTGGCTTTCAATCGTGTTATCTTTTTGAACATCAGCTGGGCTCGTGCAGCCAAGTTGCCATCCTACTATTTCAATCTTGACTGCCTTTCGCCGGAGCCCTTGTGAACAAACCATCCACGCCCCCTCTTGTTTTGATCACCGGCGGCAGCCGTGGCATCGGTGCGGCTTGCGCCTTGCTGGCCGCCAGCCAAGGCTGGTCTGTGGCGGTCAATTACACGCGGGATGCCAAGGCCGCAGATCAGGTGGTGGCGCAAATCCGAGCCCAAGGCGGCCAAGCCCAATCGTTCCAAGCCGATGTCGGCATCGAGGCGGACATCCTGCGCTTGTTCAACGAGGTGGACCAGGCCATGGGCCGCATCACAGGGTTGATCAACAACGCCGGTGTGGTCGACGTGGCCTGTCGGGTGCAAGACATGTCATGGCAACGACTGGAACGCATGATGCGAATCAACGTATTGGGCAGTTTTGCGTGCGCTGCACAAGCGGTCAAGCGCATGAGCACCAAGCACGGTGGGCACGGCGGCAGCATCGTCAACCTCAGCAGCGCGGCCGCCACCTTGGGCGCGCCCAACCAATATGTCGACTATGCCGCCAGCAAGGGGGCGATTGACACCTTCACCATGGGCTTGGCCAAAGAGGTGGCGACCGAAGGCATTCGGGTCAACGGCGTGCGCCCGGGACTGATCCTCACCGACATACACGCCAGCGGCGGCCAACCCGACCGCGCCCATCAACTGGCCAACCAAGTGCCGATGCAACGACCTGGCACGGCCGAAGAAGTGGCGCAGGCCGTGGTTTGGTTGCTGAGCGATGCCGCTTCGTATGTGACCGCCAGCATGGTCAATGTCGGTGGTGGCCGTTGATGGCGGACATCCACATCTTTTGGGAAGACATGCAGGCAGGGCAAGTGCGCGCGCTCGGCAGCATCTCGCCGACGCGCGAAGAAATCATCGCGTTTGCCTCGCAATTTGACCCGCAACCCTTTCACTTGGACGATGAGGCAGCCAAAGCCTCGGTGTTCGGCGCGTTGTGTGCCAGCGGTTGGCATACCTGTGCCATGGCGATGCGCTTGATGGTCACCGAATTCCTGTGCCAAACCTCCAGCATGGGCTCTCCCGGTTTGGAGCACATCAAATGGCTCAAACCTGTGTTCCCCAACGACCAGTTGCGCTTGCAAACCACCGTGTTGGAAACCAAACCCATGGGCAAGCGGCCTGACATTGGCATGACCCGCAATGCGTGGGAAATGTTCAATCAACATGGCGACAAGGTATTGCACATGGAAGGCTGGGGCATGTTCAAGCGCCGCACACCGGCTGACGTTTCTGGATAATGGTTCACACCCTTCCCCTCCCAACCAGAGACACGCCATGCACACCCCCCAGATCGGTCACCACATCAACGGCTTGCCCGTTCACGGACACAGCCCGCGCACCCAAGCAGTGACCAACCCGGCCACCGGCGTGGTCACTGGTCAAGTTGAGTTGGCCTCTGACAACGAAGTGCAACAAGCCGTGGCCGCTGCACAGGCCGCATTCCCCGCTTGGTCAGATGCGCCACCGCTGCGCCGTGCGCGCGTCATGTTTCGGTTTTTAGAGTTACTGCACCAACACAAAGATGCGCTGGCTCATGCCATCACCGCAGAACACGGCAAGGTGTTCACCGATGCGCAAGGCGAAGTCGCCAGAGGCATCGACATCGTCGAATTCGCCACGGGCATCCCGCAATTGCTCAAAGGCGATTTCACCGAACAAGTGGCCAACGGCATTGACAACTGGACGATGCGTCAGCCGTTGGGTGTGGTCGCAGGCATCACGCCGTTCAATTTCCCCGTGATGGTGCCCATGTGGATGTTCCCCTTGGCCTTGGCATGCGGCAACACGTTCGTGCTCAAGCCCAGTCCGCTGGACCCCACACCGTCTTTGATGATGGCAGATTTACTGAAGCAGGCAGGCTTGCCCGATGGCGTGTTCAACGTGGTGCAAGGTGACAAAACGGCGGTGGATGCCCTGTTGGCACACCCCGATGTCAAAGCGGTGAGCTTTGTTGGCTCTACACCGATTGCCAACCACATTTATGAAACCGGTGCGCGACATGGCAAACGGGTTCAGGCATTGGGCGGCGCCAAAAACCACATGGTGGTGATGCCCGATGCCGACCTTGACCAAGCGGTGGATGCATTGATCGGTGCGGCCTATGGCTCTGCGGGCGAACGGTGCATGGCCATTTCGGTGGCTGTGCTGGTCGGTGAGGTGGCAGACCAGATCATGCCCAGGTTGGTGCAGCGCACGCAGGCTTTGAAAATATTGAACGGTGAAAACTTGGCCGCAGAAATGGGCCCGATCGTGACCCGCGCGGCACTTGAACGCATCACTGGTTGCATTGAACAAGGCGTCAGCGAAGGCGCCAAGTTGTTGGTCGACGGCAGAGGGTTTGACGGCAAACGCGCCGGCGAGGGTTGCGACAACGGATTCTGGTTAGGCGGCTCGTTGTTTGACCATGTCACCACCGACATGCGGATTTACCAAGAAGAAATTTTCGGTCCGGTGTTGGCCTGCGTGCGTGTGCCCGATTTCGCCACCGCGGTGCGCATCATCAACGACCATGAATTTGGCAACGGCGTGAGTTGCTTCACACGCGACGGCCATGTGGCGCGCGAATTCAGTCGCCGCATTCAAGTGGGCATGGTTGGCATCAATGTGCCCATCCCAGTGCCGATGGCTTGGCATGGCTTTGGCGGCTGGAAACGCTCGGTGTTTGGTGACACCCACGCGTATGGTGAAGAAGGCGTGCGTTTCTACACCAAACAAAAATCGGTGATGCAGCGTTGGCCAGAAAGCACGCCCAAGGGCGCTGAGTTCGTCATGCCAACGTCCACCTGACATGAGCGACACGCAGTTCGACTACATCATCGTCGGCGCGGGCACCGCTGGCTGTTTGTTGGCCAATCGGCTCAGCGCCGATGCATCCAAGCGCGTGTTGTTGATCGAAGCCGGTCGCAAAGACGATTACCACTGGGTGCATATTCCCGTGGGCTATTTGTATTGCATCGGCAACCCACGGACTGATTGGCTCTACCACACCGAACCCGCCGATGGCCTCAATGGACGCAGCTTGCGTTACCCACGCGGCAAAGTATTGGGTGGCTGCTCGAGCATCAACGGCATGATTTACATGCGCGGTCAATCGCGCGATTACGACCAGTGGGCCCAGATCACGGGGGACGATCGTTGGAATTGGCAACACTGTCTGCCCTATTTCAAATTGCACGAAGACCACCATGCCGGTGCCGATGAACTGCACGGCGCCAAAGGCACGCCTGCCGAGGTGTTGCAACAAGGCATGACGGCTTACCACCAAACTTTGCGTCACCGTCAAGCCGGCGGCGAATGGCGAATTGAAAAGCAACGCCTGCGCTGGGACATCTTGGATGCATTTGCCCAAGCAGCGGTGCAAGCCGGTATCCCTGCCACCGCCGATTTCAACCGAGGCAGCAACGAAGGTGTTGGCTATTTCGAGGTGAACCAAAAAAGCGGTTGGCGATGGAACACCGCCAAAGCGTTTTTGCGGCCTACCTGTTATGGCCGTCCCAATTTCGAAATGTGGACCCATGCGCAAGTCTCGCGCTTGCTGCTGGAGACCCGCGCCGATGGCCACGTTCGCTGCACTGGCGTCGAAACCTTCAACGGCCACCAGATGGTGCAGGCCCATGCCAAGCATGCGGTGGTGTTGTGTGCCGGCGCGATTGGCACACCGCAACTGTTGCAACTGTCTGGCATCGGTGCCGCGCCGATGTTGCAACGCCTTGGCATCCCACCGGTGGTGGCATTGCCCGGTGTGGGCGCCAATTTGCAAGACCATTTGCAAATTCGCGCGGTGTTCAAAGTCAAAGGCGTCAAAACACTCAACACCTTGGCCAACAGTTGGTGGGGCAAAGCAGCGATCGGCTTGGAATACCTGTTGCATCGCAGCGGTCCGATGAGCATGGCACCGTCCCAACTGGGCGCATTCACCCGCAGCGACCCCTCACAAGCATGGCCTAACATCGAATACCACGTACAACCTTTGAGCCTTGACGCTTTCGGTGAACCGCTTCACCGTTTCCCTGCGTTCACTGCCAGCGTGTGCAATCTGAACCCCAGCAGCCGCGGCACAGTGAACATCCACAGCCCCGATTTCAAACAAGCCCCGCTCATTGCCCCGAATTATTTGTCGACCGAAGACGACCGCCGCGTGGCGGCCGATTCATTGCGCGTCACACGACGCATCGCAGCGCAACCCGCTTTGGCGGCTTATGCGCCCGAGGAATGGAAACCCGGCACGCAATTTCAAACCGATGATGAACTGGCACGCCTGGCGGGCGATATTGGCACCACGATATTTCATCCGGTCGGCACAGCCCGCATGGGACGCAGCGATGACCCGATGGCGGTGGTCGACAGTGAATTGCGTGTGCGCGATGGCCGTGGTGGTGTGGTGGCCGGATTGCGCATTGCCGATGCCTCAGTGATGCCCGTGATCACCAGTGGCAACACCAACAGTCCCGTGCTGATGATGGCCGAGCGGGCTGCAGAGTTATTGGCTGTCGATGCCGCCGAATTCGGGTAATCACCAGTGAGTGGGCGCGGGCCCATGCCCTACAGTTCATTTACTCAGCGCCGTGCACTCCAAGGCATGGCTCACGAGGGTCTGAGGAGACAACATTGCGCAACTTCCACAAGGCGGTATGCGCAACATGAGAAAAGCACCGCACAACGGTGCTTTTTTTTCGACAGAAAGTTTTGAGCAATGGACATTTTGCTGGTCAGCCTGATGTCGGCGCTGGCCGGCTTTGTCGATGCGGTCGTTGGCGGAGGCGGACTGATTTTGGTGCCCACCTTGTTCGCGGCTTACCCCATGGCACCGCCTGCCAGTCTGCTGGGCACCAACAAATCCGCATCCATCTGGGGCACGGTGTTTGCTGCATGGCAATACAACCGGCGTGTGCAACTGGCATGGAAAGCGTTGCTGTGGGCCAGTCTGCTGGCATTCATGGGTTCGTGGGCGGGTGCGTATGTGCTGACCTTGGTGTCGCCGCATTATTTGCGTCAGGCCTTGCCTGCTGTGTTGATCGCTTTGTTGGGCTACACCTTGTGGAACAAACAACTGGGACACGACCATGCGCCGCGTTTTCATGCGCGCCAACAAGCCATTTACATGGCCATGATTGGTGGTGTGATCGGTTTTTACGATGGGTTTTTTGGACCGGGCACAGGCAGTTTTTTGGTATTTCTGCTGGTGCGCGTGCTGGGATTTGATTTCTTGCAAGCATCGGCGCACAGCAAGGTGATGAATTTCTCCAGCAATTTGGCCGCCGTGTTGTTGCTGTCTTGGCAAGGCCATGTTTGGTGGCACATCGGCATTCCCTTGGCACTGGCGAATGTGGTGGGCAGTTTGTTCGGCAGTCGCATGGCGCTGCGCCATGGCGCCGTGTTCGTCAGGTGGTTGTTTATCGTTGTCGTGGCTGCGTTGACCCTCAAAACCGCACGCGATGCTTGGTGGCTGTAGGTCAGGGCTCTTCTTCGTCGATCGTCGGTTCAGCAGGTACGTTCATCGCTTTGGGTGGCCATGGCACGGTGGCGACGGGACGACGTTTGCCGATCGGTCGGGTGGCTTGCCCTACCCGTACCGCTTCCAAATCTTCTTGTGACGGGTACATGCCAAGCAACACATAGTCAAACACCCGACGCGCGATCGGTGCAGAACTTTGTGCGCCGAAACCCGCGTTTTCAACCACCATGGCCAATGCCACTTTCGGATTTTCTGCAGGCGCATAGGCAATGAACAACGCATGGTCACGCAGCCGTTCATCGACTTTGCTGGCCACGTATTTTTCATTTTGCTTGATGGTGAACACCTGTGCCGTGCCTGTTTTGCCGCCACTGGTGTATTCCGCACCCACAAAACTGCTGGCGGACGTGCCTTCGATATTGACCCCCACCATGGCTTTGCGAATCACTTCCAAATCTTCTGACTTGAACCCCAAAAACTGTGGAGGTTCTTTGACCACCACCTGTTTCTCTTTGGTTTCAATGTCCACCACTTCACGAACCAAATGCGGCTTGCTGCGATAGCCGTTGCTGGCCAAGATCGACACGGCTTGCGCCAGTTGCAGCATGGTGAAACTGTTGTAACCCTGTCCGATGCCCAAGGAAATGGTTTCGCCCGAATACCAGCGTTGCTGCTCGGCTTTCTTGTAAGTTTTTTGCTTCCAATCGGTCGAAGGCAAGATGCCATGCGACTCGCCTTGAATGTCAATCCCGGTCAGTTGTCCAAACCCCAAAGGTTTCATTTGCTCGTGAATCAAGTCGACGCCCATGTCGCGGGCCAACAGGTAATAGTAGGTATCGCAGGACTGGACAATCGATTTGTACATGTCGACCGAACCGTGTCCACCCTCTTTGTCATCACGGAACCTGTGGTTACCGAACATGAAAAAACCGGGGTCATAAATGATTTGCGAGGCATTGCGCTTGCCTGTGTTGAGCGCCGCCAATGACATGAACGGTTTGTAGGTCGAGCCCGGCGGGTATGTGCCTCTGAGCGCACGGTTGAGCAAAGGTTTGTCGAGCGACTGATTGAGCTTTTTCCAATTCTCTGCGTCAATGCCTTCAACAAATAAATTCGGATCGAAGGTGGGCTTGCTGACAAACGCGAGCACCTCGCCGTTGCTCGGGTCGATCGCCACCAACGCACCTCGGCGTGCACCGTACATGTCTTCGACCAGTTGCTGCAACTTGATGTCGATGGACAAAACCACGGTGTTGCCCGGGGTGGCTGGGCTGCTTCGCAAGCGGCGTACCGCATGCCCGCCCGCAGAGGTTTCCATTTCATGCACGCCGGTGATGCCGTGCAACTGCCGCTCGTAACTTTGTTCCACACCCAACTTACCGATGTAGTCTGTGCCACGGTAATTTCCGACATCCTCTTGCTCTTCCAGCTTTTCTTTTTCTGCTTGGTTGATGCGCCCGATGTAGCCAATCACATGGCTGGCCAGTTCGTTGTACGGGTAATTGCGAAACAAACGCGCACGAATTTCAACCCCCGGAAACCGATAACGCTGCGCCGCGAAACGCGCCACCTCTTCATCACTTAAACGTGTGCGAATTGGCACCGATTCGAAGCTTTTGGATTCTTCACGCAGCTTGCGAAAACGTCGCTTGTCACGGCCTTGAATGTCAATCAATTCAGAAAGTTTTTCAATCACTTCGTCCAGTGGTTCGACCACTTTGGAAGGCGTGATCTCCAACGTGTATGCCGAATAATTCGTCGCCAGCACGATGCCGTTGCGGTCCATGATGACGCCGCGGTTGGGCACGATCGGCACAATGGCAGTGCGGTTGCTCTCGGCTTGGGCATTCAATTCTTGGTAGCGCCACAACTGCAAATACACCAAGCGCATGCATAGCAATCCAAACGCGACCAGCACAGCCAGACTGGCAATCATCACGCGCGCTCTAAAGCGTCGAAGATCGTATTCGACGTTGCGCAGCAAGCTCATAAAGGACGGTGCTTATCGGGGTCAGGTGCACGGCGCTGGGGGGCCAGCAACAACACCGTGATGATGGGCCACATGAATGCTTGCAACACGGGTGGCAACAAAAAAGTCCAGCCAGGAAACAAACCACCTGCGGCGATCCTGACAGAGAGTTCGAGCAACTGAGCCGCCATGAACACGGGTAGCACCTGTAAGGCTTGTGAGGGCACATCAAACCACAAAATCCGTCGATGGATCATGGTCGCCAAGTAACCTTGAACGGTGTAGGTGAGTGCATGTTGACCCAACAACGATGTTTGATGAACATCGGTGAGCAAGCCCAAAATGAAAGCAACGCCCACACCGACACGAAGCGGTTGGTGAATCGCCCAAAACACCAACACCAACGCCAGCCAATCTGGCGCCCAAGCGGCGTTGCCCAACCAAGACATGCTTTGCAACATGTCCAGCAAGAATGCCAACAACATGGTCAGCAACATGAACATGGGGCTGACCGGCAAGAGCAATTGCTGACCACGCGGCATGATCATCATTTGGCTCCTTTGGCAAGCGGCTGTGGCGCGGGCGGCAATTCTTTGAGCCCGGGCAAACCAAATTTCACAGGTTCGATCACCATCACATGGCGCGCGCCTTGAACCCTCGCCATGGATTCACACAAGATGCGCGCAAACACCGAATCCGCACGCCGTTCAATCTTGACCACCTTGGCCACTGGAATGCCTGGCGGGTACACGCCATCGACACCGCTGGTGGTGAGCATGTCGCCTTCTTCAATGTCTGCATTGGTGGCCATGTAGCGCAGTTCGAGCAATGGCGCACCACCGAATTCGCCAAAGGCCACGCCACGCGCACCGGTGCGGGTGTTGAGCACCGGAATGGAATGTTCGCGGTCAGTCACCAAGGTGATTTCACTCACCAAAGGATGCACCCGCGTGACCTGACCCAAAATGCCTTGGTCGTCCATCACGGGTGAGCTGGTTTGTATGCCGTGGTTGGCCCCTTTGTTCAAAATCATTTTGCGGGTAAAAGGGTCTGCGGCTTCGTACAGCACTTCGGCCGCCACGGCTGTGGTCGGGTAACGCTCGCGCAATTGCAACAAGCTGCGAAGGTGGTTATTTTCTAAAGCCAGTTGTTCAACTTGGCTGGCGCTGACCGATTGCGCCAACAGCTTTGCCCTGGCTTGGTCAACTGCGCTCAGGGCTTCTTGCTTGCTTTCAAATACGTCGTCCACATGGTCCCAAATCACTTGCGGGCGAAGTGCAAGCCATTGCACCGGGTAGACGATCAAAGAGAGTGCCCAACGGGCTGGTTGCACGATGTTGTAGTGCAAATCGGCAAACATCAAACCACAAGACAAGCTGCTGAACAAAACCAGCTTGGTGAGCGCAGACGTGCCTTGTTTAAAGAAAGGCGGTGGCGTGCGATCCAGCGAGCCGAGTGGCATTTATTCGCTGGTGAAAATCGAGCCCAGCCGCTCCATGCGCTCCAGTGCCAGTCCGCAACCGCGCACCACACAGGTCAACGGGTCTTCGGCCACCAGCACAGGCAAACCGGTCTCCTCGGCCATGAGGCGGTCAAGGTCGCGCAACAACGCGCCGCCGCCAGTGAGCATCATGCCGCGTTCTGCAATGTCTGCGCCCAATTCTGGCGGGGTTTGTTCCAACGCATTTTTAACCGCTGACACAATGTTGTTCAACGGGTCTGTCAATGCTTCCAAAATTTCGTTGGAAGAAATGGTGAAAGAACGTGGCACACCTTCAGACAGGTTGCGGCCCTTGACTTCCATCTCGCGCACTTCACTGCCCGGGAACGCAGAGCCGATTTGTTTTTTGATGGCTTCCGCGGTGGGCTCACCAATCAACATGCCGTAATTGCGGCGGATGTAGTTGATGATGGCCTCGTCAAATTTGTCGCCACCCACACGCACGCTGCCTTTGTAAACCATGCCGCCCAATGAAATCACGCCGACTTCGGTGGTGCCGCCGCCAATATCAACCACCATGGAACCGCTGGCGTCGCTGACCGGCAAGCCTGAACCGATGGCCGCGGCCATCG
>RFYK01000005.1 GCA_009925585.1 Betaproteobacteria bacterium | reverse complement strand
CAATTCAACCTCCCAATTGTTCTCCACCATTTGCTTGTAATGATCAAACAAGGTTTGACTGCCAAATGAAGGCGTCGCATGCTCGTCATAGGTGAGCTTGTCAGGGTTCCACACCAGCATAGATTCAGTCGCGTAATAGCGCCCGATGCGAGCCAATTCTGCTTTGTCCGCCATGTGAGGCAGGACTTTGCCAAGCACGTTGAAAACGCCAATGAGGGTGTCCATCAACGCAACGGGTACATGCTTGAAACGCGGTGTCTTTTCCATCAGCTTAAACAGGTATTCGCCTTGTTGCCGCGGGGTGATGGCAGGGCCTGGTCCGCCAATTGGCAATATAGTGTGATGCATTGTTTTGTCTGTCAAACATTGGGCCATGAATCGACCTAAATCATGGTCACTGATGGGTTTGCAAGCCGTTAATTGGCCATCGCCAAACAACAAAAATGGCTTGCCTTGTTTCAACCGTTTGACTTGACCCGATAACGATTTAAAAAACGCAGTGGGCCTGACGATGGAATAGGTCAACCCCGAACGGATGAGTTCATTTTCAAAGGCCAATTTGGCTTGCTGAAAACCAAGCAAAGGTTTTTGCACACACATGGCAGACAAGACCACAAAATGCCCGATGCCTTTGTCAACGGCGAGTTGCAACCATTCAACATGGGCTTGGTAATCCACTGCCCATGCGTCACGCGGGGTGCCGTTGCGCGACGCCAAGCAAGAAACCAATGCGTCAAAAGGTTGCTGCAACCATGTCGCTTTGGCCAACGACGCCACGTCCAAGGCATTGCCCACTTGCAGTGTGGTGCCTGCCAGAAGCTGTTGCAATTTCTCCCTCGAAGCATTCCCTTGCGCGATGGATTTGTCACGCACCAAGCACACCACTTCATGGCCTTGGTTCACCAAGGCCGTTGCCGTTGCCTGTCCTATGGTTCCAGTTGCTCCCAGCAACAACACGCGCATGTTCTTTCCCTGTCAAATGAATTGACTTTAGTGCATCCCTGCGTGGCTTGCAGTTATCACTTAAGCATCTATTTCAATGCCAATGCTTGGGGTCAATGCCCTTGTTTTCAGCGAACCCTCAGGGCTTAGCCTATTGCTTTTTTAAACAGGCTGTTCTCAGAATCCAATGCAATTGCACCCCTCTTTGCAAAGGAAACGTCTGTGCCAAATTTTTCTTCGCTCACCCATTTTCGTGCCGTCATCGCCTTGTGCATATCGGCTTGCGGTTTGCTTTTCAACCATTCTGTGTGGTCACAGGACAAACCAGTTCGCATTGGTGTTCCCACATCCGTCCAGTTGCAAGTGGGCAGAGACACACTGACCGCCGTCAAAATGGCGGTGGACGAAATCAACAAAAAAGGTGGCGTACTGGGACGGAAATTTGAATTTGTGTCTGCTGATGAAACAGAAAACCCAGAGACAGGCATCAGCGCCATCAAAAAACTCACCGCCGACGAAAAAGTCGATTTGCTGATCGGCGGCTACACCAGTGGCGTGACCTTGGCACAACTGCCGCATATCTCTGCGGCCAAAACCATTTATTTGGGCGTGGGTGCAGCGTCACCTTCCATCACCAACAAAGTCAAGCAAGACTACGACAACTACAAATACATATTCCGGGTGGGACCGGTGAATGCTGCGCATCAGGCCCGCGCACTGGTTGATTTCATTTCCAACTTTGTGATTGGCGAATTGGGCTACAAAAACATTGCCATCGTCGGTGAAAACGCGAAATGGGTTCAGGACTTGGTACCTATTTTGTCAAAAGGCGCCAAGGAAGTCGGCGCAGATATTCGCATGACTGAATTGTTTGACACGCAAACTTCGGACTTTTCTCCCCTGCTGGCCAAGGTCAAGTCCAGCGGTGCGCAGTACATGGTGGTCATCCTCTCGCATGCTTCAAGCGATGTGTTTGCCAAGCAATGGCACGATGCGCAAGTGCCCGTGCCTTACGGTGGCATCGATGTCAAAAGCATGGACGGCGATTTTTTCACCCGCATCGGTGGCAAATCAATTTCAGAAATCGCCGCGAACTTTGCTGTCCGCGCACCCATCACCAAAAAAACGGTGCCCTTCTTTGATGAATTCAAAAAGAACTCTGCCAACTTTCCGGTCTACTCCGCATTCTTTGCTTACGATGCGGTGTTCATCTATGCCGAGGCTGTGAAACGTGCAGGCAGTTTCGACACAGACAAAGTCATCAAAGAATTGGAAAAAACCAAGTACGAAGGCGTGGCTGGCGAAATCACTTTTGACGACATGCATGATGTCCAAACTGGCAAAGGCAAAGTTAATTTCATGTTTGTGCAGTGGCAAGAAAAAGGTGAGCGTGCAGTCATCTACCCCAAAGAATTGCGCACAGGCAAATTCATATTGCCACCTTGGATGAAGAAATAGTGGAGATATTGATTTACGGCGCAGTCACCAGCGCCATTTACGCCATGCTGGCGGTCGGCTTCACGCTGATCTTTGGCGTGGCTCGCATTTTGAATTTGGCACACGGCTCGTTTTATGCCTTAGGTGCTTACAGCGCCTATGTGCTGACCACGCTGGCTGGTTTGCCCTTGTGGTTAGCCGCCTTGCTGTCCATTGCGCTGGTGGCGGTGTTTGGCATGCTGGTTGAAAAAATTCTGATACGACCCCAACGTCATTCTCAACTGGGCGTGTTGATGATTTCGCTCGCCACGGCACTGGTGGTTGAGCAAGCGCTGTTTTTGACATTTGGTTCTGAGTACCGAAATGTGCCCGCGTTCATCGACACCAAGTACAACCTGTTGGGTGTGGATGTGGCTGGCCAACGTTTGCTGACACTGGTGGTGGCCATTGTTGCCATTGGTGGCTTGTATGCCTTCATTCAATTCACCCGCTTAGGCAGTGCCATCTTGGCGATCTCGCAAGACCCTCTGGCCGCCAAATACATGGGCATCCCCAGTGACCGCATTTTTTCGTTGGTGATGGGCATATCGGCTGGTCTGGCTGCACTGGCCGGTGTGATGGCCGGTCCCTTTTTATCGGTTCAACCCTCTATGCATTTGCTGCCCATCGTCAAGGCATTTGCCATCGTGGTGGTGGGTGGTTTGGGCTCCATTCCCGGCAGCATCGCCGCCGCACTCATGTTGGGCTACGCAGAAACACTGGTTGCGTACGGCGTCTCAGGCAGCTGGACAGAGATCGTGTCAGTGTTGGCCACCTTGCTGATGCTGGTGTTTCGGCCTGCTGGCCTGTTTGGCAAACGTGCAGCGTTCTGAGGCTTTGTCACCACCATGAAAACATTCAAAGGACTGGATGCCATCAGCAGTTGGTTTGGTTTACTGGCATTGGTTGTACTGGCCGCGTTGCCTGTGGTCTTCACCAGCAACTATCTGGTCGGCGTGCTCACCGTGGCAGCCATCTATGGCATTTGGTCAGTCAGTTGGGACTTCATGTCAGGGTTGACCGGTCGTGAGAATTTTGGGCATTCGTTGTTCATTGGGGTAGGTGCTTATGCCGCTGGTTTTTTGAATGTGCAAATGGGATGGGGCCCATGGTGGAGTTTGCCTGTGTCCATGCTGGTGGCCATGGCCTTTGCACTGGTTCTCGGTTTTCCCACCTTGCGCTTGAAAGGACCGTATTTCGCATTGGCCATGTTGTCCTCTGCGGTCATCATGCAGCGATTGATGCTGATCTTTTGGGAATACACCGGCGGTGAGGAAGGCATACAAGACATCACGCCCTTGATTGCCAACCATTTGCACTATTACTGGTTTGTGTTGGCAGTGTTGGGCGTGGTGACGTTGCTCTTGTCATGGATGGCGAGATCTCGCTGGGGGTTGATATTGCGCGCGATTCGTGGAGACGAAGCCACATGTTTGGCTGCCGGTTTGCCCATCACGCAATACAAAATTCTGTCGCTGGTGATCAGCGCTGCATTCGCCGGTCTGGGTGGCGCGCTGTATGCGCACTACCAATTGCAAGTCAGCCCTCAGCTGTTTGCCGTGGTCACGTCCATCACCATCATCACCATGGTCTATGTGGGCGGCATGGGCAGCATTTTTGGTCCTGTCGGAGGCGCTTTGCTGCTGACCGTGATGACCGAAGGGCTGCGCAACTTTGGTGAATGGCGGTTGATGATTTACAGCCTGCTGCTGATCTTCATTTTGTTTTTCCTGCCGAACGGCATCATCGCCCCTGTCTGGCACAAGTTGCGTCACAAAGGACAAGCCTCATGAGTGCCTTGTTGCAAGTCCATCAACTGGACAAACATTTCGGTGGATTGCATGTGTTGAAACATTTCAACATGACATTGCACTCCGGTGAAATCGTTGGCATCTTGGGGCCCAATGGCGCTGGCAAGACCACGTTATTCAATTTATTGACAGGGTTCATTCCTGCCGACGCAGGAGAGGTGTTGCTGCATGGCAAATCCATTCGACACATGAAAGCCAACGCCATCGTCGGTCTGGGCGTGGCACGTACCTTTCAACTGTGCAGGCCATTTGTGGGCTTGACTGTGCTTGAAAATGTGTTGGTCGGTAGCTTGGGGCCGCGTGTCAAGCACCAAGACTTGGGTGAGCGCGCCATGCACTTGTTGTCGCAAGTCGGTCTGGCAGACAAAGCCCAACAACCCAGCGAGTTGCTGTCTTACGGTGATTTGCGTCGCCTAGAAATAGCTCGCGCATTGGCCACCGAACCTGAACTGTTGCTGCTGGACGAACCGTTCGCTGGATTGGGTTCATCGGAAATCGAAGCGCTGTCTGCCCTCATTCGACAGTTGCATCAGCAACAAGCTTTGACGATTTTGCTGATCGAACACAAGTTGCGTGAATTCATGCAATTGGTATCGCGTGTGGTGGCCATCGATTTCGGTGAAATCATTGCAGAAGGGTCTCCGACAGACATCGTGAACCATCCGCGCGTCATTGAAGCCTACATTGGCAAACAAAACCCGTTGGACATGGACCAGCATGCTTGAATTAAACCAACTCAGCGCCTCGTACGGCAAGGCCATGGCCTTAGAGAGCATCAGCTTGAACGTCATGCCGGGTGAATTGGTGGCCGTGTTGGGGCCCAATGGCGCGGGCAAATCCACTTTGCTCAAAGCCATTTCACGGTCAATCGATTCACATGGCGTGCTGCGTTTTGATCGCCACAACTTGCATGAAGTGGCCACAGAGCGTGTGGTGGGCTTGGGCATTTGCCACTGCCCCGAAGGCCGACGCTTGTTTCCTGAATTGACTGTGCTGAAAAATTTACAACTTGGTGCTTACTTGCGCCACAACAAAGCGGCGGTTGCCGCAGACTTGCACAAGGTCTATGAGTTGTTTCCAATTTTGCAAGAGCGCAGTCAACAAATGGTCAGCACCTTGTCCGGTGGGCAACAGCAAATGGTGGCCATCGGTCGTGCATTGATGGGTTCGCCCAAACTGTTGCTGCTTGATGAACCGTCCGTGGGCATTGCGCACCGTTTGAAGATGGAAATCTTCAAAGCCATTCGTCAAATTCGCGACAGCGGTGTTGCCATTTTGATGGCTGAGCAAGACGCCCAATCGGCATTGCAAATTGCGGACCGCGCCTACATTCTTGAACATGGGCAAGTCGCACAGCAAGGCTTGGCCCGTGCGTTGGCCAACGATGACCATGTCAGAAAAATCTATCTGGGCATCGCCTGAACCGTACGCAAGCTGACGGTCTTACACTGGCTGCATGCGATATTTAAATTCACATCTTTATTTTTCACTGGCGCTTGCCGCTGGGTGCTTTTGCAACCTCTCCATGGCCATGGACATGACCGCCCGACCTTGCAGTGGTTGGAACACAGCGCGCAAAGCCAATCTCAGCACCGTGGTGCAGCGCGAGTGGGTGTATGGCTACCTCAGTGGATTGAGCGATGCTCGCCAATCTCAAACTGGCAAGGATGTGTTCAGCTTGCTGCCTGCGAACGAAGACATCGTGTCAAAACTCAATGCCCATTGCGAAACCCATCCCGAAGATTCGGTGAACAAGGCCGCGCGTGAGTTGTTTGACCGATTGGTGGAACAGCGCTGAGCATGCGGTTGTCACAAGCCATTCGTGCCTGGGCACGACGCATCAAACAAGACGCGGTCATGCTCTGGTTTGCTTGCAAACATCCGCAGACACCGCTGTTGCCAAAATGGGTGGCTGCGTTGGCTGTGGCATATGCCCTCAGCCCAATTGATTTGATTCCCGATTTCATTCCCGTGTTGGGTTACCTTGACGATGCGATCTTGGTACCCGCTCTGGTGTGGTTGGCAGTCAAGTGGTTACCTCTGCAAGTGAAAGAAGACTGTCGCCTGCAAGCCCAAACATGGATGCAAACTCACGAGGCCAAACCAGTCAGTCGATGGGGTGTGGTGTGGGTGCTGTCGGTGTGGTCGTTGTGCACCTATGTGCTATGGCGGTGGTTAACATAGCCTCATGAATTTGGAATCCTTGCTCATCTCCACAGGTGTCGTGGCGCTGGCCGAAATCGGTGACAAAACCCAACTGCTTGCATTCATATTGGCCGCCCGATTTAAAAAACCCTTGCCCATCATCCTTGGCATTTTGGTGGCGACTTTGTTCAACCACGGTTTGGCAGGCGCGGTTGGCGCTTGGATCACAGCAACAGTCGATCCCGATATTTTGCGTTGGGTGTTAGGTGTTTCCTTCATCGCCATGGCAATTTGGACATTGATCCCCGACCAAATCGAAGAAGAGGAAACCGCAGTCGCGGTCAAATTCGGGGTCTTCGGCGCGACGTTGATCACCTTCTTTTTGGCTGAAATGGGTGACAAAACCCAAATTGCCACTGTGGCTTTGGCTGCGCATTACGCCTCACCGTTGATGGTGGTGGCAGGTACCACACTGGGCATGTTGATCGCTGATGTGCCAGCGGTGTTTTTAGGTGACAAGCTTGCGGGTCGCATTCCCATGACGCTGGTTCACCGCATCGCAGCAGCCATCTTTGCTGCATTGGGCATCGCCACCTTGTTGGGTGCCGGAAAAACTTGGATCACTCATTGATCCGGGTGCCGGGTACAACTGCGAAACACCTCTGAATACATGCGCAATCTTTCTCGGCTGGGTGACTGTGCATCTGAAATCAAATCGGCGATGTCACCGGTCAATTTCAAAAATTCCGGGTTGCAATGGTGCTTGATGGTGTTTTTGTATACGGTCTGAGGCACCCATTGGTTTTCTCTCATCAACATCGCGTAATGCACCAACTCGTGGCCCAAGGCCCAATTCACCATTGGACGGCTCCATAACTGCAAAGTTCGAGGGGATACATTGATTTGCAATTGGTTTTGAGGTTGGTCTTCTGAGGGAAATTCAAACACCATGCGTGCTGTCGTGGGAAGCCCTGGTTGAATGACCAAGCGAGGCATGCTGGCATCAGAGGGCGCTTGGGTTTTGGATTTGATGAATTCCCAAATCAAAGCCAAGGCATCAAGGTCAAACGATTTGTCGCCTGGCAACACTGGCGCCGAAGGTGTTGCCGTGGTTTTGGCGTATTCCGCTTCCAACTGACGCACTTGAACCTGTGCATATTTGAAATTCAACATGCACACTTCCACGTCTTCACTCAGTGGAGGCACCATGATGTTTTTGTGCGCTTGCAAATTGTCTTGCATCTGTCGGCTGAAATCTGCTTGAAACGCGCTTTGTCGTGCCACCGCCTCTTGCTCACTGAGGCCTTGACGGATGCTCAAAAAATACCCGATTCGCGCGTAAATGTCGCTGTGTGACAAGAAAATATTGGCACTGCGGCGTTGCTCTTCATGGATCGGATTGGCTGCAAAAAAATTGCCGATCAAGTCGTACATCGTGGCGCATTGGCTGGCGACATGCGCCAACTCGGTTTTATCAAGTTTCCAATCGGGATGCGCCTGGGTCCAGGCCAACAAACCCACAGGGGCTTGTGCAGATGACAAGGTGCAAATACCCCACATCAATGACACGATGGCGCGGCGGTAATTCAACATGGGAAGTCAATCAGCATGGTGAACGCATATTAATGCAGCCCGCTTGCAGAAATTTGCAGGCACCCCATCCACCCGATGGGCATGGGGTTAAAGCCATGGCCAGTCCCGGCGGTCAGCGTTCGTCGAAGCTCAAAGTCACCGCATCGCTGGTTGGCTTGGACTGGCACGACAGGACAAACCCTTGACGGGTCTCCCAGGCTTCCAGCGTGAAGTTTTTCTCCATGGCCACGCTGCCTTGCATCACTTTGGCCCGACAGGTGCAGCACACACCCCCACGGCAGGAATACGGCAGATCCAAACCAGCGGCCAATCCAACATCCAAGATCTTCTGCGCTGGCGACATGCGAAGCGAATGCTGCTTGCCATCCAAAATCAAGGTCAGTGACACCGATGCTGTGTCATCGCTGACAAGGTCTTGTCGGCTGTCTGTTGACGCGCGAACAGGTTGGTCAGGCGCTAAAAATCTCTCGCTGTGAACACGGTCTGCGGTTATACCCGCCGTTTGCAATGCACGGCAAGTCTGGTCCATCATGTCAGCGGGACCACAAACAAACACTTCATCCATGGTCTGCGGCGGCAACACCGCATTGAGCAATTGACTGACTTTGGCTTCGTCAAGACGACCTTGCAACAACGCCACCTCTTGCGCTTGGCGTGACAACACATGAATCAGCGTCACACGATCGGTGTACCGGTCTTTCAGATCTTGCAATTCTTCATTGAACATGACGCATGCCATGTTGCGATTGCCATAAACCAATGTGAACCGTGAATTCGCTTGCTGCGCCAAGGTACTGGACATGATGGACAACACCGGCGTGATGCCTGACCCGGCCACAAAACCCACACGGTGAATGGCATTCGTTTCTTGCGACACAAACCTGCCATCGGGCGGCATGACAGAGATCACATCGCCAGCTTTCAAATGCGTCACCGCCCAAGAAGAAAACACACCGCCTGGCACGGCTCTGATGCCAATCTCTATGTCATGGGTCTGCGCATACCTCTGTGAGCTGCTGCATATCGAATAACTGCGGCGAACTTCTTGTCCGTCAATCACTGCTTTCAATGTCAAAAATTGGCCTGGTTTGAAAGAGAAAACCCCGTGCAACGCAGGCGGAATTGACAACGTCACTGCCACCGAGCCTGCGGCTTCGGCACGCACACGTGCGATTTGCAATTCATGGAAAGTTCGACGCTCAGACATGGGGCATGACCATCAATATGGTTTGAAGTAATCGAAGGGCTCGGCACACGCCAAACATTTGTACATGGCTTTGCAAGCGGTTGAACCGAACTGTGATGTTTCTGTGGTGTCTAGGCTGTGGCACTGCGGGCAAGCAATTCGCTCACTGTGCATTTTGGGTACCAAACGTATTCGCTGGGTACCCGCTTGCTGAGCCAATGCATGCGGGGGAGCGATGCCGTAGGCACGCAATTTCTCTTTGGCTTGCGAGGTGATCCAATCGCTGGACCACGCAGGTGCCAAGCAAGTCAACACCTCGGCTTGTTTGCCCGCTTGTTGCATGGCGGCCAACAAGTCCTCTTTCATTTGCGACATGGCTGGGCAGCCGTTGTAGGTCGGTGTGATCCACAGTTGCCATAGTGGTGGTACTGCTTTGATGGCTCTGAGGACCCCGATTTCTCGAAGCGAAAGCACGGGGATTTCCGGGTCACAAACCGATTCCAGCAAGGTCCAAATGGCAACCTCTTCAGAATCACCCGCAGGCAATGCCAAGGGTCCCAAAGGCAACGGTTGCGCCAGGGTTGGGGCTTGACTCACCACGTTGCACCAGGGTGCTGTCTGGCCAAACTTTGCATCTCAGCCAACAAATACGACATGTGTTCAGAATGAATGCCATGCACGCCTTGGGTGACATGGCCTTTGGCCTCAGGCTGTCTCAATCGGGCTT
The DNA here is from genome assembly GCA_009925585.1 of Betaproteobacteria bacterium. GTDB lineage: Bacteria > Pseudomonadota > Gammaproteobacteria > Burkholderiales > Burkholderiaceae_C > Limnohabitans. The sequence continues at coordinate 31,917 of RFYK01000005.1, read as the reverse complement.
CACTCAAGACCTCCTGCACCATGGTCCACCATGCCGTTTGCATGTCTTGGGTATCAGGCAAAGCGTGTTTGGCAGCAGGCCATTCGCACCAAAATTCCTGGGTGTATGGCATCAAAAAATCCACAGCGGCTTGCGCCTTGTCATGCGACGCTGGCGTGCCATCACCTAACCTGATCAACCAATCCGCCGCATGCTGCCAGTGGTAGCGCACTTCCTTCAACGATTTCGCAGCTATCGCAGCAAGTCGCGGTTCGGGGTGGTTTTGCAACACTTCCCACACCAACACCATGTAACTGCTGAAGAAAAAATTTCGCGCGATGGTGACCGCGTAATCTCTGTCGGCACGGGCAGATGGCGCCAGCGCCGTGGTGTGTGGCAACTCCAACAGCGTGAAATTCAAAAATGCGTGCGGGTCTCGAAAATAAGCCAACGAATCTTCGGTACTGCCATCAGCCCGAAGCTCGGCCACCCATTGATAGAGCAAGCGCGCTTGACCGATCAAATCCAGCGAGTGGTTGGCCAAAGCCAAATCTTCTTCCAACACCGGCCCATGTCCACACCACTCGGCATTGCGTTGACCCAATATCAGCGCGTTATCAGCCAAATGCAAGGCATAGTCCATTAAGTGATTCACATGTGCCCCACTTCATCTGGGATGACGAAAAAAGTGGGATGCCTGTACACCTTGTCTTTGGCAGGATCGAACATGCTTTCTTTGTCAGCAGGGTCGCTGGCAGTGATGGACGCCGAAGGTATGACCCAAATGCTCACGCCTTCTTGTCGTCGTGTGTACACATCCCGCGCCATGCGTATCGCTTGTTGCGCATCTGCGGCATGCAAACTGCCGCAATGTTTGTGTTCGATGCCTTGTTTGCTGCGAACAAACACTTCCCACAATGGCCATTCGTTGGCATGCTCGTTCTGGCTCATGCAGCCTCCTTGGTCGTTTGCAAGCGCGCTTGCTGTTTGCGGGCATAGGCCATCGCGGCATCGCGGACCCATTGGCCATCGGCATGGGCCTTGACGCGTGTGGCCAAACGCTCTTTGTTACACGGGCCATTGCCGTTGACCGTGTCCCAAAATTCATCCCAATCGATGGCACCGTGGTCAAAATGACCGCGTGCTTCGTTCCATTTCAACTCGGGGTCGGGCAAGCTCACGCCCAGTACCTTGGCTTGGGGCACGGTGGCGTCGACAAATTTTTGACGCAAGTCATCGTTGCTGACACGTTTGATGCCCCAGCGCATACCTTGGGTGCTGTTGGTGCTGTCCGCGTCAGGTGGCCCGAACATGGCCAGGCATTTCCACCACCATCGGTTGACCGCGTCTTGCACCATGGCTTGTTGCTCGGCATTGCCTTGCATCATCACCATCAATGATTCAAACCCTTGGCGCTGGTGAAACGATTCTTCTTTGCAGATGCGCACCATGGCACGCGCATACGGGCCGTAACTGCATCGGCACAAGGGAATTTGGTTCATGATGGCCGCGCCATCCACCAACCAACCGATGACGCCCACATCGGCCCAAGTCAGTGTGGGGTAATTGAAGATGGAACTGTATTTGGCGCGCCCGGTGTGCAAGGCATCAAGCATTTGATCGCGGCTGGTGCCCAAGGTTTCCGCTGCGCTGTACAAATACAGGCCATGCCCGCCCTCGTCTTGCACTTTGGCTATGAGAATGGCTTTGCGTTTGAGACTGGGTGCCCTGCTGATCCAGTTGCCCTCGGGCAGCATGCCCACAATTTCGCTGTGCGCATGTTGGCTGATTTGACGCACCAAGGTTTTTCGATAAGCCTCGGGCATCCAGTCCTTGGCTTCGATCTTGCCATCGGCATCGATCACTTCATCAAAACGGGCTTGGGCCTGCGCCAATGACTGCTCTTCTTGCACGCTGAGCACCGGCTTGATGGCGGTCGCTGGGTGGGCATTGTTTCCACTGTCGGGCACATTGAATGACTGTGTGTACATGGGTTCACCTGTGGGTTGGTAAGCAGATCTTAACTGATACAAAATTAATTTAAAAACAGATAATTCTGTATCATGTTGATGCTTGGCAACAGCTGACTGAGACCCACCCCCACCCATGGCTTCACCGACAGAAAAACGCATACAAAGGTTCATTCAAAAAGAACGTGTGCAAGCGGGCTCGCTGATCGTTTCTTTGTTTGGCGATGCGGTTTACCCGCGCGGTGGTTCGGTCTGGCTCGGCTGTTTGATCCGTTTGCTGGCGCCGTTACAAGTCAATGAGCGGTTGATTCGCACGGCGATATATCGGCTGGTCAAAGACGATTGGCTGCAAACCCACACCCACGGCAGACGCACCAACTACGCGTTGAGTCCCAGCGGCACCAGCCGCATTGCCGCTGCGTCCCGACACATCTATGCCGATCGCTCACCCGAATGGGATGGTCAATGGCGACTGCTGATGCTTTCGTCTGAGATCACCGCCAAAGACAAATCCCAGCTGCAAAAAGCGTTGCGATGGCAGGGTTTCGGCATGTGGCAAAACTTGGCTTTTGTCCATCCAGGTGCAGACTTGCCGCTGGCCTTTGAGTTGTTGCAACGCGAAGGATTGGGGCATTTGCAAAAGGCGGTGTGGCCACTCGTGGCTTCGGGTTTGCCATTAAAAGGTCACCTGAGTGACAGCGAAGTGGTGTCGCAAACTTGGGGATTGAACGAACTGGCCAAGAGCTACCAACAATTTGTCACCACCTATCGGCCCTTGGTGCTTGAGTGGCAAAACCGTGCTTTTTCTGACACTGATCATCAAAAAGAACATGCTTTTTTATTGCGTTTGCTGCTGATTCACGACTACAGGCGCTTGCTATTGCGTGACCCGTTGTTGCCAGTGGATTTGCTGCCATCGAATTGGCCCGGTGAGGCCGCGCGTGACACTTGCCGACGTTTGTATGAACACTTGCGCCGGCCCAGCGAAACATTTTTGGATGACGCAATGCAACTCGCCGACGGCAGCCAGACCAAATCGCTGAAATTCTTTCGGCAAAGGTTTCAAAAATGTTGATAATCGCTCTGATAAAACCCTTTCGCTGACCACGTCTCTTAACCGTCGGTTGCTATTGAAGAAAGATAAACATGGCGTTGAATGTTGTTGGCCTGGCGCTCAAGCGTCCTTACACGTTTGTGGTGATGGCCTTGCTCTTGCTGATACTGGGGCCGCTGGCAGCGCTGAAAACGCCAACCGATATCTTTCCTGAAATTCGAATACCCGTGATTGCTGTGGCGTGGGCCTACACGGGCTTGCCACCAGACCAAATGGCGGGACGCATCAGCACCTTGTACCAACGGGTTCTCACCACCACGGTCAACGACATTGAACACATTGAAGCCAACTCGTATGCAGGGGTTGGCATCGTGAAAATCTTTTTTCATCCGGGCGTCAACATTGCCATTGCCAACGCGCAGGTGACGGCAATTTCCCAAGTGTTGATCCGTCAAATGCCACCTGGCACCTTGCCGCCGTTGATCGTCAACTACAACGCCTCAACCGTGCCGATTCTCCAACTCGCGCTGGCCGGCCAAGGCCTCTCAGAGCAAAACCTGGCAGACATTGGCTTGACGCAAGTGCGTACCCCGTTGGTCACCGTGCCAGGCGCTGCCATCCCGTTTCCTTATGGCGGCAAATCCCGGCAAGTGCAAATTGATTTGAACCTCCCCGAACTGCAAGCACGCGGATTGGGGGCACAAGATGTCGCCGCGGCGCTGGCATCGCAAAACATCATCACGCCGGTGGGCACGCAAAAAATTGACAGCCTGGAATACACCATCAGCCTCAACAATGCGGCTGCCACCATCAAAGATTTGGGTGACTTGCCCATCAAAAGCGTCAACGGTGCGATGGTCTACATCCGCGATGTGGCCAACGTCCACGATGGCAACGCACCGCAAACAAACATCGTTCATGTGAATGGCAACCGCTCGGTGCTGATGTCTGTGCTGAAGAACGGCACCACCTCCACACTGGCCATCGTGGATGGTGTGCTGGAAAAACTCAAGGCGATCAAACCATCTTTGCCTGAAGCCTTGACAGTCAAGCCAATCAACGACCAATCCTTGTTTGTGCGCGCCGCGATTCAAGGTGTGGCCATGGAGGGTTTGATTGCAGCCGCGTTGACCAGCGTCATGATCTTCTTGTTTTTGGGCAGTTGGCGGTCGACCATCATCATTGCCGTGTCGATTCCGTTGTCCATCATGGGCGCGCTCATCGGCTTGTATGCCTTGGGCGAAACACTCAACATCATGACCTTGGGTGGTTTGGCTTTGGCGGTGGGTATTTTGGTGGACGACGCCACGGTCACCATTGAAAACATCAACTGGCACCTTGAGCAAGGCAAAGATGTGGTCACCGCGATCCTTGACGGCGCCGATCAAATCGTCGCGCCTGCGTTTGTTTCGTTGCTGTGTATCTGTATTGTGTTTGTGCCCATGTTCTTTTTGGAAGGTGTGTCTCGGTTCTTGTTTGTGCCGATGGCCTTGTCAGTGATGCTGGCCATGACCTTCTCGTTCTTCTTGTCTCGCTCGCTGGTGCCGACGATGGCCAAGTACCTGCTCAAGCCGCATGCACCGCACACCGACATGCATGGCAACAACAGCAGCTTGCCACCCACACGCAACCCGATCATGCGGTTTCAGCGCAGTTTTGAAGCTGGCTTTGAAAAATTTCGCGCTGGCTACAAAGACCTGCTGCAACTCTCACTGGCCCATCGTTGGCCGATCGTGCTGAGTTTCATGGGCTTTGTCATGGCCAGCTTCGCATTGGTGCCCTTTTTGGGAACCAATTTTTTCCCCGATGTCGACGGCGGTCAGATTCTGATCCATGCTCGGGTTCCGGTGGGCACACGGGTTGAGGAAACAGCAGCGCGTTTCTCCAAAATCGAAGATGCCATTCGACAGGTCATTCCAGAACAAGAAATCGAAACACTGGTTGACAACATCGGTTTACCGCCGAGTTGGATCAACTTGATCTACAACAACACCGGCGTGATTGGCACCATGGATGGCGACATCCAAATTGCACTTCGCAAAGAACACCGGCCAACCTCAGATTACATACGCGAGCTCAGAAAAACACTGCCCGAGGCATTTCCCGACACGGTCTTTTCATTTCCGCCCGCAGACATCGTCAGCCAAATTTTGAACTTTGGTGCGCCGGCGCCAATCGACATCCAAATTCGCGGCGCCAACCTGAGTGCCAATTTTGAATTCGCCAACAAATTGCTCAAAGAAATTCGCCGCATTCCTGGCGTGGCGGATGCGCGCATTCAACAATCAGCCAAGAGCCCCGTGTTTGAGGTCAACATTGACCGCAGCCAAGCCCAAGACATGGGCATCACTCCCAAGGATGTGACCAACAACATGGTGGTGAACTTGGCAGGCAGCAGTCAGGTTGCACCCACGTTTTGGCTCAACCCAGCCAACGGTGTGTCCTATGGCGTGGTGATGCAAACACCCCAGTACAACTTGGACTCGCTGAGTGCCTTGTCGAATCTGCCGGTGGGCAACAGCGCCAATCCCAATCAGCCCGTGCTTGGCGCCTTGGCCACCATCAACCGCACCACGCGCAACGCGGTGGTCAGCCAATACGACATTCAACCGCTGGTCCAAATCAATGCCACCACGCAAGACACCGATCTGGGTACCGTGGCGCGCGAGGTGAGAAAAGTGATCGCGGCCAATGAAGCCGATTTGCCCAAAGGCAGCAAGGTGGTTTTGTTGGGCCAAGTGCGCACCATGGAAAAAGCGTTTTCTGGGCTGCTGTGGGGCTTGTTGGGCGCGGTCGTGTTGATCTATTTCTTGATCGTGGTGAATTTCCAATCTTGGCGTGATCCCTTTGTCATCGTCAGTGCCTTGCCTGCTGCACTGGCGGGCATTGTCTGGATGCTGTTTGCCACCCGCACCACGTTATCGGTTCCAGCACTCACCGGCGCCATCATGTGCATGGGCGTGGCCACGGCCAACAGCGTGTTGGTGATCAGCTTTGCGCGCGAACGACTTGAGCAACTCGGTGACCCGATCGCTGCCGCTTTGGATGCCGGCTTTGTGCGCTTCAGACCCGTGCTGATGACCGCCTTGGCGATGATGATCGGCATGGTGCCAATGGCATTGGGGTTGGGTGAAGGCGGCGAGCAAAACGCCCCCCTTGGCCGCGCTGTCATTGGTGGCCTGATGTTGGCCACCGTGGCCACTTTGGTGTTTGTCCCTCTTTTGTTCAGCATGGTGCATGGCCGTGATCGCGCCAGCAGCAACGCCTCGTTTTCCTCTGGAGTCAGTCATGTTTAAGCAGTCAGGTTCTTTCGTTTCCCGTGGTTGGTTGTGGACTGCATTGATTGCGGCCGGTGTGCTCGCTGGCGTGGTGGTGTTCAATGGATTGCAAGTCAGAGCCAAAGATGCCGCGCAATTGAAGGCATTGGCTGATAAACAGTCCACCGTGACCGTCAATGTGATCTCTCCGACCAGCAACACTGACGCATCGGCATTGAACCTTCCCGGACGCATAGAGGCTTATGCCAAAGCGCCTTTGTATTCACGCATCAGCGGTTATTTGAAAAGCTGGAAAGCCGACATCGGAACCTCGGTCAAAGCCGGACAGTTGTTGGCAGAGATTGACACGCCAGACCTTGACCAGCAAATCCTTCAAGCCAAAGCTGAATTGGCCAGCACCCAAGCCAATGCAGCCTTGTCAGAAAACACGGCCAAGCGTTGGCAATCTCTGCTAGCCACCAACTTCGTGTCTTCCCAGGCTGTCGAGGAAAAGCTCGCCGACCTGAACGCCAAACTCGCCATCGTCAATGCATCCCAAGCCAATGTGAACCGTTTGCAGGCCTTGAAAAACTTCAGCCGCATCGTCGCACCGTTTGATGGCGTGGTCACTGCCCGCAACACCGATGTGGGTCAGTTGATCAACATCGGGGGCGCACCGGGCAGCGAACTGTTTGTCGTGTCTGATGTGAAACGTTTGCGTTTGTATGTGAATTTGCCTCAAAACCAAGTCTCAAATATTCAAAAAGGCACCACAGCGAAGTTCACGGTGTCAGAGCAACCTGGTCAAGTGTTCACGGCCACGGTTCAATCCATGTCGCAAGCGATCAGCAGCAGTTCGGGCAGCATGTTGGTTCAACTCTCGGCTGAAAACAAACGCGGTGAGTTGCTCCCAGGGGGCTATGCCAGCGTGAGTTTTGCCATCGCACCGCAGGCCGATCGATTGAGCGTGCCCCCCAGCGCCTTGGTCTATACCAAGACAGGTGTGCAGGTTGCCACGGTGAATGCAGAAAGCCGTGTGGTGATGAAGCCTGTGGTGATTGCCCGCGACCACGGCAGTCGACTGGAGTTATTGTCTGGGCTTGTAGCGACTGACAAAGTGATTGAAAACCCACCCGATGGCGTCACTCAAGGCGATTTGGTTCAAGTGCGCACAGTTCAAGCAACACATTAACTTTGCATGAAAAGCCATCACCGCTGTGTCTGTTCAAAAGCCATGTGTCGCTGATTTGCAAACATCAGGCAACCAACAAAATCGCAAAATAAAACATTTCTTGACTGAGTATGACAAAAAGATAATAATTCTTTCAAATTTTTTTCGCGCTTGATGACACACCAACGTTTTAATGAAGTGATGTTCTGTCAAATCGCCCTCTCCCTCAAGGAGTCTGTGCGTGCTGTTTGACCACTGTGCGCAATGCCAGCGATGCTGCAATGTGGAGGCTGGCTATCCCCCTCTCGAAATCACACTGACCGCCAAAGAGCAAAAGAGGCTCGGTTCAGTTTGCATTGAAACGCGTTGCACCCACTTGGGGCCCACCGGTTGCAACATGGGCGATGACAAACCATTTGGTTGCACGCTTTATCCCCTCAGTTACAACCCCAATAACAAAAGTTTTTACTTCGACACCGACTGTCCTTTGATGGATGACTATTTCATCGGTTTGTCAGATGCCCAAAGTGACGCCAGCGCGCACCTGAATAAAGTCCACGAAAGCATCATTCAATTGGAAAAAGCTGATCCTGCATTTTTACAACTGAATCACGAAGTTGACGTCGCATACTTTGATCTCAAACGCATTCCTGCTGTACATTTCAAACCAAAACAAAACAAGAAAAATTCAAACATTTAAAGGCAACACTATGAATGGCACGCTCTACCAATTCAAACCTGCGAATTCATTTTCTGCAACACCCAAGGTGCACGAAGTCGGATACCAGAGTTGGACCGAAGACAATTTACTGGTTGAGAGCGAGCACAACGACATTCTTTACTACACCACCCGCTGGGACGCGCTGTGCCCCTACATCAACGTCACGTTGGAAATGCTCGAATCAGCACCCCGTCCGTTTGTGGTTTATGCATTGCCTCCAGACAGCCCTTTTGGCGTTCCCATCAATGACAAATACGGTCTGGTCAACACCATGGACGAGGCGTTTTGGAAAGAAGCCCGACGCGAGCGCAAATTCCGTGAATACGACAAGCAATATAAGAATTTTGTGTACACCGAAGAAGTGGTGCCTGGTTCGCAATTGACTGTTGAAGACATGTTTGAGATGGGCGGCGATCATTTCGCCAACTACTACATTGACGACCGCGAAGTGGAAGGCTTTGTGGACTACGTCCGCAATTTGGATGTGCTGATATTGCGTGTGCACAGCCCCGAAGGCGAATTGGTGCTCACCGATGTGTCCATTCTTTTGCCCAAATACAACCAGCTGTACGGCAGTTTCTGTCAGTGGAACAGAGACTACAAAAATCGCTCGCCTGGCATTTACGCATGCTTGCAAGCTTGCCGTTGGGCTGCCAAAAATGGCCTGCGCTATTACAACTTGGGCCCGGTGGATGACTATGGTTACAAAGCCTTGTTTGTCACCGACTACGAACCCATCTATGCATTGGCATTGATTGACCCGAACCATCCTTTGGCCACGGACCCCACTTCACCACTGATCACCGATTTCAAACCCCACGAGCTGAACCAGATTTACCGTCATCCGCCCGTGGAACGCGAGGTCTCACACCAACACAGTGTGTTGGCCATGGCGGGTTGATCAGAAATAGTGTTTTTCGCCAAAACTGATGTCGTAATCGATAAACAGTTCTTCACCCTGTTCGATCGCTTTCAAACTCACCAGCACACCCGCTTTCTTGAAGCGTAAATTGGGTTGCTTGGAATGGTTCAAGTAAACCGCCAAATCGAATGAGTTCAAACCCATCACGGGGATGCTGACTTTTTTCCTGTCGTAATAGCAGAACATGTCGATTTGACTTCTGACACCTTTGGGCAAGTGCTTGATGTCTTTTTTGGGAATGTCAATCTCGCGGTGCGAAATGTAACTTTTCAGCGGATTGATGCCTTTGGGAATGGGTCTTACCGCAAACACCCCAATGCCGTGGATGGGAGACACCCCGAGTTTGCAAAATACTTCAGTCTCTAAATGCTGAATGATTTTTTTCTTTGAATTTGGCATGACCGTCACTTTCAGAATAGCCCTGAACTATACCCAATGGGGTTCAAGGTGATGAGGGCCTGCTTACAATGCCGCCAATGATGCCGCTTAACCATGATACGCAGATGCGCCGTCTGAATTTGCGGCTTTTCATTCTTTCCACCTGTTTCTTTCTGGGTGGTGTGTTGTTATCAACTTCGGTTTTCAACCAAGTGTGGATGCTGTCACTCAACCACTTGGTTTCGGGCGTTGACCCGGCATGGTCTTTTTTGACCCAATTTGGTGAAGGTGGCGCCGCCCTGCTGCTGCTGCTGGTATTCACTCGGTTCACGCGCCAAGGGACTGCACTCTCGCTCAAGTGTTTTTTGATTGGCTCACTGGCCTCCCCCTTGTTGAAATCGTGGTTCGCGCACCCCAGACCATTGGGCGTGATGGAACCTGGCCTGATACACACCATTGGCATGCCTGCTGCGGCTGCGAACGCGATGCCTTCAGGACACAGCATGACCGTGGTGGCCGCGGCCACGCTGCTGATCCTGTGTCTTCCCTCTGGGCGCAAATTCAAATGGCTGAGCCTGCTGGTGGCCTTGTTTGCCTGCATGGTGGCGCTGTCACGCATCATGGTGGGTGCGCACTGGCCTTCCGATGTGATTGCAGGCGCAGGCGTGGGCTGGATGGTGGTGGTCATGGCACGTGAATGGGAATGGCGTCAGGCTTGGGAGCAACGTCTGCAAACCCGATGGGCGCAAATCTGTCTGTTACTGACCGAGTTGGGCTTGGTCACTTACCTCTTCATGGCAACCACCCATACCCACAGCGAACGCTTGGCGTTTGACCTGATTGCCACGGTGGGCATCGCCGGCGCGCTCTCGCGCTGGAGCCACTTGCGTCAACAATCAGCCGCATGATGGACTGGCGCAAATTCATTGCAACACCCTTGGCTTGGTTGGTGCTGTGCGCGGTTTTCTTTTTGGCGTTCCCCCACATTGATTTGTATCTCACCGATGTCTTTTATGACCCAGCCACGCAAAGTTTTCCGGCCAACCAAGTTTGGTGGATCAAATGGGTGTACGTTTACACCCCCGAGATCAACAAACTGGTGACAGCGGGCGCCTTGCTGGCGGTGTTGCTGAGCTTGTTCAAACCGCAATGGGTCAGCCACCGTTGGCGCAAAAGCGCCATGGCTTGGTTGCTGTTGATGGCTGTTGGCATCGGTTTTCTGGTCGACTGGGCGTTGAAAGACCATGTGGGCAGACCCCACCCCTACCAAACCCTTCCCTACAACGGGTCAGAAGCTTTTGTCCCCGTGTTTCACTACCAACCTTTGTGCGAAGAAAACTGCTCATTTGTCAGCGGGCATGCAGCTGGCGGTTTTGTTTGGATGGCTTGGGGCATGTGGCGCGGGCGCCGCATACGGCAACGGTGGATGTGGGTGGGTGTGGCGGCAGGCACATTCATTGGCGCCACCCGTGTCATGCAGGGAGGGCATTTCCTCAGCGACATTGTGTTTTCCGGTTGGTTCATCTGGCTGACTTACCAACTCATTCGCACCGTTTGGCTAAGACGACGCTACCAGCGAATGCGCTATTTTTCTGAAACACGGACATGAACAATGCTCGCCATTGCGGATTGAGACAATCGTTATATTCTTCTTTTTTTCAACAGAAATGACATCGCCATGGAACTGCTGACCAATCCCCAAATGTGGATGGCACTCGCCACCTTGACCTTGCTTGAATTGGTGCTGGGCATTGACAACATCATCTTCATTTCAATTTTGGTCAGCAAGCTGCCCAAAGCCAAACAAGAAATGGCCAGACGCATTGGTTTGTTCATGGCCATGTTTTTGCGAATTGCGTTGTTATTGTTGTTGTCGTTCATCATCGGATTGGTTGAACCGCTGTTCACTGTCATGGGACAAGCGTTTTCAGGACGCGATTTGATTTTGCTGGCTGGTGGCTTGTTCCTGATTTGGAAGAGCACGGCTGAAATTCACCAGTCGCTCGAGGGAGAGGACGCGGACCATGCCGCAGGTGTCAAGGTCAAGGCGAATTTGGTGGCCATCATTGCGCAAATCATCGTCATTGATTTGGTGTTCTCGCTGGACTCCATCATCACTGCCGTTGGCATGGTTGACGATGTGCGCATCATGATCGCCGCGGTTGTGATGTCATTGGGGTTGATGATGCTGTTTGCGCGTGCGATCGGTGAATTTGTCGAGGCGCACCCTTCCATCAAAATGCTGGCGCTGAGCTTTTTGGTGGTGGTGGGCGTGGTCTTGGTCGCTGAAGGTTTTGGTCACCATGTGCCCAAGGGCTATATCTACTTCGCCATGGCGTTTTCATTCGGTGTGGAATTGCTCAATATCCATTTCCGCAAAACGCGCAGCAAGCCGGTCAAGTTGCGCGAACCCGCGATGCCGGGTGAAGACGGGCAGTGAGCCGTGTCAAAAATTCCTGAGGGTCGCCCTGTGGGTCTGCGTCAAGCGACGGGGCTGGCCGCAGGGTTGCTTTGCGTTCTGATCGCGGGCACCTCCGGCCACGCCCAAAGCCCTGACACTCACCAGGTCAGTGCGGAATGCCGCGGCAGTGCCACCTACTTCGCCGAGTTTTATGCGGGCTTGCAAACCATGCACAGCCACGGTCTGACACATTTTGTCCCTGGCTCTGCCGACGCCCAGGCGTATTTCATTCAAGTACAAAAGAATGGGGAAAAAGTCGAAATGAATGTGCTCAAAGGCATTCGAGGTGATGGGACCTTGAAGCCGCAGGCCAAAGATACTTCCATTCGCTTAACGCAAGCGGTGGCCAAGGCATTGCGCTCCTTGGCAGAGCAAGACGCCAAAGACGACATCATGCGCGACAAGGCATCTGTCAGCAGCTTGTTAATACAAGCGTGCTCAAATTAAGTTGAAATGCATTCTTTTCAAATACAACTGTTGACTTAACACCCGCTGTCGTTGACAGCGCCATCAGGCATGGTGGTTTTGCAAAATTTGGCGTCATCCCATTTCGCGCCATCGACCTTGGCTCCTTTCAAGTTGGCCCCTGCCAGCACCGCGCCTTTGAGGTTGGCGTTTTGCAGCACGGCGTCGCCCAAATCGGCGCCGGTCAAATTGGCTTCGCGCAAGTAAGCGCTGGTGAAATTGGCCATGTGCAAATTGGCACCGCTGAAGTCGGCGCGGCGCAAATTGGCATCTTCAAAATTGCTGACCAGTGTGCGCTTTTCCATCGGGCGTTCGCCCAAATTGGCTTTGACCAGTACCGCGCCTGACAGGTTGGCGTTTTGGAAGTCTGCACCGCGCATGTCGCGCCCGCCCAAAGGGGCATCGGTCAAATCGCAGTATTTGCACACATTGGTGGTTTTGAAATCTTCCATCTTGCCTGCGTCAAACGCCCCGGCAGCCCAAGGCCAGACCGCACACACCACAGCCAAGACCATTGAACCCTGTTTCAAACGCGATTTGTTGACAACCACAGCCAGCCCCTTTAGACATCAAAATGAATTCGTACCGCCGAATAATAACCAAGTACCTGTCAATGGCTTGGATGGCAGGAGCCGAAGGGCCATACCCAGCATGCGATGATTGCGCCATTGAAAGGCTGTCATGATTTTGTTGTTCACACACGCTTTTTTGGCGCTGATTCGCCCTCGTCCTGCCCTGTGGGTTGCGCTATGGTGGGCGTGTTTGTCGCCAGCCGCTTGGGCTTACACCTTGACCTGCGATGTGCAGGGCAGTTTCCCCGAGCTGGAAAAAATCACCATCGAACCCGCGACTGTCAAAGTAGACATCACCTCCATCGGTGACCACTTGTACATCCGCATGGACGGCCCCAAGCTCTACACCTTTTTTGTCAACACGCTGCGTACCCCTGAGTTTGAAGGGATGGACTTGACCTCCAAAACCAGCATGTGGGTGAAGCGAAAAAATCTGCAAACCCAAGAAGAATCTGAAGTCAAAATCAACAGAGAGCCAGTGAACATCAAAGCCATCAAAGATGTGCAGCGCTATGGCAAGAAGTTGAAGTTTTTTGTCACTGGCCCTTGTCAATTGCCACCTGGGTGACTTGTCGCGATGGTGGCTCTAACTCCATGAACATACGCATACATTGTTGAACTCAACCACTTAAGCCAATCCTGATCAACCAACCACCACCACACATGCTCGACCCCCAAGCCCAATTCCTTTTGCAACTCATGGTCGAAAGAGGCGTGCCTGCTTTCAATGCCCAAACGCCAGTTGAAGCCCGTCAAGCCTATTTGATGCGCAAAGGTTTCACGCAACCCGAACCCCCTGCGGTTTCGCGCTGCCACGATCATGCCGTGCCGATGAACGGCACCCACATCAAGGTGCGTGAATATCGCCCGACTGGCGCTGCCGCCACACAAGTGCTGCCTGCGCTGGTTTATTACCACGGCGGTGGTTGGGTGATCGGTGACGTCGACACACACGATGTGTTGTGTCGCCAACTTTGCCTAGCCAGTGGGTGTGCGGTGTTTTCAGTGGACTATCGCTTGGCTCCCGAACATGTGTTTCCAGCGGCCTATGACGATGCACAGGCAGCATTCCAATGGGTTGCCTCCCATGCAAGGGACTTGCATATCGCTGCGAACCGCATCGCGGTGGGCGGCGACAGTGCTGGTGGCAACTTGGCGGCTGCGGTTTGTTTGGGTGCCCGAGACAAAACGCATCAACCCGCTTTCCAGTTACTGATTTACCCTGCCACGCTGATGTACCCGGACACGCAAAGTTACCGCGACAACGGCGAAGGCTACGCCCTGACCGCAGACGTGATGCATTGGTTCATGGACCATTACCTGCCAGTGCGTGACATGGCACATGACTGGCGTGCCTCACCCCTCAAAGCCGAGTCGCATGCCAACTTGCCGCCGGCGCTGGTGCTGACCGCTGGTTTCGACCCCCTGCGCGATGAAGGCAGACTGTATGCAGACGCTTTGTCCAAAGCAGGCAGCAGCGCCGAATACATTTGTTTTGAAAGACAAATCCATGGTTTCATCACCATGGGTCGCATCATGCGAGAAGCACACACTGGTGTCGCTGTGTGTGCGGATGCGTTGAAACGATACCTTGCCTGAGGAGCTGATCCATGAAATTGAACGTCAACGGAAAAAACCACGAGTTGGATGTCGAACCCGAGATGCCCTTGCTGTGGGCGTTGCGTGATGAACTCGACATCAAAGGCCCTAAATACGGTTGTGGCATTGCCCAATGCGGTGCTTGCACAGTGTTGCTCAATGGCGAACCGGTCCGCTCTTGCAGTTACCCAGTGTCTTCCGCTGACGGCCAGCAAGTGGTGAGCATCGAAGGCCTCGCAGACAAAGGCAAATTGCACGCGGTGCAACAAGCCTGGATAGACCACCAAGTACCCCAATGCGGCTACTGCCAAGGCGGACAAATGCTCGCTGCCGTCGCCTTACTGAAAAAGAAACCCAAACCCACGGACCAAGACATTGACGCGGCCATGACCAACATTTGTCGCTGCGGCACGTACGCACGCATGCGCACCGCCATCCATGCGGCGGCGCGCCAAGCGGGAGGCAAATCATGAGCACCAACGTCATCAATCGCCGATTGTTTTTGCAAGTCAGTGGCACGACCGCAGCGAGTTTGAGCCTGGGTTTTGTCTGGCCTGAATCAGCCACTGCAGCTGACAGCAACGAGGTGAACGCCTGGATTGAGATTCACCCCGATGAATCCGTGGTGATCCGCTATGCACGCACCGAAATGGGCCAAGGCAGCCGCACCTCTGCACCCATGCTGATTGCCGAAGAGCTGGAAGTCGACTGGAAAAAAGTGCGCATCGTCGATGTGCCTGCGCATGACAACTTGCGTCGCAAACGGGTGTATGGCGACATGGCCAGCGTGGGCAGCCGCACCATTCGCATGTCGCAAGAATATTTGCGCAAAGCCGGTGCAGCCGCACGCATCATGTTGGTCGAAGCTGCCGCGCAACGCTTTGGCGTGCCTGCTGCCGAATGCAAGGCCAGCATGGGCATGGTCGTCCACAGCGCCAGCGGAAAAAAACTCAGTTATGGCCAATTGGCAGCCGACGCCGCAAAATTGACACCCCCCAAAGACATCCCGCTCAAAGACCCGAAAAACTGGACTTTGATCGGAAAGCCGTTGCCCCGTGTTGACATGGCTGACATCGTCACGGGCAAGATCCGCTATGGCGTGGATGTCCAATTGCCGGGCATGTTGCATGCAGCCATCGCCCAATCGCCCGTCTTTGGTGGCAAAGCCACTTCAGTGGACAGCAGCAAAGTGGACAACCGCCGTGGCATTGTCAAAGTCATCAACCAAGGCGAATTTGTGGCGGTGGTGGCTGACAACTGGTGGCGTGCCAAAGAGGCTTTGCGCGATGTGTCCATTGATTGGGACAACGGAAAAAACGCGGCCGTCAGCAGCAACAGTTTGATGCAGTTCTACCGCGATGGACTGACCCACAAAGAACTCGCGATTGCACGCAACGATGGCGATACCTTGGGCGTACTGGCCAACGCACCGGTGGTTGAAGCCGATTACTACACCCCGTACTTGGCGCATGCCACCATGGAGCCCATGGTCTGTACCGCGCTGTGGACAGACAGTCAACTTGACATTTGGGCGTCTACGCAAAACCCCGAATCCACACTCACCGCCGCCGCTTCCACGGCAGACATGCCACAAGAGAAAGTACGCGTCTTTGCCATGCAAATGGGAGGGGGGCTTGGACGCAAATCGCCGCAAGATTTCACCCGTCAAGCTGTCGCGATTGCCATGCAAATCCCTGGCAAACCCATCAAATTGATGTGGAGCCGCGAAGAAGACATGCAACACGATTTGTACCGGCCTGCCAGCTTGGTGCGCATGCGCGCGTCGGTTGACAGCACGGGCAAACCGAATGCATTGCATGTGCGTGTAAGCGCACCGTCTTTGTTTTCTCAGTTGCTGCGCATGCCCTTGCAAAATGGCGTGGACCAACAAGCAGTGGCTTGCTTCAACGACCATCCTTACGCCATACCGAACACCTTGGTTGACTTTGCCATGCGCACAGCGCATGTGCCAGTGGGCTTTTGGCGCACAGTGGGTCATTCGCAAAATCCATTTGTGCGCGAATGTTTTTTGGATGAATTGGCGCACGCTGCAGGACAAGACCCGTTGGCTTATCGACTGGCTTTGTTGCCTGACAACGAAAAAGCGAACCGCGACCGCAGCATTTTGCAAGCGGTTGCCAAAGCGGCCGACTGGGGCCGACCCTTGCCCAAGGGTGTACACCGAGGCATTGCCAGTGTCGACGGTTACGGCAGTTGGACTGCGTGCGTTTGCGAGGTGTCCGTCAGCCCGCGCGGGGAAGTCAAAATTCACCGCGTCGTCATCGGCATTGACCCCGGTTACGCGGTGAATCCCGACAACATCCAAGCCCAACTGCAAGGCAGTGTGGTGCATGGTTTGACCGCGATTTTTTGGGGTGAAATGACGGTCAAAGACGGTCGCATCGAGCAATCCAATTTCCACGACTACCGCATGATGCGCATGAACGAAATGCCCAAAGTAGAAACAGTCATCGCTCCCACTGGCGGGTTTTGGGGTGGCGTCGGTGAACCTGCGCAAGCACCGCTGGCCCCGGCATTGGGCAATGCGTTGTTTGCAGCCACGGGCAAACGCATTCGTTCATTGCCTTTGAAAAACCACGGCTTGTCACTCGTCAAAGCATGAAGCCATTGTTCTTGTCAGCTTTGATGCTCGGAGCCAGCGCGGTGTGGGCGGCCAGCGATGGCATGCCCGCCACACCGTCTGCCGCCAGCGCTGACACTGAGCGTGGCCGCAAGTTGTTGGTCAACCGACAAGAAACGGGTTGCGTGTTGTGTCACACCATTCCCGGCATGAAGGAAGGCGGAGAAATGGGCCCCAACCTCAGCGGTTTGAGCCAACGACTGAGCGCAGAACAAATCCGCTATCGGATCGCTGACCCTCGCTTGCTCAACCCGCAAACTTTCATGCCTGCCTACTTCAGCACGCAAGGGTTGCACAATGTGGCCAAACCACTGATCGGCAAAACGGTGCTGACCGAGCAAGGCTTGGAAGACATCGTTGCTTATTTACTCAACGCCACCAAAGGACCTTGATGTTGCCACCGTTGTCGCGCCGCGATTACCTGATCCGTTTTTTGCAAACCACGGTCGGTGCGTGGGGCATGGGCGCAGGTTTGTCTCATGCACAAGACATGTCGGTGCTGGGCCGAGTGCAAGACCTGAGCGATGCCCGCTTGCGCACCTTCGATGAAATGGTCGCGCCGTATGTGGTGCGCCAACCCATGAAACACGAAGGCGTCACCTTGTCCTTGCCGATGTTGGCTGACAACGGCCACTTGGTCCCGTTGAGTCTGAAGGTGGACAGCCCGATGACAGAAGCCTCGCATGTGACGCACATCTACCTGATCTCACAACGCAATCCGGTGCCATTGATGGCCATGTTTGTGCTGGGCCCATGGAACGGTCGATCTGAATTGACCATGCGCGTGCGCTTGTCAGGCACCCAAATGGTGGTGGCCTTGGCGCGACTGTCCGACGGCACCTTCCGCTATGAAACGCAAGAAGTGGTGGTCACTGAAGCCGCTTGCATAGACAACGGATAACCCATGACAACGGCACGTTTACAAGTCCCCCCTCGCATCGTGGAAGGCGATGTGTTCAAGTTGCGTTTGCTGGTGCAGCACCCGATGGACAGCGGTTTTTTGCGCGACCTTGATGGTGTGCTGATCAAACGCAATGTGATTCGTCATTTGCAATGCATCTTGCATGACAAGGAAGTGTTTCGGGTAGAGCCCACCACAGGCACGGCAGCCAACCCCTTGTTTGAGTTTTATTTGCGCGCGACCAGATCAGGTGAGTTGTATTTCCGATGGGTAGACGACAAGGGCTACATCGGTGAATTGCGTCACAACTTGGTGATTGAACCCGCCAACCAGTCGCAAGCGCCCAAGTCCTGACATGGGGCATTGCACCGTCATGGCGATCACCCATTTGCTTTGGCGACAGGGCCGCATTGGTTTGGGCTGGGCGTGGTTGCTGGGGATGTGCATCACGATGCCATTGCAAGCACAGCAACGCATCATTCCTTTGGACAAATTGCAATCGGGCATAGCGTTCACCGGTCCTGAAATTTTGGCTTTGCAAGGCGATGATTTCGCCAATCCTGCCCTGCCCGCCTTGGACAAAGGCGCCAAGTTATGGAAGCAAGTGGCGGGCAAATCAGACAAAAGCTGTCAGTCATGCCATGGCGAATTAACCAGCAGCATGAAAGGTGTTGCGACGCGCTACCCGGCCATCGACAAAGAGTCGGGTCAGTTGTTCAACTTGGAAGACCGCATTCGCCAGTGCCGTCAAAAACAACAAAAAGCCAGTGAATGGCCGCTGGAGTCTGACGAATTACTGGCCATGACTTTGCACGTGACTTCTGCGTCTCATGGCATGCCGATTCAAGTGAGCATTGAAGGCAAAGCGAAACCTCATTTTGAAGCAGGCCAAAAAATATTCATGACCCGGCAAGGCCAAATGAACTTGGCGTGTACCCAATGCCACGATCAACGTTACGGCATCAAATTGTTCACCGACCGACTCAGCCAAGGCCAGCCGAATGCCTACCCTGCCTACCGCATCGAATGGCAAAGACTGGCTTCCCTGGAGCGGCGTTTGCGCTTTTGTTACACCGGCGTGAAAGCAGAGATTCCTGCTTGGGGACACATGGACATGCGTGACATCACTTTGTATTTGATGTGGCGTGCGCAAGGGCTGAACATCGAGGTTCCCTCGGTACGCAAATAGTCACAGGGTGGCGAGCACAGCTTGCCACAACGCGGGGGTGACCTCTGGCATGACACCGAACCATGCCGCAAACCCTGGTCTGGCCTGATGCAACAACATCCCCAAGCCGTTGACGATGGGATGACCTCTTTGTTCTGCGCGCATGAGTAAATCGGTTTTCAACGGCGTGTAAACGATATCGGAGACCACCGCGTGCAAAGGCAGTGCAGCCAAATCGATGTCCAAGGCGGGTTGCCCTTGCATGCCTTGGGTGGTGGTGTTGACCAACAACCCGGCGTCTGCCAGCGCATCCGCGCGTTGTTCCCAGGGACAGGCCCGCACGGGTGAACCGAACGCCGCTGCCAACGCATGCGCTTTGTCAGGACTGCGGTTGATCAACCGAATGTCTTTGACGCCTGCATCGGCCAAGGCCCACACCACGGCGCGGGCTGCACCTCCTGCACCCAAGACCACGGCAGCGCCTTGGGCGGCTTGCCAAGACGGTTGCGCTTCGTGCAAACTTTGGATGTATCCAAACGCGTCTGTGTTGGTGCCACGCAAGCTGCCATCGGGGTTGACGATCACGGTGTTGACCGCGCCGATTTGCCGCGCCACCGCATCCATTTCATGCACGCAAGCCAGTGCATCTACTTTGTGCGGCAAGGTGAGGTTGCATCCTGCAAAACCCAACGCAGCCAATCCGCTGAGCGCTTGCGGCAATGCCACAGGATTGACCGCCAAAGGCACATAACTGCCACGCAAACCCCATTGGCTGATCCAATGACCATGGATCACCGGTGAGCGCGAATGTGAAATCGGCCAACCCATGACACCGGCCAATACGTATTTGTCTGAAGTGCGTGTGTTCATCGTTTGTCAAGCATAGCGTTTGTCCAGGCCATTTTCTGTGCGACGGGTTTGCCAGCGTTTTTTCTGGATCGACTGTGGAACAATCGCCACCTTATAAGAAAATCTGCTGAGATGTACGAAGCAACCAAGCCCCAGAGTCAAAGACTGCACCAGTTTCTGGCCGACATGACCAGGCTGGTCAACCTCTCTCCCGCAGAAGACGAACTGCTGAGCCAAGCACAGCAACTCTTGGTCCCGTTGTTAACCCATGACGATTGGCTGCACCCCGAACTCTCGCAGGTGCATCCGCATCACCCACAGTTGTATTTGATTTACGCCGATCCGGCCAACCGATTTTCAGTGGTGAGTTGGGTATCTGGTCCCGGACAAAGCACCCCCATCCACGACCATACCGTGTGGGGTTTGAGCGGTGTATTGCGGGGCAGTCAATCGTGTCAACCGTACAGCCGGATGTCTGATGGACGTTGGGTGCCTGCCGGTTTTCAAATCGACATGTTGCCAGGTGACGTTGAAGCGGTGTCGCCTCGGATGGGCGATGTTCACAAAGTATGGAACCCTTTGCCAGACCAAGCCTGTGTTTGTATCGAGGTTTACCAAGGCAACTTCGGTGAGACGGCCAGACACTTTTACCGAGAAGACGGTTCCCGCCATGTGTTTGTGCAAGGCTATGCCAATGTGCCCGGCATGCCGATCGCCGCAGCGGTTGCCACTTTGCCCACACCGAGCGTGAATGTCGCGGCGGCAGCGGTGTCGCCTGCGATTGACGCCCCCCGTTCAACCCCAGTCCTTGAACCGTTGGCAGTGGTCGATCCCCAGCCGGTTGCAGCCACACACCCGTTCAAATGGGTGACCTTTGCGCAAGTCAGGCAAATGTTGCTGGACAAACAAGAAGTGGCATTGGTGGATGTGCGCGAAGAACACAGCCATGCACAAAGCCACCCATTGTTCGCCATTCAACTGTCCCTCGGGCGCATCGAAGCAGATGCATGGCAACGCATTCCTCGACGCGATACGCCCTTGGTGTTGTTTGACAACGGTGAGGGTTTGTGCGTGCGTGCTGCCGAACTGTTTCAGCGTATCGGCTACAGCGACATCGGTTTGTTTCAAAATGGTTTGGCAGGTTGGGCCGCCGCGGGTGGCGAATTGTTCAGCGATGTGAATGTGCCCAGCAAAGCATTTGGCGAATGGGTAGAGACACACCGCAAAACCCCTTCGTTTTCTGCGCTCGAAGTCAAAGCATTGATGGACAACGGGTCAGACATGCTGGTGCTTGACGCCAGACGCTTTGACGAATTCCACACCATGAGCATCCCCGGCGCCATCCATGTGCCCGGCGGTGAATTGGTATTGCGCGCTCGCACCTTGGCGCCCAAAGCAACCACGCGCATCGTGGTCAATTGCGCAGGTCGCACGCGCAGCATCATCGGCGCGCAATCGCTGATCAATGCGGGCATTCCCAACCCTGTCTGCGCTTTGCGCAATGGCACCATCGGCTGGCAATTGGCAGGTCTGGCGTTGGCGCACAAAGCCCAAGACACCTTTGGCGAATACGCCGAAGAAGACCGAAAGAAAACTGCGGCATCGGCCTTGGCTTTGCTGTTTCGTGCGGGCGTGCAACGCATTGATTTGCCCGCCTTGCGCGACATGCAGGCGGATGCCACCCGCACCACCTACTTCATGGATGTGCGCACACCGCAAGAATACGCGCAAGGTCATGTCCCTGGCGCTGTCTGCGCACCCGGCGGGCAATTGGTGCAAGAAACCGATGTTTATTTGCCCGTGCGCGGTGCGCGCGTGGTGCTGTGTGACAACGACGGTGTACGAGCATCGATGACAGCCACTTGGCTGGCGCAAATGGGTTGGGAAAGTCATGTGCTCAAAGATGTCGCGTCAGCTGATTTTTCAGAAACCGACTTGCCACCCGCGGCATTGCCAGACACCATCGAGCCAGTGCAGGAAGTAGACCCAGTCACGCTCAAAGAATGGTTGGCCAACCGCAGCAACCTCAGCATGGTCATTGATGTGGGCGACAGCAGCACTTACGTGAAAAAACACATCCCCGGTGCGTGGTGGTTATTGCGCTCACAAATGGCGCAAGATTTCACGCGGGTGCACAAAGCCAATCGCTACGTGTTGACTTGCGCTGACGGACGTGCATCGCGCTATGCCGTGGCCGAACTTCGCAGCTTGGTCAGACCGGGTATTGAGGTCTATTGGCTGCCCGGTGGCAACGCCAGTTGGATGGCGCAAGGGTTCAGCACCCAACAAGGCGAGTCGTATGTGGCCAGCCCGCAAATTGACAAATACCGACGCCCTTACGAAGGCGCAGACCACTCGCCGCAAGCCATGCAAGCTTATTTAGACTGGGAACATGGCTTGGTTGAGCAACTGCGCAAAGACGGTACCCATGGGTTCAAGGTCATTTGATCGTCAACCCTGACGGGCCAACGCATCCACCCACGCCAATTGCTTTGGCAAACACACGGTTTGCAAGTCGTAGTGCGTGACCGCATGTTCCCTCGCCTGTTGACCCAAGCGCTTTCTTTCTTCAGGCTGGTCCAACAGCGCATTCAGGTGATGCACCCAAGCCCGCACATCAAAAAATGGCACGAGTTGGCCGGTCACATGGGGGATGATGACCTCTTTGACTGGCGCGGTATCGCTGGCCACAATGGCACAGCCACTGCTCATGGCTTCGATCAAGCTCCAACTCAACACAAAGGGGTAGGTCAAATACACATGGACACGGCTGATCTGCAACATGGTCAGAAATTGCGGGTAACTCAGCCTGCCCAAGAAATGCACGCGTTGCCAGTCTGCTTCTGAGATGTGCTGCTTCACCTCGTTGATGAAGATCTGTTTCCAAGACTCAGAACCGGGCGGCTTGGCGCCATAGCTGACACCATCGCCACCCACCAGCAACACCTGCAACTGGGGTCGCTGACGTAACAGTTCGGGTAACGAACGCATGAACACATGGTAGCCACGGTAAGGCTCTAAATTGCGACTGACGAATGTCAGCACTTCGTCTTGCCGCGTCCATGTTCTGCCATCGGCCAGCGACAACTTTGCTTGTGCGTCGGGACGAATGTGTTGAGTGTCTATGCCGTCATGCACCACTGTGATTTTCTTTTGCATCGAAGCCGGGTAAGTGGCGGCTTGCCAATGTGTGGGCGACATGGCTGCATCTGCAAAACCGTCTTGAATGAGGTGGATGGCGTTTTTCATCAACAAGCGGCTTTCCACGCTGAATTCTGGCTTGGAGAACTCAGGATCGAAATGCACATCTTGGCCATGGGCTTGGTAAAACATTTCATAAAACAGCCCCAATGCTGTCTGGGGCCACACGTGTTTGATGAACAAACTCTCACCCCAAGACGGATGGGCAATCACCACGTCCGGCACAAAGCCTTGCTCTTTGGCTTTCAACGCCCAGCGCAACACCGCTTCAGCCCGAATGGTTTTGGTTTCCGTGTCTGCCAACCAGGGGTGAATAAGGTGCGAACTGCCTCGGTTGGGGAAATAGGTATGCACAACGACGCCTTGCCACGTGAAGCCAGGCTTGTGCGCCATCAACAAAGCGTGGACATCGTGTCCCTTGTTTGCCAACGCAGGGGCCAGGTGCTTGAACTGGCCAGGAAAATTTTGGTGGAGAAAAAGTATCTTCAATCGTGATGGGCACGACCCCAGGTCATGCGTTGGAGTAACCCATCGCGCTTGACCAACACATGCCATAACACCGCAGCAAAGTGAAGCGCAACCAAAGCCATGAACAAGGTCGCAGTCAATTCATGAACTTCCGAAAGCAACGACTTCAAATCTGGGTCCGGTGCAAACCATCGGGGGAGTGCCACCCCGAAAAATTTGACCGGGTAAGGAGAGAAATTCGAACCCAAAAACCCACTCAGCGGCATCAACAACATGCACAAGTACATCGCTCGGTGGGTCAGTGTGGAGAGTTTGTCCTGCCATGTGCCTGGCAAATTCACCGACGCAGGTACCGAATGGGTGATGCGCCAACCCAGTCGCCACAAAATCAACAGCCCCAAACAAATACCTATCGACTTGTGCAAATTGAACCACTGGGCGCGGTAACCCACCGGCTCTTTGGGCAAGTCGTCCATCCACAAGCCCAAACCGAGTTGGGCAATCAAACCCATGGCCAATAACCAGTGCAATGCCACCAGCATCCGGTCGTATTGAACAGGCGGGGAGACCTCGGGTGGGTCTTGGTGAGAGTGGACTGCTTCAGACATGTTGGCTTTCAATCAAGAGGGCTTAGTGTGCCACGACACCCCAGGGCAATTTGCCGACAGGAATTTCAGACACCATTTTGCGACTGGCCAAATCAATCACACTGATGGCGCCACTTCTGCCGGCGGCCACATACAACTTGCTGCCATCGGCGCTGAAACCCATGTTCCAAGGGCGTTGACCGATGGCAATGTTTTCTATCAATTCAAATGTTTTGGCGTCGACCATGGACACATTGGCGTCCCCGCCGTTGCTGGCGAACACATAAGCGCCATCGGGCGAAACGATGACGCCGGCAGTGCGTTTGCCCACCGCTTGTTTACCGATCACTTCGCGCTTGGTCACATCAATGGCCACCAGCATGCTGCCACTCTCGACCGCGACAAATGCGCGTTTGCTGTCGGGCGTGAACGCAATGCCTCTGGGTCTTTCCCCCACTTTGACCGATCCAATTTGGCGGCGCTTGCGCAAATCCAGCACATCCACTTGGTCGGCTTCTCTGAACACCCCGTGCTCGGGGTTTTTGCCATGCACAGGGATCGAGAATTTCAACTTCATGGATTTGACTTCAATGAAACTGATGCTGTTGGTGCCTTCGTTGGCCACGCCCAGCCATTTGCCGTCTGGCGAGCAATACAGCGCTTCGGGTGACTCACCCAATTGAACACGCTGCTCAATTTCACCTTTGACCGGGTCAATCATCCACAACTGTGCAGAATTTTGTTCGGAGACAAACAACTTGTCGCTGCCCTTGCACAAAGCCAAGCCTCGGGGTTTGCCACCGGTATCGATGGTGGAAATCACCGTATCGGTGTTGGTGTCAATCACCGATACCGAGCCGCTGCCCTCATTGGTGGCATATGCACGCGATTGGGCAAACGCAGTAGATGCAGCGACACCGAAACACATGGCAACACAAACAGAAAAATGCAACTTTTTCATCACAAAAAATCCTTCTATCAAAAACCTTCTCGAGCCAAAACCGATGTTAGGGCAAGACATCAACCCTGATTGTCACGAGGGATCAGCCTCTCTCAGCACTCAGTTATTATCAGCCTCGCTCTTTTGCCGTCGCCTTTCAGTCGCGAGTTCTAGCGGCAACTTCCCCATATTTGCTATAGGTGAATGTTTTTGAAATCATTTTTTTCTCGCCTCAAAGCCAACAACCCCCATTGGGATGTCGAGCCGTTATGGTTTGAATGGTTGATTCTGGTCGGTCTGTTTATTTTTTCAACTTGGCTGCTCGGCATCAAAGGGGTGTGGCACTTGTTGATCAGCTCCGACCCCACCGGCATCACGTTGGTCATTATTGTGATTTTTGCAGTGGCCACGCTCTGGTGCGGCATGCGTTCCAAAGAATTGGCCCACCAAAGAGACTTGCTCGAGCGTGCCGCTTCACAAGGCTCGCGCGGCTTGTTGCAAGCGCAAGGGTGGGCGGCTGAATACTGGTCCGCGTTGGCGGCCAACCCACAGGACAGCGGTGCACCGTTGGATGTGCTGATGGAAAAAACCCACGGCCCTCATTCAACCGCATGGTGGGTCAATGGGGTTCAACTCAAATTGGGCTTGCTTGGCAAAGTCATTGGCTTTTCAGTGCTTGCCATGCAAATCGGTCAAATTCAAAACTTTGACCCGAGCCAAGCACAAGACTTGTTGCGCAACCTCACCTCGGGTTTGGGCGTGGCTTTGCTGACCACCATGGTCGGGTTGGTTGGCAACATCTTGCTCGGGCTTCAACTGACACGCATGGACCGTTTTGCAGACCAATTGCTCGCACAAGCACAGCGACACGGATTGATCATCGGTCGCTGAAGCGATTGGCACAGCATGCGAAAAAATCGTTTTTCTCGGGAACCCGAAGTCGATCCTTTCTACGACATGTTGTTCAACATGTTGATCGCCTTCGTGTTTTGTTTCATCATCGCCTTGTTGGCCATGAACCCCAAAGCCACCAAAACCGGCGACATCCCCGCGAAAGCTGAATTCATCATCACGCTGTCATGGCCTGACATGGATCCGAACGATTTGGATTTGTGGGTACAGGGCCCCTCTGGCGAAAGCGTGTGGTTTCGAAACCGCGAAGTAGACCTGATGTATTTGGACCGCGATGACCGAGGTAACTCAAACAACACCATCATGGTGAACGGTCGCAAAGTCATCAACCCATTGCGACAAGAGGTGGTGACGATTCGCAGCATCGTGCCCGGCGAATACGTGGTTAACGCCCACTACTACGAGACCAAAGACATTGACAGCAGCGACCCCAGAGCCGGTCAACCCGTCGAAGTCAATTTGTCCGTCATCAAGGTCAATCCCAAAGCCGAAGTCGTTTTCTACGGCCAAGCCACATTGGAAGGCCGCGGCAAAGAAGCCACCCTGGCGCGATTTACAGTCACCCCCGAAGGCGGTGTCGACAATGTCAACACCATCCCCAAAACTCTAGTGAAGTCTTTCTAACATGACGCTGACCCTCATCCTTGTCTTTGCACTCATTGCATTGCTGCTCGCACTGGCCTTGGTTTACTCACAGTGGCCTCGCTGGCTCAAAGGCCTGTTGGCAATCGCCGTCAGTGGTTTTTATTTTTATGGGTTTTCAGCGGTGCACACTTTGTTGGGCATTCCCAGCACGGATGCGTTGCCTGAGCGGTTCGTGATGCTCGCGGCCTTGATCGACGAGCCTCGCGCCAAATTTCCCGGGGCCTTGTACGTTTGGGTGACACCGATCGAAGAAGGCAAAGGCTTTTTGCAACCCCGTGCATACCGACTGCCTTACACCCGCTCACTGCACGAGCAAATAGCTGACGGCATGCGCAAAGGCCGCGAAGGTGTTCCCCAAATGGGCACCGCTGAAGTCAAGCCGGGCAACGGCAAAGGCGTGAGCTGGCTCAACCCTGGCAGCGATGAACAAGAAGTGAAGATCATGGATTTGCCAACCCCTCAGGTGCCTGAAAAATGAGCATGCGTATTTCTCTCATCGGCATGCTCACCGTGGCGGCTTTGTCTGCGTGCGACCAACCTGCCAAGGACAATCCACTGTTTCCACTGGCTGCAGGCAAAAAGTGGACTTACCAAATCGAAACGGTGTATGACGCGCCTGACGCCAAAACCACCACCCACACATTGGAGATTCGCAACTTGGGCAGCGCCGAACTGAGCGACGGCAGCCCTGCCTGGGTCAGACGCAGCAACAACGGTCACGAATACTGGCTGGTCACTGACAGCACGGGCATCAACCGCGTGGCATTGAAGTCCCCCAGCAAAGAACAAGCGGTCATGGACGAGGAACCACGCACGGTCTTGCCCGCCACATTGGCGGTCGACAGCACATGGACCACCACCACTGTCCCTTATTTTTTACGCCGACGCAACGAAAAGCCGGCTGAATTTCGTTACTTGAACAAATACAAAGACCTGCCCATGGTGTTCAAAGTGGTTGACATGGATGCGACTTTGCAAACACCCGCAGGCAAGTTTGAGCACTGTGTCCGCGTAGATGGAACCATGGAAATGTTGCTCTGGCACGATGCGGCATTTGCCTATAAGCCCACCCCCATTTTGTCGCGCGAATGGTATTGCCCAGGCGTGGGTTTGGCGCAGGTCGAGCGAGACGAACCGACCACGGCGAAATTGTTTCAAGGCGGCACCATGCGCATGCGCTTGCGGGTTAGTTGTGTTTCCCTTTGTTAAACCCTGAAGGATCTTTTTGTATGAAACTTTTAATCAAATCAGTTGCCATGGCCGCCGCCTTGGGCGCTGCCTCACTGGCAAGCGCGCAAAGCTGGCCGGTTTACGGCGGTGACACCGGCAACCAGCGTTACAGCAACGCCGGTCAAATCACACCCGCAAACGTCAGCAAGTTGAGCGTGAAATGGGCGCTGCAATTGGGCACCAACCGCTCACAAGAGTCGACTCCCATTTTGGTTGGCGACACGCTGTACGTGACTTCTTCATTCGGTCCCAAGAACGTTTTTGCTGTGAACGCAAAAACCGGTGAAGTCCGTTGGAAATATTCTCCTGAGATGCCCAAAGGTGTTGACCAGTACGCATGCTGCGACGTCAACAGCCGTGGCGTTTCTTACAACGATGGCAAGATTTTCTTCGGCCGCCTCGACGCACAAGTGACTGCACTTGACGCCAAGACAGGCAAAGAAATTTGGACATCCAAAGTGGTTGACTACACACAAGGTTCCGTCATCACTTCACCTCCCACACTGGTCAAGAACATGGTCATCACCGGTTTCGGTGGCGGCGAATACGGTGTTCGCGGTGCCTTGGTTGCTTTGGACCAAGCCACTGGCAAGGAAATCTGGCGCACTCACACTGTGCCCGTCGGCAACGAGAAAAATGCTGACACATGGAAGGGTGACACCGGCAAAACAGGCGGCGGCGCTGCTTGGTTCATCGGTTCTTACGATCCCAAGTTGAACCTCGTTTACTACGGCACCAGCAACCCAGGTCCTTGGACTGCAATCGTGCGTGGCAACGACTCTTCTGACGTTGGCAAGTTCACCAACCTGTACACCGCTTCTGTGGTGGCATTGAACCCCGACACTGGCAACATCGTTTGGCACTACCAGTTCACACCCCATGATGCATGGGACTATGACGGCGTGAACGAACTCGTGTTCGCTGACCTGCCTATCGATGGCAAAACAGTGCCTGTCGTGATGCAAGCCAACCGTAACGGTTTCTTCTATGTGTTGGACCGTGCCAATGGCAAATTGATCTCAGCCAAGCCTTTCATCAATGGCGTGAACTGGGCCACTGGCATCGACCTGAAAACAGGCATGCCTATCGAAGCACCTAACAACGAAAAGCGTCCTCGCTTGAAAAAATGGGCCCGCGACATTTGCCCCAACTTGGTTGGCGGTAAAAACTGGATGCCCATGTCTTACAACCCCAAAACAGGTCTGGTGTACATCCCCACCAACAACCTGTGCATGGACTTGGAAGGCGTGCAAGAAGAGTACAAGCGCGGCCAGTTCTATTTGGGCGTGAACTTTGACTTGGACAAAGTCGGTCCTGGCGGCCACGGCGGCGGTTTGAAAGCATGGGATCCTGTGAAACAGAAAGAAGTCTGGTTCAACAAGGACGAACTGCCTTTCAACGGCGGCACCATGACCACTTCAACTGGTCTGGTCTTTGCTGGTGACATCAAAGGTGCATTCCGCGCTTTGGATGCCAAAACAGGCAAAGAACTGTGGAAATTCAGCACTGGCTCTGGCATCACTGCTGCCCCCATGACATATACCTTGGACGGCAAGCAATATGTGGCTGTCGTGTCTGGTCGCACACAATCCATGCCTGCTTTCTTCGGCAAGATGGGTGAGCGCATGGTTGCTGCCAGCCCAGAGGGCGGCACACTGTTTGTGTTCGCACTCAACTGAGATTGATGCAATCTGAAAACACCGCCTTCGGGCGGTGTTTTTTTATCCTTTTTCGGCTCGCTTAAGTGCCAAATTCAAAGCATGTTTTTTTCGTTTCGAACGTTTTTTGAATTTGATGCTGGACGGATTTCTCGACTGAAAATGACCCGATAAGAATGCTGTGAAATCAACAGATTCAGCTTGCTGTCAGTTGATTTCACATAATATGAACATTGCTTCTCAGACCTGATTCATTGACTGTTTTTCAAACTTGCAATCCAACCACAGGAGTATTTGCACCATGTCCAAGTCGTTTCCCCGTATCGTCAAGTTTGCACTCAGTGCAACTGCCTTGGCGACTGTCACCATGTCTGTACATCGAACTGGCTGAATTGGTCGGCAAACGCCTTGGCACACCGGTGGAATATGTATGGTGGCTGTCATTCAATCAACGCCGCGCGCTCAGAACCACCATGGAAGGCTGTGACGCTTATTTCGCTTTACCGGCGGATGCGCAATACCGTGTCAAAGGTCTGGTCAAGAGCAATGCGTTTTTGTCCGTCAGCTACGCCATCGTGGCACCACACGATGTGAAGGTTGGTGCGTTGTCAGACCTGAAAGGCAAAAAGATCGGCGTGTTGCATGGTTCACCTCCGCAAATTTTGTTGGCCACCAAAGAAGGCTACACAGCCAGCACTTTCCGTTCACAAGAAGAAGTGTTCGACGCTCTGAATAAGAAAGAGATTGACGCTGCTTTGTTATGGGGCCCCAGCGCTGGCTTTGACAACAAAACCCTCTACAGCAACCGTTGGCAAGTCATCTCCATCACTGGCGAGAGCTTGGGCGGCCAAGTGGCTGTGGCGGTTTCCAAAGAAAAACCACAGCTCAAAGACCAAATCAACCAAGCCTTGGAAGAGCTCAAACCTGAAATTCAGCAGTTGAGCGAGAAATACGGTTTCCCCATGCAAGCACCCTTGCAGGTCAACAGCAAAAATGCAGAAGCCCGCTATGCTCGCTTGGACACGTTGCAAGCCAAAACGGCTGCGTACCGCTCATCGGGTTTCATCAAGGTGGCTGACAGACCTTCCCGACGCGAATGGCTGGTTGCTGAAAGCGGTGACACCATTGCGGAAGCGAAATCCAATTTCAACAACAAATGCTCTCACTGCCATGGCACCAATGGCGCCAGCCCTGTGTCTGAACGTGATTTGCGCAAGCTCAGCATGCGCTACAAGGACGATTGGAAAAACGTGGCTTACTCCACCATCACCAAAGGCCGCCCTGACCTCGGCATGCCCACCTGGGGCGGCATACTGCCTGACGAGGAAATCAAAGCCATCGTTGAATTTTTGGTGACTGTTCAAAAGAACTGAGTCAAGCTTCTTTCATATTCAACCGACTGTGTCACAGCAGTCGGTTTTTTTACGTCCCAGAGATGGTCTCACCAGAATGGTTTCGCCCATGAAAAAAGCGGGGGAACGCCCCGCTTTTTCAGATTGACATATCACCCTGTGCTGCCTTGCGGCAACACAGTGGACGTGGCATCAGGCTTGCTGAATCGCTTTGCCAGTGATAGGCAATGTGCGAACACGCTTGCCGGTCAGCTTGGCAACAGCGTTGGCCAATGCAGGCACGATGGCCGCAGTGACTGGCTCGCCGATACCACCAGGCTTCTCGCCGCTCTTGACCAACACAATGTTCACCAATGGAGACTCGTTGGTACGAACCATGGGGTATGTATTGAAGTTGGTTTGTTGAACACGGCCGTCTTGCAACGTGATGGAATGCTTGAGGGTGGTACCCATGCCCATGATGATGCTGGACTGGATCTGTTGCTCAACAATCTCTGGGTTCACGATCATGCCCATGTCAGCGGCCACAGTGGCTTTGACCACTTTGACTTCGCCGTCAGCACCGATGCTGACTTCTGCGACGACTGCCACGTAAGTGTCATAGCCTTCCATGATCGACACACCCATGGCATTGCCTTTGGCAGCACCTTTTTTGTAACCGGCTTTTTCAGTTGCCAATTTCAAAACGTTTTGGAAACGGGGCTTGCCTTCGAGCATGGCCATGCGGTACTCAACGGGGTCTTTGCCAGCAGCCAACGCCATTTCGTCAACGAAGCTTTCGTTGGCAAACACGTTCATGTTGTGGCTCACACCGCG
>RFYK01000040.1 GCA_009925585.1 Betaproteobacteria bacterium | reverse complement strand
AGCGCGGTTGCTCGCGCAACCACTCGAACACTTGCAGACGCACACAGGCCAACAACACTTGCGAGTGCACGAACCCGGCCATCACTTGGAACAATTGCGCAGCACGGCGGCGCGTGATCCATCGGGTCAACGGGTTGCTGATGGCCCAGCGGTAAAACTTGGGTGACGTCATCCACCGGTCTGTGCGCTGGTCCCATTGCTGACGCCAACCGGGACGCTCTGGCTTGCCAGAGGCCTGTGTTTTGGCCAGGTCAAGACTTTTCATCGCAAGACAGGGTCAGGCGCTGACCCGCCCAGGTGCGCTGGCCTTTTGGCGAGAAATCAATTCGCAGGCATCAGGCGGCACCAATCGCTCGGATTCGCTCAACACCAATTGGCGCATGGCGGCGCGGCTTTCGCATGCGGGAACAGAATCCACGGCGGTTTGCATCAATGCATTGAAATAGTCCAACGCACCGACCAAACCCAAATCGGCGGCGGCGCTCGGGCGGCCATGGTGGGCATCTTGACCAGCGGGTTTGCCAAGTTGGTCGGCTTGCATCATCACGTCCCGAATGTCGT
This sequence comes from Betaproteobacteria bacterium, assembly GCA_009925585.1. Taxonomy (GTDB): domain Bacteria; phylum Pseudomonadota; class Gammaproteobacteria; order Burkholderiales; family Burkholderiaceae_C; genus Limnohabitans. Next base: position 18,369 of record RFYK01000040.1, on the reverse strand, counting down.
CAGCCACTTGGTAGGCCTCGCCCAAGGTTTCACCCAGTTTTCGCCAAGGCGCAGGATCCACACCGGCGGCCAATGCGCCTGCGCAAGTGGCAGCCACAAACAAAGCCCCGGTTTTGGCCCGCTGGTATTGGGTGAGTTCCACACGGGATTCGCATTCCCACGCTTGACCAGCCACGATGCCATCGGGTGCGCCCACGCCATCGCTGATGACACTGAGCAATTGCACGGTTCGCATCGGGTGCAGGCGACCACTGTGGGCCAAAGTTTGGTACGCCATGATGATCAATGCATCACCCGTCAAAAGTGCCAGCGGTTCGCCAAATTGTTTGTGCACGGTGATGCGCCCCCGACGCAGATCCGCATCGTCAAAACACGGCATGTCATCGTGAACCAAGGAGGCGCAGTGCAACAGTTCGATCGCCACTGCGGCGGCATCGGTCAAGCTGCTGTCGTCCTCGCCACAGGCTTTGGCCACCGCCATGCACAACTGCGGACGAATGCGCGCACCCCCAGGAAACACCGCGTGCCGCATCGCTTCCATCAATCGGGGCGGGGCACTGCTGCTGCGGGTCCTGGAAAAGTGCTGCTCAAGCGCAGCTTCTATGCGGTTAATCAAACTCATGGGACCCCCTGATGGGGTGGCAACCGCCGCACCGACGATTCGGAGCGACATCCACAAGTGTCAATTTAACATGACACTATGGAATGTCAATCAGAAAAATCGAGCCTTTACCAACCCAAGGGACTGACCGCAAACAGCCAAGTGTGCCCACCAAACAACAAAATCGCCCAGACCGCAACCCCAATCAGCACAACCCGCGCCGTGTTGGAGGTGTCCACCGGGGCCACTTGGCCATCAGGCGAATCGGGCACGGCTTGACGGTCACGTTGCCGAGAGGCGCGGAAATTGAGCACAGCCCAGACCAGAAAGGCGCCAAACAACACCACATCGGCCAACTTGCCGTTGGCCAACAAATGCGCCAGCGCCCACACCTTGACCGCCAACACCATGGGATGACGCAACTTGGCTTTGATCGCGTTGTGTGGCACTTGTGACGCCACCAACAACACCAGCGACGGCAACATCAACAAAGCCGCCAAATGGCGCATGCCCACCGGCGGCACCCACAGCAATGGGCTGTCCCAGCGAATTTTGCTAAAGCCATAGACCATCAACACAAAGCCCACCAACGAGGCCACGCTGTACATGCCTTTGTAAAACTTCTCGCCCCACTGGGCCAATTTCTGTGTGCGCCAACCCTCTGCAAATACGCGCACCGAGTGACTGCCCAAAAACAACACCAAACCCAAAATAAACAAAGCCATGCTGATCTCCTTGTGAGTGGCCACTGGGTGCGGCGTTCATACCGCGGATACCTGTTCGTTCAATGCTTGCGTTGCAGCACCCAATCTGCCAACGATTGCAATGCCTGTGTGTCGCCTAAACCGCTGTGCGCGAGCGCTTGCTGTGCCTGCTCGGCCAAGCGTGCAGCCTCTTGCTGAGCGGCTTGCAATCCCAACAAAGACACATAAGTGGGTTTGTGGTTGTCAGCGTCTTTGCCCGCTGTTTTGCCGAGCACCGCGGTGTCGGCGGTGACATCCAAAATATCGTCCACCACTTGAAACGCCACGCCCAAGGCTTGCCCATAAGACAACAACGCCTGTGACGCTTGCGCCGACGCTTGCGCGGCCACTGCACCCATCATGACGCTGGTTTCAAGCAAAGCCCCAGTTTTGCAACGGTGCATCTGCCGCAGTTGTTCCAGCGTCAATTGCTCGCCCACACTGGCCAAGTCAATCGCTTGTCCGCCAGCCATGCCCGCATGGCCGGCGCCTCGGGCCAACAAACCACACAAACCCGCTTGTACCGTCGCGGGGATGTCAGAGTGTGTGGGGGTGAGCAATTCAAACGCCAAGGTTTGCAATGCATCGCCCGCCAATAACGCGCCAGCTTCACCGTAGGCCACGTGCACCGTGGGTTTGCCGCGCCGAAGCACATCGTTGTCCATGCAAGGCATGTCGTCATGCACCAACGAATAAGCGTGTATCAACTCAATGGCACAAGCCGCACGCAAACCGGCTTCGTTCATCCAAGCAGCAGGCTGTGGTGGGGCGCATGCCCGCACACTGGCCAACACCAACAAAGGACGCAACCGCTTGCCCCCATCGAGCACGGCATGACGCATGGCTTGCCCTAAATCTGCGGGCGCATCTGGTGGTACCCATTGTTCCAATGCTTGCTCAACACGCACCAATTGCTCGGTGGTCCAAGCTGGCATGTCAAAGCCACTCATTCCGCGCTGCCCGACCAATGTTTCAGGGTGCCAGCTTCAAGCACTTGAATTTGACCTTCCACCGCTTGCAACTGCGCGCGGCAATGCGACAACAAAAACGCACCGCGCTGGTAGGACTGCAGCATGTCAGCCAACGGCATTTGGCCTGACTCCATGCGTGCCACCAATTGCTCGAGTTCTTGCACGGCCGCTTCATAGCTGGCGGGTTGGGCTTGGGTGGAGTGATCGGCGGGGGGCGATTTGGCGGCCTTGGTCATGGTGTCTCAAGTGGCTGATTTCACGGGATTGTAGGAGGCGACAGGGACACGGCTACAATCCGCTTCCGTCTGGCCCAGGGCCAGTTTTTTGTTTTCTCCCTGTGGGGAGTCTTTAGGTCAGGGCGTTTCATGTCTGATTTAAGTCTTCAACTGCAGCAGGCCAGCGGCCAACTCCCAGTTACAAGCTATTTTGATGAAGCGCTTTACCAGCGCGAATTGCAAACATTGTTCAAGCAAGGGCCACGCTATGTGGGCCATGCCTTGTCAGTGCCCGAGGTGGGTGACTATTTCGCCCTGCCCCAGGAAAACGAGGGACGCGCACTGGTGCGCACCGCGCAAGGCATCCAACTCATCTCCAATGTGTGCCGCCACCGCCAAGCGGTGATGCTCAAAGGGCGCGGCAATTTGAACGACCCCGCCAAGGGCATGGGTGGCAATTTGGTCTGCCCTTTGCATCGCTGGACTTATTCACCACAAGGCGTGTTGTTGGGTGCGCCCCATTTTCAACAAGACCCGTGCTTGAATTTGGACAACTACCCGTTGCAAGAATGGAATGGCATGTTGTTCGAAGCCAATGGTCGCGATGTGGCGGCTGACATGGCGCAACTCGGGCCGCGCCAGCAACTCGACTTCAGTGGCTACGCGCTGGACCATGTCGAAATGCATGAATGCCATTACAACTGGAAAACCTTCATCGAGGTCTACCTTGAGGATTACCACGTGGGGCCGTTCCATCCAGGGTTGGGTAACTTTGTCACTTGCGACGATTTGCAGTGGGAACTCAAGAGTGAATATTCTGTGCAAACGGTTGGTGTGGCCAACCGCTTAGGCAAAGCCGGCAGCCCGGTGTATGAACGTTGGCACCAAGCGGTGCTCAATTACACCCAAGGCGAGCCACCCGCGCATGGCGCCATTTGGTTGACCTACTACCCCAACATCATGGTCGAGTGGTACCCGCATGTGCTGACCGTGTCCACCTTACACCCCATGGGGCCCACCAAAACCATGAACATCGTCGAGTTCTTCTACCCTGAAGAAATCGTCGCGTTTGAACGTGATTTTGTTGAAGCGCAACGCTCGGCATACATGGAAACTTGCGTGGAAGACGATGAGATTGCCGAGCGCATGGACCAAGGCCGTCTGGCCTTGATGCAACGCGGTGACAACCAAGTCGGTCCCTACCAAAGCCCTATGGAAGACGGCATGCAGCATTTCCATGAGTGGTACCACAGACGCATGTCGGCCACGCCTTAATGCAAGCCCTTTGGATGTTGCTGGCCTCTGCGTTTTTGGCCAGCATGGGGGTATGCGTCAAATTCGCATCGGCCTATTTCCACGCCAGTGAATTGGTGTTTTTTCGAGGCTTCATCAGTTTGGTGATGATGGCGGCCTATGCCGCTTGGGCTGGCCAAAGTTTGCGCACGCCCGTTCCCGCCATGCATTTTTGGCGCAACATCGTTGGTGTGACTTCCTTGGGTTTTTGGTTTTACGCATTGGGCAAATTGCCTTTGGCCACCGCGATGACACTCAACTACATGAGCAGCGTGTGGATCGCAGCGTTTTTGGTGGGCGGCACGCTCATGGGCACGCTGGTGGGCACGGCCAACGATGCGCGCAAACAAGGCCCCTTGGTGCTGGCGGTGCTCAGTGGTTTTATCGGTGTGGTGATGATGCTTCGCCCGACCATCGAACAAGACCAATGGTTTGCGGGCTTGGTCGGTTTGATGTCCGGGTTCATTTCTGCCTTTGCTTACATGCATGTGATGGCGTTGGGTCGTGCCGGTGAACCTGTCGGACGCATTGTGTTTTACTTTGCCTTGGGCACCACAGTGGCAGGTGCTTTGGGCATGGCTGTCACAGGCATGTCGACATGGGACTGGTCACACGCGGTTTGGTTGTTGCCCATCGGTGTGTTGGCGTCGCTGGGTCAAATGTGTTTGACACGCGCTTATTCGCAAGGTGCCACCTTGGTGGTGGCCAATCTCCAATACTCGGGCATTGTGTTTGCCTCTTTGTACGGCTTGTTTTTGTTTGATGAACAATTGCCATGGATCGGCTGGATGGGCATGTGGCTGATCATGGCCAGTGGCATCGCGTCTACCGTGTTGCGCACCCGCGCCGTGCCCGATTCACCTGCTGAGGAACATTGACCATGCACACCACTTTGATTTCTGCCAACGAGTTGACACACTTTTCTGGCGACTTGCGCATCTTCGACTGCAGCGCCGATTTAACCAACCCACAAGCGGGCCGCGAACAATTTGAATCGCAACACATCGCAGGTGCGCTGTTCGCTGACATCAACACCGATTTGTCCAGCCACGACCCGGCGGTGGCCGTCAATGGCGGTCGCCATCCCTTGCCTTCACGCGAGCACTTTGCCCAATGGTTGGGACGCATGGGCGTCGGGCCCACCACCCAAGTCGTGGTGTATGACCGCCAAGGCATGAATTTTTGCGGACGCTTGTGGTGGATGCTCAAATGGTGCGGCCATGAAGCCGTGGCCGTGTTGGATGGCGGCTTGCAAGCCTGGGTGGCGGCGGGTGGCGAACTGGCCAGCGGTGAATCACCCCCAACCCACACCAACCACTTCACACTGCGCCCTGCGTTGGTGACACTGCGATTGACCGCTGAGGTGTCTGCCGACTTAGGCAAACCCTCGCAAACGGTTTTGGATGCACGCGCGCCGGCACGTTTTCGGGGCGAGACAGAACCGTTTGACCCCGTGGCCGGTCACATCCCCGGGGCGCTCAATCGGCCATTCAACACCAACCTGGGTGCAGATGGATTGATGAAACCCCCGGCGCAATTGCGCGCAGAATTTGAGGCGTTATTGGCTGGCCATGCAGCAGACACGGTGGTTCACCATTGCGGCAGTGGCATCAGCGCCATTCCGAATCTGCTGGCCATGGAAGTCGCCGGACTCGGACGCACTGCGCTGTATGCAGGCAGTTGGAGTGATTGGTGCAACACCCCCGGGTTGCCTTGCGCGCAAGGCTAAGTCCATCATCACGCTCAACCTGGCATTCAATGCAGGTGCATCAACTGAGTGGCCAAGGTGACCAAGCCAATGCCTGCCAACAGCCACAGCACTTGCATCGTGGTGGCTAAAGCCGATAAGCGTTTTTGCAATTGCGGAATCAAATCGGCCAAAGCCACATACACATAACTGCTGCTGGCAACGACCAACATGAACGGCAACCAACCCTCGTGGCCTTCAATCAAGAAAAAACCGAACAATCCGCCCACCACGGTGACGCCACCTGCCAAGCACAGCTTGAATAAGGCGGCGCGTCCTTGACCAAACCCCCGCTGTAACACCGCCAAGTCGCCCATGTGGTGTGGCGTTTCGTGTGCCAACACCGCCACTGAAGCAGCCACCCCCAAACTGAAGTTGGTCATGAACGCGGCAGCCACCAAGATGCCATCGCCAAATGCGTGCACGCTGTCACCGGCCAACACCGCCCAGCTGCCTGCAAACCCTTGGGGACGGTGATCGTGTGGGTGGTCATCGTGCGAATGGTGGTGGTGTTCATCGCCATGTGCATGGTGATGTCCTTCGCCATGCTCGTGACCGTGGTGCCACAACTCCGCTTTATCGAGCAAAAAGAAAAACACCAAACCGCCCAGCAAGGTCATGAACAACAACTGCGGTGTGATGTCGGACTCAAATGCTTCGGGCAACAAATGCATGAATGCGGTGGCCAATAACGCGCCAGCGGCCAAACTGAGCAAATGCTGTGTGAACCGAGTCATCAAGGCACGCGCCAACAAAGCGGCCAACAACACACTGCCCACACCAGCACTCAGGGTGCCCGCCACGATGGCTAACAAAATCAAACTCATTGCAACATCATTTCATTGTTTCGAACCAGCGCAACATGCGTTGCCAACCGTCTTTGGCTTCTGCTTCGCGGTAACTTGGGCGGTAATCGGCATGAAACGCATGCGGTGCATTCGCATACACATGAATCTGGCTGCGCTGGGCTTGCGCATTTCCGCCGCGCAATGCGGTTTGCATGTTCTCGACCGCTTCTATGGGAATGCCTGTGTCTGCACCACCGTACAACCCCAGCACGGGCGCTTTGAGTTGTGAAACCAAATCAATCGCATGTCGGGGGTTCAATGCCGACACGGGGCCGGTCAATCTGCCGTACCAAGCCACACCGGCTTTGACGCTCGGGTTGTGGGCGGCATACAGCCAAGTGATGCGACCGCCCCAGCAAAAACCGGTGATGCCCAACTGAGACACATCGCCCCCTTGTGTGCGGGCCCATGCCACGCAAGCATCCAAGTCGCCCATGACTTGTTCATCTGGAACTTTGGACACGACCTCGGCAATCAATTTGCCCATCTCTGCATAACTGCTGGGGTCACCTTGGCGCAACATCAACTCGGGCGCCAACGCCATGTAGCCTTGGTGCGCCAAACGCCGCGTGATGTCTGCGATGTACTCATGCACGCCAAAAATTTCAGACACCACCAACACCACTGGACACTGGGTCTTGCCCATCGGCATGCTGCGGTACACCGGCATTTGAAAACCGTTGACATTGACCATCACTTGACCGCACACCAATCCTTCGCTGCTGGTGCGCACCGCGGTTTGTGCTGACAACGGCAAACACGAAGCGGCGTAACCCACTCCTAACGCCGTCTTTAACCATGCACGCCGGTCAGTGGTTTCAAAGGTTTTGGCGGGCGCCAACAACGCCGTTGCATCTTGGATCAATGAATCGTTCATAAGCTCGCATGCCACAGTGAAGACAGCCAAGGATTATGCGCTGTCACTTTGTCTTGCTCAATGGGCTTGGTCCCAGTTGAGCCCCACACCCACCTCGGCGAGCAAAGGTACTTTGAGAGTTGCCACCCCTGCCATCAACCGTGGGATGTCTTGCTTGACCCATTCCACTTCTGACTGCGGCACTTCAAACACCAATTCATCATGCACTTGCATGATCATGCGTGTGCCTTTGTGCTCGGCGTCTAACACCTGCTGCACTTTGACCATGCTGAGCTTGATCAGGTCGGCGGCCGTGCCTTGCATGGGTGCGTTGATGGCGGCGCGTTCTGCCCCGCCTCGGCGCGGGCCATTGGGCGAATTGATTTCGGGCAAATACAAACGCCTGCCAAACACGGTTTCGACATAGCCTTGTGCCTTGGCCTGAGCACGTGTCTCGTCCATGTAGCGTTTGACACCGGCAAAGCGCTGGAAATACCGCTCAATATAATTTTTTGCTGCCGTGTTGTCGATGCCCAAAGCCTTGGCCAAACCGAATGCACTCATGCCATAAATCAAACCGAAGTTGATCACCTTGGCATAGCGGCGCTGTTCGCTGCTGACCGTGTCAGGCGTGAGCCCGAACACTTCTGCGGCAGTGGCTTTGTGCACATCCATGCCGTCATGGAATGCTTTCAATAACGCGGGGTCTTCACTGATGTGCGCCATGATGCGCAATTCAATTTGGCTGTAATCGGCGCTGGCAATCACATGCCCGGGCGCAGCCACAAACGCTTCGCGCACTTTGCGACCTTCGGGCGTGCGGATCGGGATGTTTTGCAAATTGGGGTCGTTGCTGGACAAGCGTCCCGTCACCGCCACAGCTTGCGCATAGTGGGTGTGTACCCTGCCGGTTTGCGGCATCGCCAACTGTGCCAATTTGTCGGTGTAAGTGCCTTTGAGTTTGGACAAAGAGCGGTGTTCCAAAATTTTCTTGGGCAAGGGGTAATCGTCAGCCAACTTCTCCAACACTTCTTCGTCCGTGCTGCGCGCGCCGGTCGCGGTTTTTTTGACGACGGGCAAACCCAGCACATCAAAAAATATCTCGCCCAACTGCTTGGGTGATGCCAAATTGAACCGTTGGCCTGCGATGGCATAGGCCTCTTCTTCCAATTGCATGATGCGCAAACCCAATTCATGGCTTTGCGCGGCCAAGGTAGGTGCGTCAATCAACACGCCATGGCGTTCAATGCGGTAGAGCGCTTCGCTGCTTTGCATTTCCAGTTGATAGACGAAATGCAATTTGTCGTCGGCTTGCAGCAATGGCCACAATCGCTGGTGCACAGACCAGGTGAAATCTGCATCCTCGCAGGCGTAATGCGCAGCCTTGGCAACGTCGACTTGCGCAAAAGGAATTTGGTGCACACCCTTGCCACACAAGTCCTCGTACGACAACCCTTGGCGACCCAAATGTCGCAAGGCCAAACTTTCCAAACTGTGGGGCTTGTGCACCTCCAACACATAACTTTGCAGCATGGTGTCGTGCACATAACCTTGCACTTCAATCCCGTGGTTGGCAAACACATGACGGTCGTATTTCACGTGTTGACCCAGTTTGTGTTTGCTGCCGTCTTCCAACCAGGGCTTGAGCTTTTGCAAGACATCTTGCAAAGGCAGTTGCGTGGGCGCGTCTGCGGCGTTGTGCGCCAATGGTATGTAAGCCGCATGCCCGCCAGTCACGCACAGACTGATGCCCACCAATTGCGCTTGCATCTCAGTCAATGACGTGGTTTCTGTGTCGAGTGACACCAAATCGGCTTCTTCAATGGCGGACAACCAACGCGCGAAACTGTCCCAGTCCAACACTGTTTCGTAATTCACTGGCACATCAGACACAGGGGCAGGTGTTTCGAACAACACGCCGACTTCACCCACACCACCCCCTTGGTTGGCCGCTGCGGCAGTCGTGCTTTTCGGTTCATCGCCCGACATGGCGGAGACCAACCCTTTGAAACCGTATGCACGGTAAAACGACAACAGTCCCGCTTCGTCAGCCGGTTGCACCAAGATGCCGTCGAGTTGCGGCCAGCCGGGCACGTGCTCGCGCAAATCACAATCGGTTTTCATGGTCACCAATTGCCGACCAGTGGCCAGCCATTCACGAGCTTGCCGCAGGTTTTCTCCAGCAACACCTTTGATCTCGTCAGCGCGCGCCAGCAAGGCGTCGAGCGAACCGTATTCAATCAACCATTTGGCTGCGGTCTTGGGCCCCACCTTGGCCACACCAGGCACGTTGTCAACGGTGTCACCCACCAAGGTCTGGTAATCGATCATCAAGCTGGGGGGCACGCCAAACTCTTCTGTCACGCCAGCCACATCGCGTTTTTTGCCGTTCATGGTGTCGATGATGGTGATGCGCTCATTCACCAATTGGCTCAAATCTTTGTCGCCGCTGGAGACGATGACTTGCATGCCTTGCTGTGCCGCCACATGCGCCAAAGTGGCAATCACATCGTCAGCTTCCACACCCGGCACATCCAGCAACGGCCAGCCCATCAGTTTGACCAACCGGTGGATGGGTTCGATCTGGCTGCGCAAATCATCTGGCATGGGCGAGCGGGTCGCCTTGTAGTCGGGGTAAATGGCGTCTCGAAAGGTGGGCCCCTTGGCGTCAAACACACACACCGCATGGGCAGTGGGCCAGTCTCGGCGCAGGCTTTGCAGCATGTTGACCATGCCACGGATCGCACCGGTGGGTTGGCTTTGAGGGTCGTTGCGATCAGCGCGCAAATCGGGCATGGCATGAAAGGCGCGGTAGAGGTAACTCGAGCCGTCGACCAGCAGTAAAGTGGGTGTGTCTTGCATGACAGAGATTGTGCCTACAATCGATTCTTCTTTTTTGCCCGAGCTGTTCTCACCCTTGCCATGGCCGTTTTCACCGAAGTCTCCGAGCAGCAAGCCCGAGCATTGTTGAGCCAGTTATCGATCGGCGAACTCGTCAGTTTGCAAGGCATCAGCAGCGGCATCGAAAACACCAACTATTTTCTGACCACCGACCAAGGCGACTACGTCTTAACGCTGTTCGAGCGTCTCAACCACGAGCAACTGCCTTTTTATCTCTACCTGATGAAGCACTTGGCCGCGCGCGGTGTGCCAGTGCCAGACCCCCAATCGAACCAGCAAGGTGACATCTTGCTCACGCTGTTGGACAAACCCGCTGCCGTGGTCAACCGCTTGAGCGGCCAATCCGAATTGCAACCTGACACGGTTCACTGTGCCGCCATGGGACGCACTTTGGCCCAAATGCATTTGGCCGCCCGCGACTACGACCGTTTTCAAATCAATTTGCGTGGCTTGGCATGGTGGAACGACACCGTGCCATTGGTGTTGCCCCACCTCACGCCTGAGCAGCACCAGTTACTGACGCACGAACTGGCGTACCAAAACCATGTCAGCAGTTTGTCTGCCTATGCGGCTTTGCCCAGCGGGCCGGTTCATGCCGATGCTTTTCGAAATAACGTGATGTTTGATGGCGAGCAACTCAGTGGCGTGTTCGATTTTTATTTCGCCGGTTGCGACCATTGGTTGTTCGATTTGGGTGTGTGTGTGAATGACTGGTGCATCGATTGGCAAACTGGCGAAATGGACCACGCCCGCTTGCAAGCCATGCTGTCGGCTTACCAATCGGTGCGCCGTTTGACCGCCGCCGAACGCGCTTTGTTCAATCCGATGCTGCGAGCCGCAGCGTTGCGTTTTTGGATTTCACGCTTGTGGGATTTTCATTTGCCGCGCGAAGCCAGCATGCTGCAACCCCACGATCCGTCACACTTTGAACGCGTGCTCACGCAAAGAAGGCATGACCCTGTCACACTCTGACCTATGAAACTCAATGTCGTTAAAGCACGCACCGGTTCGCTGTGGGTCAGACAAGGCATCCGAAACTTCTGGCGACAGCCTTTGGCCCTGAGCGGTTTGTTCTTGCTGTTCATGGCGCTGGCCTCCATGACATCGATGCTGTCTTATGGGGGCAGTTTCCTCGGGCTGATGTTCATTCCTGCGGCATCGTTGGGATTGATGGCCGCGGCCCGTGAAGCCGACTTGGCGCGCTTTCCCATGCCCAGCATGCTGGTCATTGGTTTTCGACAAGGTGCGGCCCAGTCGAAAAGCATGGTCATGTTGGGTTTTCTTTATGCCCTGCTGTTTTGTTTTGTATTGGCCATGTCATCGGTGTTTGACAACGGGGAATTCGCACGCATGTACATGAGTGGCGGCTCGATCACCGAAGAAGCCATCCTCAATGAAAATTTTCAATCCGCTGCCATTTTCAGTCTGTTGATGTACATCCCGTTGTCCACCTTGTTTTGGCATGCACCGGCCTTGATGCATTGGCATGCGCAACCGCTGGCCAAAAGTATCTTCTTCAGCTTCATGGCCTGCTGGGCCAATTGGCGCGCATTCGCGGTGTTTGGTTTGACCTGGGCCAGTATTTTCTTGACCACCAGTGTGTTGCTCAGCCTGATCAGCATGGCATTTGACGACGGCCAAATGTCCATGGTGCTGATGTTGCCGGCCATGCTGATGTTGGCAGCCATGTTTTTTTCCTCCAGCTATTACAGCTTTCGCGACTGTTTCATCAGCGAGCCTTTGATCGCCTGAGTGCTCACACCGGCGTGAGTTTGGCCACCGACAAGGCCAGCCATTTCACGCCGTGGCGGTTGAATTTCACTTGGGCTCGCGCGTCCTCACCCACGCCTTCCATCGACAACACCGTGCCTTCACCGAACTTGGCATGGAAGACTTGCAAACCGCTGCGCACCCATGCATTCGGGCCACTGGCTGATGGCGCGTTGCGCTGAGGAATTGACGGCGGCGCAGCGGTAAAAAAGCCCGCCCTGCCCGTGTCGTTGTTGCCAAAACCGGCGGGTCTGTTGCCCCACATCGCCGGTGCTTGAAGGCCCGTCTGAGGCGACAACCATTTCAAGGTGTGCGCTGGCATCTCATCGAAGAAACGGCTTTTGATGTTGTAGCGGGTCTGTCCGTGCAGCATGCGGGTCTGCGAATGGCTCAAATACAAACGCTTGCGCGCCCGGGTGATGGCCACATACATCAATCGCCTTTCTTCTTCCAAACCCTCGAAATCGCTCATGGCGTTTTCATGCGGAAACAAGCCTTCTTCCAAGCCCGTGATGAACACGCAATCGAACTCCAACCCCTTGGCCGCGTGCACCGTCATGAGTTGAACTGCATCTTGACCGGCCTGCGCTTGGTTGTCCCCTGCTTCCAAAGCGGCATGGCTGAGAAACGCTGCCAATGGCGACAAGGTCTCACCCGTTTCGGCGTTGGGTTGCAAGGGTGCGCCCGCCGCCTTGGCTTGGGCGGCGGCAAAGTCAACTTGGCTTTGCACGGCTTCGTCGACAGGCAACGCCACAGCGTCTTTGCCAAACCCTTCTTGCGTCACAAAGCTTTCTGCGGCGTTGACCAATTCTTGCAAGTTTTCCACCCGGTCCGCGCCTTCGCGCTCCGCTTGGTAGTGCTCAATCAACCGGCTGTGGTCCAACACGAGTTCAATGATTTGTCGCAAGGTTTGGCCTTGGGTTTGTTCGCGCAACACATCGAGTTTGGCGACGAACGCAGAAATGTTCGCACCCGCTTTGCCCCCGATGCTGCTCACCGCATCATGCAAGGCACAACCGCTGGCACGGGCTGCATCTTGCAATTGCTCAATGCTGCGCGCACCGATGCCGCGCGGCGGGAAATTGACCACGCGCATGAAACTGGTGTCGTCACGCGGGTTTTCTAACAAACGCAAATAGGCCAAGGCGTGCTTGATTTCGGCACGCTCAAAAAACCGCAGACCGCCATACACCCGATAGGGCATGGCCGCATTGAACAAAGCGGTTTCGATCACGCGGCTTTGAGCGTTGCTGCGGTAGAGCACCGCCACTTCACTGCGAGAAGACACGCCCTTGCTGCCATCACCGTCACGGCCATCGCGCAGCAGTTGTTTGATTTCTTCAACGATCCAATTGGCTTCGGCCAAATCGCCGGGCGACTCCATGACCCGCACTGGTTCGCCAGCGCCTTGGGTGGTGTGCAGGTTTTTACCCAAGCGGGTTTTGTTGTGCTTGATCAACTCGTTCGCGGTGTCCAAGATATGGCTGTGACTGCGGTAGTTTTGCTCGAGTTTGATTTGGTGTTGCACCTCAAATTCGCGCACGAAGTCGGCCATGTTGCCCACCCGCGCGCCGCGAAACGCGTAAATGCTTTGGTCGTCATCGCCCACCGCCATGACCGCGCTTTGCGAACCGCAGAGCAATTTGATCCAAGCGTATTGCAGTTTGTTGGTGTCTTGAAACTCGTCGATCAAGATGTGTTTGAAACGCGCTTGGTAATGCTCCCTGAGCGCAGCGTTGTCGCGCAATAACTCGTAACTGCGCAACATCAATTCGCCGAAATCCACCACCCCTTCACGTTGGCATTGGTCTTCGTAGAGCTGGTAGAGCTCGACTTTTTGGCGGGTTTCAGCGTCTCGCACCACCACGTCTTTGGGCCGCGAACCTTCTTCCTTGCAACCCGCGATGAACCATTGCACTTGCTTGGGTGGAAACCGCTCATCGTCAATGTTGAATTGCTTGAGCAATCGTTTCACCGCAGACAGTTGGTCTTGCGTGTCCAAAATTTGAAACGATTGCGGCAGGTTGGCGAGTTTCCAATGTGCCCGCAAAAACCGATTGCACAACCCGTGAAACGTGCCGATCCACATGCCCCGCACATTCACCGGCAGCATCGCGCTCAAGCGGGTCAGCATTTCTTTCGCGGCTTTGTTGGTGAAGGTCACGGCGATCAAGCCGCCCGGGGCGACTTGTCGGGTTTGCAGCAACCAAGCGATCCGAGTGGTCAGCACCCGCGTCTTGCCCGAACCGGCACCTGCCAATATCAACGCATGTTGCGGGGGCAAACCCACCGCCGCCTGTTGCTCGGGGTTGAGGCCTTGTAATAAGGGGGAGGATAAATCGGGGGAAAGGCCAGTGAGCATCAGTCGATTGTAGGAAACAACTTGAAGCAAGCCCGTGTAAAACAATGTTTGACATCATGACATTTCCCCTCTAAACTCATCTTCGTTAAGAAAGGTCAAGAAGATGGAAGTCGTACTCAAGAAAATGGGTAACAGCACTGCTTTGATACTGCCACCGCCAGTGCTGCGTGACTTGGGCATGAAAGCCGGTCAGCCCCTCAGACTGTCCACCACCGCTGATGGCAAAGTGGTGTTGGAGCACAAACGCAAACACCATTTGGCTGATCTGATTGCCCAATGCGACCCCAAAGCCGCGCCTCCGGCAGACTTGGGGCTATGGGACCATGCCAAGCCCGCTGGTCAGGAGGTGTGGTGATGGCGTTGTTTGATCGAGGAGACATCGTCAGTGTGCCGCTGGACCCGGTACTTGGCCACGAGCAACGCGGCACTCGCCCCGCATTGGTATTGACCACCAAACATTTCAACCGCTTAGGCGATGTATTGGTTGCCCCGATTTCTCAAGGCGGCGACCATGCCCGCTACGCCGGTTTTGCCGTCACCCTGACGGGCAGCGGGTGCAAAACCCAAGGTGTTGTGCTGGTCAACAAAATCCGTATGCTGGACTTAGCTGCACGGCAGGCGAGAAAAATAGAACGTGCGCCAGTGATGGTCATTGACGATGCCTTGAGTCGCATAGAGGCCATGCTGTCCTAGACCTGCTCGGCGACCCCATCTATGTGCTCGGGGGTCGCTATCAAGGTGCGTAGAATCAATCACCGGGCCCAAGATTCTTGCGTCCGGTTGCATTAACCGGCCAGGCCAAGCGCTCTCCTTTCTTTCTCACAGGAGCCTGGTTCATGGAAATTTTTGATTACGACAATATTCTTTTGCTGCCACGCAAATGCCGGGTACAAAGCCGTGCTGAATGCGACACCAGCGTCACCTTAGGCAACCACAGTTTTCGTTTGCCGGTGGTCCCCGCCAACATGAAGACCGTGGTCAACGAAAGCATTTGCGAATGGCTGGCCGCCAACGGTTATTTCTATGTGATGCATCGCTTCGATTTGGACAACGTCAAGTTTGTGCGCGATTGCAAAACCAAAGGCATGTATGCCTCGGTGTCATTGGGCGTCAAACAAGCGGATTACGACACCGTGGCCGCGTGGCGCGCCGAAGGTTTGTGCCCGGACTTCATCACCATCGACATCGCACACGGCCATTCGGACAATGTGCAGCGCATGATTGCGCATTTGAAAGAACACTTGCCGGCGTCTTTTGTCATCGCGGGCAACGTCGGCACACCCGAGGCCGTGATCGATTTGGAAACATGGGGCGCGGACGCCACCAAAGTGGGCATCGGCCCGGGCAAGGTCTGTATCACCAAACTCAAAACCGGGTTTGGCACCGGCGGCTGGCAACTGTCTGCGCTCAAGTGGTGCGCGCGTGTGGCCACCAAACCCATCATCGCCGACGGCGGCATACGCGAACACGGCGACATTGCCAAGAGCATTCGTTTCGGCGCTTCCATGGTGATGATTGGCTCCATGTTGGCAGGCCATGAAGAGTCCCCTGGCCTCACCGTGGAAGTGGACGGCAGGCTGTACAAGGAATACTACGGCTCGGCCTCAGACTTCAACAAGGGCGAGTACAAGCACGTGGAAGGCAAGCGCATTTTGGAGCCGATCAAAGGCCACTTGAAAGACACCTTGCGCGAAATGCAAGAGGATTTGCAAAGCTCGATTTCCTACGCTGGCGGCACGCGCTTGATGGACATTCGCAAAGTGAATTACGTCATTTTGGGCGGCGCAAATGACGGGGAACATTTGTTGATGTAGCGCCATTTTTTTCTCACCTTCACCGGAGAAACCCACCCATGACCACCACCTTGATCCGAAACGGCCGCGTCATCACCGCCAGCGACGACTATGTCGCTGATGTATTGCTGAAAGACGGCATCGTTCACTCCATTGGCCAGCAACTTGAAGTCGGTGAGGATGTGCAAGTGGTGGATGCCACAGGTTTGTATGTATTGCCCGGCGGTGTGGACACCCATGTGCACATGGAAAACGTGGTGGGTCCGACCATCACTTGCGACACGTTTGCCAGTGGCACCAAGGCTGCTGCGTTCGGTGGTACCACCACCGTCGTCGACTTTGCCTTGCAAACCGCCGAAGACTCGCCTTTGGGTGCGATCGCGCGCGCCCAACGCAGCGCCGAATCGCAAGTGAACATCGATTACAGCTTGCACGTCATCATCACGCGGGTGGATGACCAAGTGTTGAAAGATGTTCGCCACGCCATGCACCATGAAGGCGTGAGCAGTTTCAAAATGTTCATGGCTTACCCGGGGGTCATGATGGCCGACGATGCAGCCATCTTTCGCATGCTGCGGCAGGTGGGTGCCGATGGCGGCATGCTGGCACTGCATGCAGAAAACGGCACGGTCATCGATTTGTTGATCAAAGAAGCGCTGGCCGCTGGACACACCTCGCCGCGCTACCACGAGATGACCCGCCCCTCGATCATGGAAGGCGAAGCCACACACCGTGGCATCCGCTTGGCCGAGTTGGCTGAAGCACCCATTTACTTTGTGCACGTGTCCAGCAACGATGCACTCAAACACATTGTGCAAGCACGCGCCGAAGGCATTCCCGTGTTTGCCGAAACCTGTCCGCACTATTTGTTGTTCGACAAGTCTGTTTACAGCTCAGATGATTTCGAGATTGCCAAGTACGTGATGACGCCACCACTGCGCACCAACGAAGACCAAAGGCATTTGTGGCGCGCACTGCGTTACGACGACTTGCAAGTGATCGCCACCGATCACTGCCCGTTTTGCATGAAAGAAGGCCACCTTGGTTACCAAAAGCAAAAGCAAATGGGCAAAGACGATTTCTCGATGATCCCCAACGGCGCACCTGGCATCGAAACCCGCTTGGTGAGCTTGTTCGACATTGGTGTCATGAAGGGCAAGTTTTCGCTCAACCGGTTTGTGGAACTCACCGCCACCTCACCCGCCAAACTCTTCGGTCTGTTCCCGAAAAAAGGCACGATCGCGGTCGGCAGCGATGCGGACGTGGTGTTATTCAATCCGGCGGTCAAGCAAACCATCCACGCCAGCGATTTGCACAGCAACGTGGACTACACCTTGCTAGAAGGTCGCACGCTGCAAGGCCGTGTGGAGAAAGTTTTTTTGCGCGGCCAGATGATTGTGGACGGCAAACAATGGCTGGGCCGTGAAGGCATGGGCCAGTTTGTCAAACGCGGCCAAGTGCAGGCATTTTGATGGCTTCGCCTGACGTGGATGTTCGAGTAGCAGGCAAGCAGCTGGTTCTTGAGCCTTTGACGGCTGAGGCGTTCAAGCCTTTTGGGGATGTGATTGAAGCCACCGACAACGCACAGCACTTCACCATCAACCAAGGTTTTGCAGAGCGGTATCACCAACTTGCACAGGTTGATGTGGCCAACGATGGAGGCCAGCCTGCCATCAGCATTTTCAAAGCCCGGGCACGCACCCTGCCCTTGCAACTGAGCGTGCTGGAGAAGCACCCGTTTGGTTCGCAAGCGTTCATGCCCTTATCAGGACATGCTTATGTAGTGGTGGTGGCCATGGGTGGCGACACGCCCGATTTATCCACCCTGAAATGTTTCGTGGCCTCCGCACAGCAAGGTGTGAATTACGCCAAAGGCACCTGGCACCACCCTTTGTTGGCTTTGCAAGATGGCGATTTTTTGGTGGTCGACCGCGCCGGGCCTGCGGGTGAAGTCAATGGTGTGGAAGTGGTGTTGAACTGATAAATTTGCGACTCTGCCGCGGTCAACGGCAACTGCGCACGCGCTTACTCTAAGCCGTATGTTTTCTTTGACTCACGACAAACTCTTTATTTTCTATTCCGTACAAACCGTACGTAATCAAGTGCGCTTGGTCATACTGAAATGGCTCTTCAGTTCATCCAGTCCTCAAGTTTCAAGCCTGCCACCCGCTTGAAGTGCCGTGTGTTGTGGGTCACCAAGGGCAGGCCCAGCGCCAATGCATGCGCGGCGATTTGGGTGTCCATGTCGCCAATGGGCTGCCCGGTTTGC
>RFYK01000039.1 GCA_009925585.1 Betaproteobacteria bacterium | reverse complement strand
GCTCAGAGCGTGACGGGTCACATCAACAAGTAACTTCGCAGACATCAATCTTTTTGCAGGGTTTTGTTTTTCAAGAAATCAACGAATGCCGGGTCGGTATAGGCTTGCGGAGGCAGGTCATCAATCAGGAGCGCAGAGTCAATTTCAGCCAACTCCAAAGCAGTTTGGTCGTTGTGAAATTCATAGAGCATCATCAAACCAGCGGCCAGGCAAATGAGCGGAATGAAAGAAACGATCAAGCTGTAGATGTCGTTCATCTTGGAGGGGAAGGGCAGTCTGATTGAGCCGTTTGACTGAACTTGCACATCTTGGACTGTGTTGAATTCGAATTGGTTAACCCTTCTGGACGCAATGGCGCGGGTGCGTGCGGCACGCAATCTTTCGGTGATTTCATAAGAAAGCTGTTGATTGCCTTGGTCTAAGTACGAGGCGATGCGCTTGCCAAATACCTGATCTTGACTGGGATGACGGTTGTTTAAATTCATGGTTTGTATCCTTTGGCAATCAAAGCTTTGTGTAAAGCCTGAATGGCTCTGGAGCAGTGTGTTTTAACACTGCCTTCAGAGCATCCCATGGCGGCGGCGGTTTCTGCCACATCCAACTCCTCCCAATAACGCAACAAGAAGGCTTCTCGTTGACGTCCGGGCAAATCTTGCAGGGCAGATTCTATTTCTCGCACTGTTTCGGTGCGGGAAAACAGGTCTTGCGCACTTTCGGTGACGGGGTTGTTGTCATCCGAACCTAAAATTTCTAAAAAATCAGTACTTTCTTCTTCACCAAGAGGGCCAAAATCGTTGTAATTGCTGAACAAGGCATTTCTGGTTTTTTGCCGACGGAACCAATCCAGGGTGGTGTTCGACAAAATACGCTGAAACAGCATGGGCAATTCTTCAACAGGCTTACCCGCGTAGTGCTCAACCAGTTTCATCATGCTGTCTTGGACGATGTCCAATGCAGCTTCTTCGTTTCTGACATGGTAGAGAGACCGCTTGTAAGCGCGTTTTTCAACGCTTGCAAGAAAGTCTGAGAGTTCTTTGTCGGAGGCCAAGAGGTTGTCTGCTGAGGGGGTTTACGCAAATACAGTGCGTGAATTTTGCTTAACTAACTCATTTCAATTATGTCATCGCTGAGCGCCTCTGTTCGCATTAGCGAAAACCATTAATAAATAATGTCATAATTGAAAGCTCTTCCCAAGAAAAGGATCCGGGCTTGGTGTTAAACGCTTATGGCCTGGTTTCCAAAGTCTTGATGCGCCTTCAAAAGAGGTTGCAAAAAGGCACCCTGGGTTTTTCGTCTACGAAATTCACAAAGGTTGTACACCATGGAAATCTCTAAAGCAGAGTTGCAATCTGCCGCTATGGCAGCTGAAAAAAATGCCTCAGCGATTGAAATTAACGGCTCTGACATTTTGGTCAAATGCCTTCAAGCTGAAAACGTCAAATATGTTTGGGGTTATCCCGGCGGTGCCGTACTTCACATTTACGACGCACTTTACAAACAAGAAACCATTCAACACGTTTTGGTGCGTCATGAGCAAGCTGCGGTGCATGCGGCCGATGGCTACGCCCGCGCCACTGGCGATGTCGGTGTGGCTTTGGTCACCTCTGGGCCAGGCGTGACCAATGCAGTGACTGGCATTGCCACGGCGTTCATGGACAGTATTCCGATGGTCATCATCACGGGCCAGGTGCCAACACACGCGATTGGATTGGATGCTTTCCAAGAATGCGACACCGTGGGCATCACCAGACCGATCGTCAAGCACAATTTTTTGGTCAAAGATGTGCGCGATTTGGTCGATGTGATGAAAAAAGCGTTTCACATTGCGCGCAGCGGTCGTCCCGGCCCCGTTGTGGTGGACATTCCCAAAGATGTGTCATTCAAAAAGACCATGTACGCGGGTTACCCCAGCGCCATCGAAATGCGCTCTTACAACCCGGTGCGCAAAGGGCACTCCGGACAAATTCGCAAAGCCTTGCAACTGCTGTTGACGGCGAAGCGCCCCTTCATCTACACCGGTGGGGGTGTGTTGATGAGCGAAGCCTCTGGCGAATTGCGCGCTTTGGTTGACATGCTGGGTTTTCCTTGTACCAACACCTTGATGGGTTTGGGTGCTTATCCAGCCAGTGACAGAAAATTTTTGGGCATGCTCGGCATGCATGGCACGGTCGAGGCCAACAATGCCATGCAAAACTGTGATGTGTTGTTGGCAGTGGGCGCGCGCTTTGACGACCGGGTCATTGGCAATCCCAAACACTTTGCACAAAACGAACGCAAGATCATCCATATCGATATCGACCCTTCCAGCATTTCCAAACGGGTCAAGGTCGACATTCCCATTGTGGGTGATGTCAAAGATGTGCTGACCGAAATGATTGGCATGCTCAACGAGTTGCCTGCACGGCCTGATGCGAAAGCGTTGGCTGCTTGGTGGGAAACGATCGAATCTTGGCGTGCCCGCGATTGCCTCAAATACGACCGGTCCAATACCGAGGTCATCAAACCGCAAAACGTGATCGAAACCCTGTGGAACATGACCAAAGACGTTGATGCTTACGTCACTTCTGATGTTGGTCAGCACCAGATGTGGGCCGCTCAATACTACCGGTTCGACCAACCCCGTCGCTGGATCAACTCGGGTGGCTTGGGCACCATGGGTGTGGGCATCCCCTATGCCATGGGCATCAAATTGGCCAAGCCAGACAGCGAGGTCTATTGCGTCACTGGTGAAGGCTCTGTGCAAATGTGCATTCAAGAGCTGTCCACTTGTTTGCAATACAACACGCCTATCAAAATTTTGTCCTTGAACAACCGCTATTTGGGCATGGTTCGTCAATGGCAAGAAATTGAATACTCAGGTCGTTACAGCCACAGCTACATGGATGCACTGCCAGACTTCGTTAAATTGGCCGAAGCCTATGGTCATGTGGGCATGTTGATAGAGCGCCCGCAGGATGTCGAGCCTGCGTTGCGAGAAGCGCGCAAACTCAAAGACCGAACCGTCTTCATGGACTTCAGAACCGATCAGACCGAAAACGTGTTCCCGATGGTTCAAGCTGGCAAAGGCATCACAGAAATGTTGCTGGGCAGTGAAGACCTTTGATGATTTTTCCCTTTTAACTTTTCAGATGAATCTATTGTTCGCCAAGCCTGCCGGTTACCGCCGACAGGGGAGGGCGACGAAAAGAGGAGTCCCCCTTTTATGAAACACATCATTGCAGTATTGTTAGAAAACGAACCTGGTGCGTTGTCGCGTGTGGTGGGTTTGTTTTCTGCTCGTGGTTACAACATCGAATCGCTGACCGTTGCACCGACCGAAGACCCCAGTTTGTCTCGCATGACACTTCAAACCTCTGGTTCTGATGACGTCATTGAACAAATCACCAAGCACTTGAACCGTTTGATCGAAGTGGTCAAAGTGGTTGACTTGACCGAAGGCGCTTACACAGAGCGCGAGTTGATGATGGTCAAAGTGCGCGCGGTGGGCAAAGAGCGCGAAGAAATGAAACGCATGGCAGATATTTTCAGAGGTCGCATCATTGATGTGACCGATAAAAGTTACACCATCGAATTGACA
This sequence comes from Betaproteobacteria bacterium, assembly GCA_009925585.1. GTDB lineage: Bacteria > Pseudomonadota > Gammaproteobacteria > Burkholderiales > Burkholderiaceae_C > Limnohabitans. The sequence continues at coordinate 15,433 of RFYK01000039.1, read as the reverse complement.
GGTGACGTTGCCAAAAACGATGCTTTTCTTGAAGCCATCGAACGCAGCGCCATTTTGGAAACAGTGCGCACCGGCGCCAGCGGCATTGGCCGCGGCGAACGTGTGTTGCGGGTATGAATCTAAACACCATTGAAGGAGAAAACCATGAAGGTTTATTACGATAAAGACTGTGATTTGAGTTTGATCAAGGGCAAAACAGTGGCCATCATCGGCTACGGTTCACAAGGTCATGCACACGCACAAAACTTGAATGACAGCGGCGTCAAAGTGGTGGTGGGTCTGCGCAAAGGCGGCGCGTCTTGGGACAAAGTCGGCAAAGCCGGACTCAACGTCATGGAAGTCAATGACGCTGTCAAAGTGGCTGATGTGGTGATGATTTTGTTGCCAGACGAGCAAATTTCTGAGGTCTACAACAACAACGTGGCTCCCCACATGAAGCAAGGAGCCTCGCTGGCGTTTGCTCATGGCTTTAATGTTCACTACAACCAAGTGGTGCCACGTGCCGATTTGGACGTGTGGATGGTGGCGCCCAAAGCCCCCGGTCACACCGTGCGTTCAACTTACACCCAAGGCGGCGGTGTGCCTCATTTGGTGGCGATTCACCAAGATCAATCAGGCAAAGCGCGTGACCTTGCACTCAGCTATGCCATGGCCAATGGCGGCGGTAAAGCCGGCATCATCGAAACCAATTTCCGCGAAGAAACCGAGACAGACTTGTTTGGTGAGCAAACAGTGTTGTGCGGTGGCGCGGTTGAATTGATCAAAATGGGCTACGAGACTTTGGTCGAAGCGGGTTATGCCCCTGAAATGGCTTACTTCGAATGCTTGCACGAACTCAAGTTGATCGTCGATTTGATCTATGAAGGCGGCATCGCCAACATGAACTATTCCATCTCAAACAATGCCGAGTATGGTGAATACGTGACGGGTCCTGAGGTCATCAATGAGCAATCGCGTGAAGCCATGCGCAACGCTTTAAAGCGAATTCAAACCGGTGAATACGCCAAGATGTTCATTTTGGAAGGCCGCACTGGCTACCCCAGCATGACCGCACGTCGCCGTTTGACCGCTGACCATTCCATCGAGAAAGTGGGCTCACAACTGCGCGCCATGATGCCTTGGATTGCCAAAAACAAACTGGTTGACCAGTCGCGTAACTGATGAATTACCCTCATCCTCTGCTTGCAAGAGAAGGCTGGCCTTTCATCGGGCTGGCTGCGCTTTTGTCTTTGGTGGTGACATGGCTGTGGGGCTGGAAAGTGGCCTTGCCGGCTTATGTCATTTTGGTATTTGTCATTCAATTTTTTCGCGACCCCCCCAGGGCCATTCCTGAGCAAGCCAATGCCGTGCTCTCGCCGGCCGACGGGCGCATCGTGAAAATTGAAAAGGTCAGAGACCCTTATGCAGACCGTGATGCTTTGCTCATCAGTGTGTTCATGAATGTGTTCAATGTCCACAGTAACCGCGCCAGTGTGACTGGTCGAGTCAGAGCCGTGCATTACTTCCCGGGTTTATTTGTCAACGCCGATTTGGACAAAGCCTCTACGGAAAATGAGCGCAATGCCGTCATCATCGACACCCATGTGGATGGGCAAAACCAAGTCGTCACATTGGTACAAGTCGCCGGGCTGATCGCTCGCCGTATTCTTTGCTATGTGCACCCCGGCGACGCACTCGACAAAGGTCAGCGCTACGGATTCATCCGATTTGGCTCGCGTGTGGATGTGTACTTGCCCTTGTCTGCCGTGCCTTGCGTTGCCCCTGGTGATGTGGTGTCAGCCACCAGCACCGTACTAGCCACTTTATAGAGATGAGTTCACCAGACCCAGTTGACCCAACCGAAGAGGCGCCCAGTCGCATGCGCAAGGGCATTTATGTGCTGCCCAACCTGTTCACATTGGCGGCTTTGTTTGGGGGGTTTTATGCCATTGTCATGGCCATGAACAACCATTACGAAGCTGCGGTGATTGGGGTGTTTGCTGCCATGGTGCTTGACAGCTTAGACGGTCGAGTTGCTCGCATGACCAATACCCAAACAGAGTTCGGCGCTCAGATGGACTCTTTGGCAGACATGGTGTCTTTTGGTGCAGCGCCTGCATTGATCACCTATGAATGGGTACTGAAAGATTTGGGGCGTTGGGGTTGGTTTGCGGCCTTTGTGTATTGCGCGTGTGCCGCACTGCGTTTGGCCAGGTTCAATGTCAACACTTCAGTGGTAGACAAGCGGTTTTTTCAAGGCATGCCTTCACCAGCGGCTGCTGCGTTTGTCATGGGTTTTGTGTGGCTGATCACGGTGTTGGAAATCCCCAGAGCAGATGTGTCTTGGGTTTGTTTTGCCTTTTGTCTGTATGCGGGTTTGACCATGGTCAGCAACGTACCTTTTTACAGCTTCAAAGACTTTCAGATGCGTAAAAGCGTTCCTTTTGCAGTCATCGTTTCCATTGCGCTGGTCATTGCGGTCATCAACATTCACCCACCAATTGTGTTGTTTGCGTTGTTCTTGGCTTATGCCCTCAGCGGTTATGTGGTGTATGGCTGGCGCCGTACCAAAGGCTTGCCCACCAGTGTGATCAGCACATCGACTGACGAGCCTGACGAAAAGGGCCTGCATTGAAAGCTTGAGTCACTTCCAAAAGTTTTATGCTACATTCGCGAAATGAACACATTGAACAAGCTACTACGCAACGGCTTTCCCGGGCCCAGTCGCTAACGCTTGCATGATGATTTCCAAGGCCCGTATGCAACTGCAACGGGCCTTTTGTTTTGGTGCCGACGGCTCAAGCGGTGATTGCAAATTCAGGAGTTGAATGATGACCGACAAATTGATTATTTTTGACACCACATTGCGTGACGGCGAGCAGTCGCCAGGCGCGTCCATGACCCGTGACGAAAAATTGCGCATTGCCAGGCAACTCGAACGATTGCGCGTCGATGTCATTGAAGCCGGATTTGCCGCCAGCTCAGATGGTGATTTTCAAGCAGTCAAAGCCATCGCCAATGCCATCACCGAATCCACGGTGTGTTCGCTCTCACGCGCCAACGACAGAGACATTTCCAGAGCGGCAGAAGCCCTCAAAGGCGCTAAGCGGTCTCGCATACACACTTTCATCGCAACCTCGGCTTTGCACATGGAAAAGAAATTGCGCATGACGCCTGATCAGGTGTTTGAGCAAGCGAAGCAGTCCGTTCGATTTGCCCGTAACTTGGTCGCTGATGTGGAGTTCAGTCCCGAGGATGGTTACCGCAGCGACATGGATTTTCTGTGTCGCATCCTTGAAGCGGTGATCAAGGAAGGCGCCACCACCATCAATGTGCCTGATACGGTGGGTTATGCCGTGCCAGAGTTGTATGGCAATTTCATCAAAACATTGCGCGAGCGCATTCCCAACGCTGACAAAGCCATTTGGTCTGTGCATTGCCACAACGATTTAGGCATGGCAGTCGCGAATTCATTGGCTGGTGTGCAAATTGGTGGTGCCAGACAGGTGGAATGCACCATCAACGGATTGGGCGAACGCGCTGGCAATTGCTCGTTGGAAGAAATTGTCATGGCGGTTAAAACACGCAAAGACTATTTTGGTTTGACACTGGGCATAGAAACACAGCACATCTTGGCTGCCAGTCGCATGGTCAGTCAGACCACGGGTTTTGTGGTCCAGCCCAACAAGGCTGTGGTGGGTGCCAATGCATTTGCCCATGCCTCGGGTATTCATCAAGATGGCGTATTGAAGGCGCGTGACACATACGAAATCATGCGCGCTGAAGATGTGGGTTGGAGCGCTAACAAAATTGTGCTGGGCAAATTGAGTGGAAGAAACGCTTTCAAACAACGTCTTCAAGAGTTGGGCGTTGAGCTCGAGAGCGAGGCGGAAACCAATGCAGCGTTTGCCCGCTTCAAAGAATTGGCAGATCGCAAGAGCGAAATTTTTGATGAGGACATCCTGGCGTTGGTCAGTGAAGAAAGTGTGTCTCATGAAGACGACGTGTTTGCTTTTGTGAAACTGTCTCAGCACAGCGAAACCGGTGAACAACCGCACGCTGCCATCGTTTTCACGCACGAAGGTAAAGAAGTGTTTTGCGAATCGGCTGGTAACGGCCCGGTCGATGCTTCACTCAAGGCCATTGAAAAACACGTTCAAAGCGGCGCCGAAATGGTGTTGTATTCCGTCAACGCGATCAGCGGTTCTACCGAAAGCCAAGGCGAGGTCACGGTTCGTCTTCAAAACAACGGTCGCATCGTCAACGGGGTGGGTTCTGACCCTGACATCGTGGTGGCATCAGCCAAGGCTTACTTGAGCGCCCTCAACAAGTTGCAAAGCAAAGCGGAGCGAGTCGCGGCACAGGGCTAGCACCCAGTGTGAACTATTTTCTCAATAGAGGAATTGCTTCCTTGAGAAATGAGATGCAAGTCTTTGATATTGCCAGATTTTTCAAATACGCTTACACTGCAACGCAGTTTGTCACATCCAGACAAGGAAATCCTTTTGAAAAATATCCGCTATTCCCTGATCGTTTCCATGCTGGCCTTGGGCTTGGCGGGTTTTTCAAATGTTTCTTTTGCACGTTTGCAAACGGTGGCGGTCAAGAAACAAGCGTCTAAAGCTGTATCGGCCAGAAAAAAATCTGCTTTGCGTGCCCGCGCAGCGGTACCAAAGCGCCCCTCTTTTGGTGAAAAAGCTGGTTTGCATGACCAAGGTGATGAGTTGTCATTGAAGTCCAGCGTGGCTTATGTGATTGACCAAGATACCCAAGAAGTGCTGTTCAGTAAAAACGACAATGCGGTGTTGCCCATCGCTTCCATCACCAAACTCATGACTGGCGTGGTGATCCGTGAATCTAACTTGTCCATGGATGAACCCATCACCATCACACAAGAAGACATTGACACAGAAAAAGGAAGCAGTTCACGTTTGCGCCCAGGAACCACATTGACCCGCGGTGAGTTGTTGCATTTGGCCCTGATGTCAAGCGAAAACAGAGCGGCCCATGCGTTGGGACGCACTTATCCGACCGGATTGGTCAACTTCGTTTCTCTGATGAATGCCAAAGCCCAGCAATTGGGAATGAAAGACACCAACTACGCCGAGCCCACCGGGCTGTCCAGTAAAAATCAATCCAGCGCCAAAGACCTTGCCACGTTGGTGGCTTATGCAGCTAACGATCCAACCATGCGCGAACTCACCACTTCTGTTGGCACTGCGGTAGAAGTAGGACGCAAAACTTTGAATTACAAATCCACCAACAGGTTGGTCAGCAACCCCCAATGGAACATCGATTTACAAAAAACCGGCTATATCTCTGAAGCCGGTCAGTGCTTGGTGATGCAAGCCAAAATCGCTGGCCGCAAATTGGTGATGGTGTTTTTAGATTCCGCTGGGAAATTCAGTCGAATTGCAGATGCAGAGCGCGTCAGACGGTGGGTCGAGCTGAGGCACCCTGCCGGTTCACAAACCTGATTCCAGCCTGTTCGGCTTTGTGACAAAACTCATGCAGCTGAGTTCTTCAGTTGTAAGACACAAATCCCAAGGACGTTGATATCGATTTTGCTGTGGCCTGCAGCTTAGGCAACCAAGCATCGTCCAAGCGGTCTGCGGGGGCAGAGATAGACAAACCAGCAATCAACCTGGCTTGGTCATCGTAGATACCAGCTGCCATGCACCGCACGCCCAATTCCAACTCTTCGTTGTCTCTGGCATACCCCAATTGCCTGACTTTGGCCAGTTCTTTTTCCAGATTCTGCAATTGCGTGATGCTGTTTTTGGTGTGGCCCGACAGCCCAGTTTTGGTGGCATAAGCACGCACTCTGCTGGGCTCATCGGCGGCGAGAAACAGTTTGCCGACGGATGTCAGGTGAAGCGGCGCCCGCCCGCCGATGGCCCTGACCACTTGCATGCCCGAGCGCTCACTGTAAGCCCGTTCCACATACACAATTTCATCGGCTTGTCGCACGCTCAAATTGACAGGTTGTTGGATCAACTGGTGCAGTTCTCGCATGGGGGTAAGGGCTGCATCTCTGACATTGAGTCGCGCTTTCACAAGATTGCCTAACTCAAGCAGGCGCATGCCTAAACGGTACTGGCCCGGGTCAGGGCGGTCCACATACCTGCCAGCCACCAAATCGTTGAGTATGCGATGCGTCGTCGAGGGGTGCAACTGGGTTTTTTCGCTGATCTCTTTGAGGGTGGCCGTGCCTTCTTTGGCAGCCAGCACATCCATCAGAGAGAACATTCTCTCGAGCACCTGAATCGAGGGGGAAGGGGTCAAATCGGTGTCATTTTTTCGCATGACGGGATTTTAGACCTCCAACTTCAAGGACTGACCCAGACCCCATCTTGAAGCAGTTGGTGCGGCTTGAACAAGGCCTTGTAATCCATCTTTGGGCTTTGCTCTATCCAATACCCCATGTAAAGGTAGTTGAGGCCGAGCATCCGAGCCTGTTCAATTTGCCACAAGATACAAAAAGTACCCAGACCGCTGGCTTCATTGGGGTCGAAAAAAGTGTAGACCGCTGAAATGCCGTCGTTCAGCACATCCAATATCGACACCATGAGCAAAGTGCCGGGTTGCTCCGGGTCAGAGGACGGACGGCGAAACTCGACCAAGCGGGAGTTGACACGGCTTTGCAGCAAGAACTGGGTGTATTGCTCGACACTGTCTTGGTCCATACCGCCACCAGAATGCCTGCCCATTTGGTATTTCAGGTAAAGGTCGTAGTGTTCGGGTGTGTAAGCCAGGTTGGAGACCCTGACCTCCAAATGCTGGTGACGTTGGAATGTGCGTTTTTGGCTGCGACTGGGTGCAAACTGATCGACATCCACGCGAAGTGGAACGCAGGCGCGACAACCATCGCAGTAAGGCCGATATGTGAACAAACCACTTCGGCGGAACCCCTTAGCGACCAATTCTGAGTAAGTGTCGTTGTGGATCAAGTGACTGGGGGTGGCCACTTGCGAGCGGGCCTGTCTGTCGTCTAAATAACTGCAGGGGTAGGGCGCAGTGGCATAAAACTGCAAGGTTTGAAGCGGTAAATCCTTGAGGTGCGTCACGTCAGATCAGTGTATGCCTATGTGTTGCCAGTATATCGACTCAAATTTCCAAGCCAGGGGTGGGTACCCTGTGGCCTCTTTGACTCGAGTTAAAAAGACGTCTCTGGGGATGGGCTTGGCACCCAAACTGGCCAGATGGCTGGTACTTTGTTGGCAATCAATCCACCCCACTTGCTGAGCGCGACACAATGCAACCAATGCGGCCAACGCCCATTTGGAACCGTTGGGTTGGACGCTGAACATGGATTCACCGAACACTGCACCTCCGATGGATACGGCATACAGTCCGCCGACCAAAACCCCATCGACCCAAGCTTGCACACAGTGGGCATGCCCATGCAAATGCAATTGGGTGTAGGCCTGAATCATGTCGTGAACAATCCAAGTGCCCGACTGGCCTTTGCGGGGCAAATGGGCGCATTGGGTGATGGTCCCCAGAAAATCTTGGTCAATCCGAATGTCTAATCGGTTCGCCTTGACCAGTCGCTTCAACAATTTTTGATCTGCGCGGTGCAAGTGAAATTCATCGACACCCAACACCATGCGCGGGTTTGTGCACCACCACATCACGGGTTGTCCAGCGCTGTACCAAGGAAAGCATCCTTGGCTGTATGCTTGCAGCAGTCTCGCTACCGAAAGACCTCCACCAATGGCCAACAATCCAGGCGCTGGACTTTGGTCTCCCCAAGCCTGTTGTGGCGCGGGCAGGGGATCGTCAACAGAGAGTTGAATCAGCAAGGGCGGTTGCATCACAATTGGGTCAATCTCATCAAGCAGTCAGGAGAAGATACACCATGGAATTGGAAAACAAACAATGGGTTCTGGTCGAGTATCCGGCAAATGGTGTGGTTCGTTTGGTCTTGAATAACGAAGCCAGTTTTAACGCTTTGTCAACTGCCATGCTGAGCGCCATTGAGGCCGCATTGTCCAAACTGGCGCAGGATGCGACTTGCCGCGTGGTGGTCTTGTCTGCCAAAGGCAAGGCATTTTCTGCGGGTCACGATTTGCGCGAGATGCGCGAAAACCCCAGCCATGATTTTTATACCGAACTGTTTCAGCATTGCTCTCGCATGATGTTGCAAATTCAGAACCTGCCCCAACCCGTGATCGCGCAAGTGCATGGCATTGCCACTGCAGCAGGCTGTCAGTTGGTCAGCATGTGTGATTTGGCAGTGGCTTCTAAGTCGTCCAAATTTGCGGTGTCTGGCATCAATTACGGTTTGTTTTGTGCCACCCCCAGTGTGGGTTTGGGCAGGAACATGCATCGCAAGCAAGCCATGGAAATGTTGCTCACGGGTGATTTCATCGATGCACAAACCGCAGTCGACAGGGGGTTGATCAATCAATCTGTGGATGAAACTTTGCTGGATGAAACCGTGATGGCCATTTGCCAAAAAATCATGGCCAAACCAGAGCCGGCGGTACGCATGGGCAAGGCGTTGTTCTACAAGCAATTGGAGATGGGCATTGGTGCCGCCTACCAGTTGGCAGGTCAAACCATGGCCTGCAACATGATGGATGACACGGCCCAAGAGGGCTTTCAAGCATTTTTAGAAAAAAGAAAACCTGTGTGGCAGCGTTGAGAATTTCAGCGAGGGTTCTCAAAAAACACAATCGTTGAATAACTGCTGAACTCGAAATAAACTTTTTTCTCGCCTGGGTCAACTTGCATGTTCAAGTTCTCGTCCAAGTAACCATAACCAAAGCGATAGTCACGAGCCTTGCCATCGTCGGTGCCCATGGCGGTGCTGATCTTGTCGACTTTGAGGAATCGCCGGACCAATTTGTCGCCCGCGTAAATTTCTAACACCCCATCGGTGCCGGTCCAATTTTGGATATCGCGACCGAGCTTATTTTGTTGTTCTTGCGTGCAGCCCAGCACCAACAAGCTCAACAATGAAACAGACAAATACTTTGTAAAACCAGTTGACGGGTTCATGTGTTTTTTTGTTCAGGTGTCAAGGCTTGGCGTCGCCAAGGTCTGGCGGTGTGTCGTCGGGTTTTTTATCCCAGAACACCGCTTTGTCAGGGAACAGCCATCGCACACCGCCTCGGGGGTCGGGTACATCCCCCTTGAAACGGGGAATCAAATGCATGCTGGTGTGCATGACCGTTTGGCCCGCGGCAAAACCTTCATTCACACCCACATTGAAACCTTGCGGGTTGAGTTCATCTTGCAACTTGTGCTTGACCCGGGCGATCAGGTTCATCATGTCTTCACGTTCTTGCAGCGTGAGGTCAAAAAATGAGGCGGTATGTCTGCGAGGAATGATCAATGTGTGACCATCAGAGACGGGGAAAGCATCCTTGAATGCAATTGACAAAGAGCTTTCATCAACCACACGGGCTTGGGCCAGTGAGCAATAAGTACAGGGGGTTGGTTTGTCCATGAGAAATTATGCGTCAAGTTGTTGGCGTTGTTGTGCTGATATGCTTGTTTCAAAGTGTCGATAGGCGTTTTTCGCCATCGATGGCTCGGAGTCAGTATTCAATTCGAGGTAAGTAATGGGTGATTACACAAACATGTCTGGTTATTACGACTTAATCATGACATCTGGCTACTATGACTATCCCAAAATTGTCAATGCTTTGCTCGAGTCACCCAATTTCCGCAGTGTGCTTGAAATGGGTTGCGGCACTGGTCTGATATTGGAAGAACTGGCCCAAAGAAAAAAAGACATTGCCATCACTGGTTTTGATTTGACGGAGGCGATGTTGGTCATTGCCAAGCAAAGACTGTCTGTTTTCCCAGAGGTTCGACTGGTGCAGCAAAACGTGACCGAGTTAGATTTGCATCAGCAATACGATGTGGCTTTTTCTTATGGCGGCGTCTGGTATTTCGTGATGGACGGTGTGAACGAGCCTTTTTTGGTCAGCCATATTTACGACCATGAGGCCAATTTGAATGGCTGGGAAAGAGCAGCGAAACACATTGCCTCAGGCGGGCAGTTGTTGCTTGGGGTGCAAGGGCCACACAGCAACTATGCGTCACCGATACGCAATGGGTATGTGTATTCCCAAACCATCACCCCCTTGCCCCACGGTTTTCACAAAGAATATTTTCTGGATGACGGCCACAAACGTTTGATGGAACAACGCATTGATTACCGAACATATCCGTTCGATGAGGCTTGTGAGCTGTTGGCAAATTACGGCTTGATCCATCAACCCAGCGCATCAGCAAATCCACAGTTTGTTCGGTTTGTGAAATCATGAATACGCTTCCCCAACTGGCTTTCATTGGTGTGGGCAACATGGGAAACCCAATGGCGATGAATTTGCTCAAAGCCGGGTATGCGCTGAAAGTATTTGACATTGACCCTTCTAAAACACTGAACCTCAAGCAAGCTGGCGCACAAGTGGCAGACAGTTTGGCAGAGGTGGTTCATGGTGTGAACGTGGTCATGGTGTCTTTACCGGGACCAGCGCAAGTGGCGCAAGTCATGTTGGGTGACGCGGGCGTGTTGTCCAAGTTGAGCCCTGGCGTCACAGTGATTGACACCACCACGAGTTCCGTGGATTTGATACAGCAGTTGGTTGAGCTGTCAGAAAAACGAAGCGTTCACTATTTGGAAGCACCGGTGACCAATGCTGTCGACTTTGCCGCTTTGGGCAAACTGTCAATATTTGTGGGTGGTTCTTTGTCTGCTTTTGAAACTCATAAACCTGTGCTGGAAGTGATTGGCGAGAAAATTTTCCATGTGGGAAAAGCCGGTAATGGCGCCACGGTGAAATTGCTGACCAACTTGTTGTGGTTTGTCAGTGCCGCCACGATCGGTGAAGCATTGATGTTGGGTGCCAAAGCAGACATTCCACTGCACACCGTGTGGGAAGCGATCAAATCGAGCGCTGGCAACAGCTGGGTGGCTGAGCATGATGTGCCCTCCATATTTGCTGGTCACTATGACCCCAGTTTTTCATTGGCTTTGTGCTGCAAAGACTTGGGATTGATCAATGCGATTGCGCAATCTCAGGGTTACCAGTTACCCATGGGTTCGCACGTGCTAAGTCTGTTTGAAAAAGCACAAGCGGTTTACGGACCGCAAGCCGCTGAGTTGCATGTCGTCAAATTATTGGAAGACCAAGTAGGTCATTACCTTCGCCCCGATCCTGTCAAGGTCAGTTGAACATGAAGCAGTCCGAGTTGATGCAGGAAGCGCATTTGCACATGCCTCAAGGCGTGGCAGAGAACTACCGTTATTGGGGCGACGACAAAACGGTGTTCATCCAACACGCCAAGGGTTGTGAGTTGACCGACAGCGATGGCAAAACCTATGTGGATTTTCGACTGGGCTACGGCCCGATCATTTTGGGTTACCAAGACACCCGAGTGGATGCTGCCGTCATTCGGCAAATTCATGACTCGGGCACATTGACCGGTTTTGCCACTGCACTCGACACCGAGGTGGTCAAGCAAATCAAGGCCTTGTGCCCACAGATTGAAAAAATGCGGTTTGCCAATTCAGGCACCGAAGCTGTGATGGGCGCGGTCAGAACAGCGCGGGGCTTTACCAAGCGAGAACGCATCGTGATGGTGGAGGGCGGTTTTCACGGTTTGTATGACGAACTGATGTGGAAGTCTGACATTGAGAATTGGCAATTGGGAGAGACGCGTGCGCCTTCGGTCATTCCTTTTGGTGCGGGCATTCCCGCGAAAACCCGCGACTTGGTTGACATCATTGGATTGAATGATGACGAGGCACTGGAACATATTTTCAGATTGCGTGGCGAAGAACTCGCTTGTGTTTTGTTGGAACCCATCATTGGCAACGCAGGCAGTATTTCAGCAACACCTCAGTGGTTGCAGCGTTTGCGTGATTTGTGTGATGCAAACGGTACCTTGCTGTTGATTGACGAAGTCAAATCAGGTTTTCGTGTGGACAAAGGTGGTGCGCAAGCGTTGTATGGCATCCATGCGGACCTGACCACGTATGCCAAGGCGATGGGCAACGGGTATCCGGTTGCCGCATTTGGTGGTCGCGCTGAAGTGATGGATGTTATCGGTTCTCAACGCGGTGCAGTGGTTCATGGCGGCACTTACACAGCCAATTTGATCGGCTTGAGTGCAGCGCACGCGACATTGGACATCTTGACTCACACCAACGCATTGCAGACCGTGCATCAGGTCGGACAGAAGGTCAAAGCGTTGTTGTCGAATGTGTTCTCGCGGGCAGGGCTGGCGCACGCATTTGCGGGGCCACCCTCCATGTTGGGCATTCACTTCACGCCAGAGGTGCCTCAAACCTACCGTGATTGGCGCAAGACGGACAGCCACCTCTACAACTTGTTTGCATGGGAATTGATTGCCCGAGGGGTCATGCTTGAACCCGATTCACGCGAACCATGGTTTTTTTGTGAAGCGCACAGCCAAATGGATTTGGCTTGGTTGGAAGACATGGCAACCTTGGCGTTGCGTGCGGCCCTAGACAAGAGCTTGAAGTAGCTTTTCTCTTATTCAAAAAAACTTCAGCGCTCAAGCGATTTGGTTTGTCCTGCTGTGTAAGCCAGCAGAGGAGGGGGTGAATGCCTGACCCATTTTGGGTTAAAGTTTATTGGTTCACTCACTGGAATACAGCATGCGTTACTTACACACCATGGTTCGGGTTACTGACTTAGAAGCCTCTTTGAAGTTTTACCGTGACGCTTTGGGTTTGGAGGTCTTGCGCTCCAAAGAAGTTCCCTCTGGCAGGTTCACGTTGGTTTTTCTGGCTGCACCGGGAGACACCCAAGCCCAGGTTGAATTGACCTACAACTGGGACCCTGAAGAATTGAAAGGTGGCCGAAATTTTGGTCATTTGGCATATGCGGTGAATGACATTTATGCCACTTGCGAGCGGTTACAACAACACGGCGTCACCATTTTGCGACCACCCCGTGATGGCTACATGGCATTTGTTCGGTCACCCGACAACATTTCTATCGAGCTGCTGCAAGCTGGCCAACCGTTACCGGTCAAAGAGCCGTGGGCCAGCATGCCTAATACCGGGCAATGGTGATTTGATGTGACCGCAAACCAGGGTTCGGCGGACGAAGCGGCAGTCAACAAGCCAGCGTTCTCTCAGGAATTATTGTCCCAAGTGGCAGCATTGCCCAGCTTGCCTGGCGTCTACCGTTACTATGACGCTGACGGTCAGGTGTTATACGTGGGTAAAGCCAACCACCTGAAGAAACGTGTCAGCAGTTATTTTCAAAAGACCCACGATGGCACGCGCACCGGCCACATGGTTTCCAAAATTTCTCGCATGGAAACCACGGTAGTCCGCTCTGAGGCCGAGGCCTTGTTGCTTGAAAATAATTTGATCAAAACGCTCAAGCCGCGCTACAACATTCTGTTTCGTGACGATAAAAGTTACCCGTATTTGAAAATCACTGGCGCCAAAACAGCGCCGCCCGATGCGCTTGGACACCCCTCTCCCAAATCCATTCCCCGCGTGGTGTATTACAGGGGCGCTGTCGATAAGCAGCACGATTATTTTGGCCCTTACCCCAGTGTGTGGGCGGTGCGTGAGGCAATTCAGCTGTTGCAAAAAGTTTTTCGATTACGCACCTGCGAAGACACGGTGTTTAAAAATCGCACACGGCCTTGCTTGTTGCATCAGATCAAGCGGTGTTCCGGTCCGTGCGTGGGCTTGGTCAGCGAGCATGACTATGTGATGGTTCAAGCGGGCAAAGCCTGTGTGAATCTGGCCATGGTCAGAGGTGGCAGGCATTTGGGAGACAGTCCTTATTTCCCCACGCATGTCGAAGGCGCCCAACCGGTCGAAGTGCTCGAGGCCTTCATCTCACAACACTATTTGGAAATTGTCGCCCCGCCCACATTGATCACCAGTCATGCGGTTGACAAAGATTTGATTCGCGCTCTGAGTGATCAGATGGGCATCAAATTGCATGTGATTCACCAACCCAGAGAACAACGCAAGTCTTGGTTGGAAATGGCGCAGCAAAATGCGGCCATCAAACTTGGTCGACTGCTCGCAGAAGAAGGTTCTCAACAATCCAGAACCCGTGCCTTGGTCGATGCCTTGGACCTTGCCCCTGAGGACATGGACAATTTCTTGGTTGAATGCTTTGACATTTCTCACACTGCGGGTGAAGCCACACAAGCGTCGTGTGTGGTGTTTCATCACCACCAAATGCAATCTGCGAAATACCGACGCTACAACATTGAGGGCATCACGCCTGGAGACGATTACGCCGCCATGCGGCAGGTGTTGACAAGGCGATATGCCAAATTGGCAGAGGCTGTCAGAGCAGGTGAAGCCACATTCCCTGACCTGGTGTTGATAGACGGTGGCAAAGGTCAGATCAGCATGGCCAAATCGGTGTTTGAGGCTTTGGAGTTGGACATTTCCCGATTGGTCGGCGTTGAAAAAGGCGATGGGAGAAAAGTTGGTTTAGAGGAATTGGTGTTTGCGGATGGGCGACCCAAACTCACACTTGCACAAGACTCTGCTGCTTTGATGCTGGTCGCTCAAATCCGTGATGAAGCTCACCGATTCGCCATCACAGGCATGCGTGCCAAACGCGCCAAAGTCAGAACAGGTTCGAGCAGTTTGGAGGACATCGCCGGTGTCGGTCCGCGTAAGCGGGCCAAATTGTTACAACGGTTCGGCGGTGTCAGAGGGGTCGCGGATGCCAGTGTGCAGGACTTGTGCACGGTAGAGGGTATTTCGTTGACATTGGCACAGGCCATTTACGCCGCGTTGCACTGAATCAGGTTTTTACCACATCAAGCAATCGGTCCAAGCCCCCATCGTCAATCACAATTTGCGCAACCGCTCTCACTTTGGGCTTGGCCTGATAGGCCACTGACAAACCACAAGCAGTCATCATAGGCAAGTCATTTGAACCGTCGCCCACCGCAATGCATTGCGCAGGTTGGATGCCCAAGCGTTCTGCGGTTTGTAAAACCATTCTCTTTTTTTCTTCACCGTCGCAAATGTCGCCCCAAGCTTGCGGTGTCAAACGGCCGGTAAATACGCCGTCTTTCACTTCCAATTGGTTGCTTCGTGTGTCGTGTATGTCCAGTTGTTGTTGCAATCTTTGGGTGAAATAGTCAAATCCGCCACTCACGATCAATGTATACAAACCATTGCGCAAACAGGTGGCTACCAATTTTTCTGCGCCCGGATGAAGTTGAAGTTTTTCATCAAAGACGCGTTGCATGATGGAAATAGGCGCGCCTTTGAGAAGTGCCACGCGTTGTCGAAGACTGTCCTTGTAATCAGTGATTTCGCCGCGCATGGCCGCTTCAGTGATGGCTGACACTTCCTTTTGCAAACCAACCATGCCTGCCATTTCGTCGATGCATTCGATATTGATCAAGGTTGAATCCATGTCAAATGCAATCAGCTTGAAATCGGACAAGAAGAGTTGCGCTGGCATGT
>RFYK01000038.1 GCA_009925585.1 Betaproteobacteria bacterium | reverse complement strand
CATTGCCAGTGGCCGGCAGCGATGTGTTTTTCCCGGTACGTCGCGTGTATTGCGTGGGACGAAACTATGCAGCGCATGCGCGAGAAATGGGCTTTGACCCCGACCGGGAGCCACCGTTCTTTTTTTGTAAACCTGGTGATGCGCAGTCGGTGGTGGCTGTGCCATCGGGAAAGAAATTGTCGATTCCTTACCCCTCATTGACAACCAATTTCCATTATGAGGTTGAGTTGGTTGTGGCCATCGGCAAAGGTGGCAAAGACATCGCGGTGGATGCTGCTGCTTCCCATATTTATGGGTATGCCGTGGGGCTTGACATGACGCGCCGTGATTTGCAAATCAAAATGCGCGAGCAGGGCCGACCATGGGAAATTGGCAAGGCGTTTGACCACGGCGCGCCCGTGGGTTTGTTGCACCCTCAAGCCAGCGTTGGGGAATTGTTGAACGCTGACATTTCTTTGGAAGTCAATGGCCAAGTTCGCCAGCAAAGCAACCTGAGCCATTTGATTTGGTCGATCAACGAAACCATCGCCAACCTCTCAACCTTGTTTGAATTGCAGCCGGGCGATTTGATTTTCAGCGGCACACCAGAAGGCGTGGGTCCCGTCGTTGCCGGAGACACCATGGTTGGGCGCATTGCAGGGCTGACACCGATTGAGGTTGCGGTGGTCTGAATCGCATTCGGCTCGGCCATTGTTGCCATCCATCGATCACCAGCCTAAACCTGCCCCGCGCCATACCCCATTTGCATGGGCAACCAAAGCACGATCGGGGGGAACAAGGTCATTGCCACCAGCAGCGCCAACAGCATGACCAGGAACAACCAACCTTCGCGCACCATCGCCATGATGGGAATGCCGGTCAGTGCTTTGGTGACAAACAGCAACATGCCAAACGGTGGGTGTATCAATCCAATCATCATGTTGAGCACGACCAACACCCCAAAGTGAACCGGGTCGATGCCCAGCAGACCAACTGCCGGTAACAACATGGGCACAAACACGAGCAACAACACCGACACATCCAGAAAACAACCGAGCACCAAAAACAGTGCGTTGACCATGAACAAAAATGCAACGGGCTGTAGATGCTGCTGCTCAACCCAAAGTGCCAAGGCTTGAGGCACACCTTCTGCGGTGAAAGCGTATTGCAGCATGAACGATCCCGCCAAAATGATGGTGATCACGGCGCTTGCGCGAGCAGACTCGATCACCACGCCCCAAAACGCCCGCAGGCTCAATGCCTTGAATACCCCAGCGGACAATACCAAGGCGTGCAAGGCAGCCACGGCGGCGGCTTCGGTGGGCGTGAAGACGCCCGAGTAAATACCGCCCAACAACACGACAGGCAAGGACAGCGGTGCAGCACCGCGCCAAGCGATGCCCCACCATTCACGCCGTGGCACGGGTTCATCGCGAGGCATGCCGCGTCGGGTGGCGATGACATGTACCGTCATCATCATCAACAAGGTCATCAGCACACCGGGCACCACGCCACCCAAAAACAAAGCACCGACAGACGTGCCTGACACCAACGCGTAAATCACCATGGGAATGGACGGTGGGATCATGGGCCCGAGCGTGGCGCTGGCCACCACCACGGCACCCGCAAAGCCAGGGGAGTACTCTGGCTTTTTCAGCATTTGTCGAATCGTCACCAAGCCTGGGCCAGCCGCGTCTGCCAATGCACTGCCACTCATGCCTGAAAACACCACGCTCACCAAAATGTCTACCTGCGCCAAACCGCCGCGCATGCGACCTACCAGCAGTCGGCAAAAATCAAAAATGCGTTCGCTCACCGTGCCGGCATTCATGAGGTTGGCCGCAAACACAAACAATGGAACGGCCAGCAACACATAACTGTTGTAGAGGCCCTGTCCGACTTGCTCGATCACCAGCGCCATGTCCTGTCCTTTGACCGCCAGGTAAGCCGCACCCGACATCCACATGGCCAAGCCAATGGGCAAGCCCAGCAACATGCCAACCACGATGACAAGCACCATGGTTAACAAGGCCAGTGTCATGGCAAGGACCTCAGCGTTTGAGCCAGTTGCCACGCGTTGTGAATGGCTTTCAACACCAACATCACCAAGGCGACCAGCAAAGGTAAAAACACCCAAAACAAAGGCAAGCCCATGACGGCCGTGGCTTCACGGCGCATGAACCACACGTAGTCCCAACTGGCGGGCAATGCCCACAGTGCCAAGCCACCGAGCATCAGTTGCCCCAAGGTGTGTAGCCCCGCACGAATCGATGGGGGAAAGCGGTTCACCAACACATCAACAGACACATGGGCAGTGGCCGGCACCATGAAAGCACACGCCCAAAAAATCACCCACACATACAGCACGACGGCCAATTCATCGGTCCATGGCAAGGGTTGATTGAACAAAAACCGTGCGCCAATTTGCAAAATGAACACCACAAACAGCGCCAAAAACAGCAAGCCTCCGATGTGTTCCAACCAACGTTTGAGGATCAGCATGCGCCTAGCGAACCGCTTCAATCCGCGCCAGCAATCCCGTTGGCCAAGTGGCAGCCAAATCAGAGGTGGTGTAGCGCTGGGTGACTTGTTGCCTGAAGGCCGCGACATCTGGCGTGGTGATACGCAAGCCTTGCTTTTTCAAATCATCCAAGATGTTTTTTTCTTCGGCCAGGCGTTGCTCATTGTTGTAGCGCGCAGCCGCTTGTGCCGCTGTTTGCACTTTTTGGCGTTGCGTGGGCGTCATGCCATCCCACGCTTTTTGGCTGATGGCGATGAACAAGGCGTCAACCAAGTGGCCGGTCAACACCACCTGTTGGCTGACCTCATGGAATCGCGCGGCGCGCACAGTGGGCAAGGGGTTGTCTTGGGCATCGATGGTGCCGGTCTTGAGCGCCATGTACACCTCTGCAAACGACAGCGGCGTGGCTGTGGCGCCCAATGCATTGCCCAAAAACAGCCATTCTTTGGCGGCCGGCATGCGCAATTTCAGTCCTTTGAGGTCTGCCGGGGTTTTCACCTCACGTGTTTGTCGAAGCACCAATTGTCGGGTGCCAAGGTAAGCGGTGGCCAGCACTTTGATACCCATGCGTTCAGACACTTGCTTGAAACCTTCTTCACCAATCGGGCCATTGAAAATCTTTTGCTGGTGAGGCACATCTCGCACCACATAGCCAGCCGTGAACACGGAAAAATAGGGAACTTGACGGGAAAGGTCGGCGGGTGACAACGTGCTGAGTTCAAGGTTGCCACGCGCCATGGCCGCCGCTTCCGCGGCTTGTTTGAACAAACTGCTGTTGAGATAAATCTGAACATCAAATTCCCCTGGGGCTTCGGTGTCCAACTGCGTTTTGAAGACGTTCCACATTTTGGCGTGCCAGTCTTGGGGAACGGCAGGCGAGGAAATCCGCAAAACGGTTTTGGCTTGCGCTTGTGCTTGCCAAGGCATGAAGGCCAAGACAATGAAGCAGCAAGCTGCCAAGCGTTTGAAGCGAATCGGGGTATGCATAGGCAGGGATTCTGACATTGAAGCCGTCAGGGAATGGCTCATTGACCTGAATCCTTTTGTTTGATAGTCATACACTTCGTGGGTGTGTTTGAATCTGAGGAGATTCATGTTGAATTGGCGAAGCAAACGCTTTGTGACTTGTTTTTTGGTCTTGTCAGTGGCGGGGTTGAATGCCTGCGTCAGTTATGACGCCAAAAAGCAAATCGCCTCTGCATCGCTTGAGACCGCGGCGTTCACCGGTGACAAATTGGAACTGGCCATCACCCCGGCTCAGCGACAGCAACGCGAATCTTTGACCCAGCGTTTGCTCTCTTCGCCGCTGGGGCAAAAAGAAGCGGTCGATGTGATGTTGGTCAACAGCCCCGCGTTGCAAAGTCTGTTGGCCCAACACGGGGCTCAGTCTGCAGCTGTGGCGCAATCGGGCCGCATCAGCAACCCCACCTTGGCCATAGAGCGAATCGTCAGTGGCAACGAGTTGGAATGGAGCGGTTTGCTCAGCTTTGGGTTATTGGATGTGTTGACCTTGCCGCAACGCGCCGATTTGGCAAAGCGCAAATTGGTTCAAAACCAGATCCGCTTGAGCACCGATGTGGTTGATCAAGTGACTTTGGTCCGTCAAGCGTGGGTGCGAGCCGTGGCTGCCAATGCATCGTTGACGTTTGCACAACGCGTCCTTGAAGCGGCGCAAGCCAGTGACGTGTTGGCCGCGCGCATGTTGGCTGCGGGCAATTTCAACACCCTCACACGCAGCCGTCATCAACTCTTTCATGCTCAAGCACAAACCCAATGGGCCGTGGCCAAACAAGCCCAGGTGTCGCGAAAGGAAGCATTGGTGCGTTTGCTGGGCTTGGATGCCTCTCAAGCGGGGCAGCTTCAACTGCCTGATCGATTGCCAGAATTGCCCGCACAGGCATTGAACGCCCAAGACATGGCCTCAGCCGCAGGCCGTCAGCGTTGGGATATTCAAATGGCCAAGGCTGAGTTTGAGATGGCGGCGCGGGCCCAAGGGTTGACCGACATCACCAGTTGGCTTGATGTCGAGTTGACCGTGATCAGCGGCAAGGTGACTGGCAACGACGCTGTGACCCAACGCCGAGGGGCAGAGATCGGCGTGAAGCTGCCGGTGTTTGATTCGGGCGACATGCAACGTGCGCAAATGAATGCGCTGACCTTGTCCGCTGCCAACCGTTTGCAAGCCACCGCACGCGATGCGGCTTCTTCGGTTCGTGAAAATTACGCGGCTTACTTGGCTGCCTATGACATTGCGCGTCAATACCGAGATGACGTGTTACCACTGCAGCAACGCATCGCTGATGAAAACATCTTGCGCTACAACGCCATGCAAATCAGCGTGTTCGATTTGCTGGCCGACGCCGCTTCACACAACGCGGCGGTGATGTCTGCCATTGAGGCACAGCAGCAATTTTGGCTGAGTGAAGCCGCGCTGCAAGCAACCTTGGTGGGCAGACCGCTGGCCATCAGCTTGTCTGCCGACGTCCGAAACAACAGCAGTTCGGCTGCACATTGAAACCCAAATCCATGAACAGCAGAAGAGAATTTTTCAAATGGGCCGGGGTGGCAGGCGCGGTGTCAGCCGCCGCAGTGAGTCGGCCTTCGCTGGCAGCCTTGCCTGAACCGATGACGCAAAGCTCGGCCGCCACCATGCCGCCCTTGACCACAGAGGACAAGCAGACTTACCAACCCGTTGTCACACTCAATGGTTGGACTTTGCCGTGGCGATACCAAAACGGCGTCAAAGAATTCCATTTGGTGGCTGAGCCGGTGGTGCGTGAATTGGCCCCCGGTATGAAGGCGCGTTTGTGGGGCTACAACGGGCAAAGCCCCGGGCCCACCATTGAAGTGGTTGAGGGAGACCGGGTCAGGGTGTTTGTCACCAACCGGTTGCCTGAGCCCACCAGCGTGCATTGGCACGGACAACGTTTGCCCAATGGCATGGATGGCGTCAGTGGATTGACGCAAACATCGATTCAGCCTGGCAAAACATTTGTGTACGAGTTTGTCGCCAGACGACCCGGCACCTTCATGTACCACCCCCATGCTGACGAAATGACCCAAATGGCCATGGGCATGATGGGCATGTGGATCACCCATCCCAAGCAAGCGCATCCGCTCATCAGCGATGTGCAAAGAGATTTTTGTTTTTTGATGAATGCCTACGACATAGATCCCGGCAGTTACACGCCGAACATCATGACCATGTTGGATTTCAACTTGTGGACATGGAACAGCCGCGTCTTTCCGGGCATTGACAGTTTGAATGTGCGTTTGAATGACAGGGTGCGCATACGCATCGGCAACTTGACCATGACCAATCACCCGATCCACTTGCATGGCCATGAATTTCAAGTGACTGGCACGGACGGCGGGCCTTTGCCATTGAGCGCCCGCTGGAGCGAGGTCACCACCGACATCGCGGTGGGTCAAATGCGCCAAATCGAGTTTGTCGCAGATGAGCCGGGCGATTGGGCGTTTCACTGCCATAAAAGCCATCACACCATGAACGCCATGGGACACAAGCTGCCCACCATGATCGGTGTGGACCAAGCAGATTTGGTGCAGAAAATTCAACGGCTCATACCTGACTACATGGCCATGGGTCAAAACGGCATGGAGGACATGGTCGACATGGAAATGCCGATGCCGGACAACACTTTGCCCATGATGACCGGGCAGGGGCCGTTTGGTGGCTTGGGCATGGGCGGCATGTTCAGCGTGCTCAAGGTCAGGGCAGACCAGCCGCATGGCGATTACCGTGACCCTGGTTGGTACCCGCACCCGCCTGGCAGCGTGGCCCACGAATACCATGGAGAATTGACCTCGCCCACACAAGCCCCTGACTCAGCCACGCAAGCTGCCGCCGTCGAAGTCCAAATTCGCAAGCCTGGCGGCGGCCATCAGGGTCACTGACACCATGCGCCAATCAAACAGACACTCAAGAACTGACATGAACCCCATCAAACGACTTCTCACATGCATGCTGGTGTCACTCGCTGGCTTGATCGCGCAGCCTGCGCTTGCAGACACTGAGCCCTTCATGGCTGAAGGCGTGGTGCGAAAACTGGATCCAGAGAACCGAAAAATCACGCTCAAGCATGGGGACATCAAAAACTTGAACATGCCCGGCATGACCATGGTGTTTCGTTTGCAAGAGAAGGTCGAAATCGACCAACTCAAGCCCGGCGACAAGGTGATGTTTCATGTGGAGAAGATAGAAGGCGCCTACACCATCACCGATTTACAAGCAGCCCCATGACCTTAGACACGATTCCTTTGTTTCCCCTGTCGCACGGTGTGTTTCCGGATGGCATGCTGCAATTGCAAATTTTTGAAGTGCGTTATTTGGATTTGATCAAGCGTTGTCATCGCGATCACACACCATTTGGGGTTGCTTGGATCAAAACCGGCCGTGAAGTGCAAGTCCCTGGCGAGAAGCCGCAGATGTACCCCCATGGTTGCTTGGCCCACATACGAGAGTTCGAGCAAATTCAGCCTGCCTTGTTGCGCATCGTTTGTCAGGGCGGTTTGCGTTTTGAAATGCATGACGTCACTGCGGGGCCGTATGGGGTTTGGCAAGGCCATGTCACCTACTTGCCGCAAGACCCGGCCTCGCCATTGCTGCCTGAATGGCAGCCTCACGCGGACCGTTTGGGTCAATGGATAGCGCATGCACAAGGACAAGGCCTTGAAAATAAATTGCCTTTGTTTGCGCCCTACCAATTGGACGACAGTGGTTGGTTGTCCAACCGACTCGCCGAGGTGTTGCCCATGGACCCGGCGCACAAACAATTGTTGCTTGCTCAACCCGACCCACAACAGCGCATGGCCGATGTGGTCGATTTCTTAACGCAGGGCTGATCCCCCCTCGGGATCACAGGCGATAGAAACCGCGGCTCTCCCACTGCTGGTATTTGTTGTCGTTCCAATACTGCATGAACGCATCTCTGTCGTCATTGAACATCAGTTTTTGGAATTGCTCGGTGATTTTCAGGCAACTGTTCATGTCTTGGCCACCCAGACTGCCTTTCATGTAGGCGGTGTCGCAGTCCCAATAGTAATTTTCAAGATCGGCGTCTGAGATATTGCTGACGCTCAGCGCGGTCAACAGCATGAAGGCAGATAGCATGGGCGTCTCCTGTCAAGTTCATTTCATGCTAGACATGAAACACCGTTTCTTCAAGGGTGTAAGAACGGACAGGCCGTGTTTTTTTCGGCCAGTTATTCACCTATTGACATGGCTTGACCTCGCCGCACAATGGAGGGCTCGGCGGGCGCCAGCGTTATTTGGTGCCAAAGATGCGGTCTCCCGCGTCGCCGCGGTGTAAATGTGCACATCAGGGTGTGCGTCTCGCATGTTTTGTATGCCCTCGGGACAAGCCAGCAAACACATGAATTTGATGGACTTGGGCCGGGTTTGTTTGATGCGTTTGATGGCAGCGACAGCGGAGTTGCCGGTGGCGAGCATCGGGTCCACCACAATCGCATCACGCTCGTGCATGTTCTGCGGCACTTTGAAAAAATACTCCACCGATTCCAAAGTTTGAGGGTCACGGTACAGCCCTACATGGCCCACACGTGCGCCCGGCACGATTTTGAGCATGCCATCCAAAATGCCGGTGCCAGCGCGCAAGATGCTGATGAGCGCGAGCTTCTTGCCATCGATGGTGGGCGCTTGCATGGTTTCCAACGGGGTTTCAATCGTGACGTAACTGACTTCCATGTCACGAGTGACTTCGTATGCCATCAACATCGACAGTTCGTTGAGCAAGGTGCGAAAACTGTTGGTGCTGGCGTCTTTTTTTCTCATCAAGGTGAGCTTGTGCTGCACGAGTGGGTGGTCGATCCAGTGGACAAAATGGGTTGAGTTCATGGTGGTTCATTCGCTGAGGTAGGTGGATTTTCCCCCCAAATCAGACCGTTTGATCCTTTGGATTCACGCCCTGTCATGGTGCTCAGGTGCTATGGTTTACCCTTATTTCGCACTGAAAAATGGCATTCAAATTTAAAAAACGCACACATTGAATGCAATTTGAATTATCTTTGTATGCAATATGCCCTTTGCGGCGTGGCACTTGTCTTGCTAAGGGTAACCCATGACCTCTGGAACGAACCTGTCGAACAACAAACTGGAGTTGGTCGCGCTCTCCAAACATTACAGCGAAACCAGCATTGCTGTCGACAGCATTGACTTGACCGTTCCCACGAACCATTACTGCTGTTTGCTGGGCCCCTCTGGTTGCGGCAAAACCTCTACTTTGCGAATGATCGCCGGCCACGAGGTCGTGACATCGGGGGACATCATTTTGGGCGGTCGAAACATCACCGATGCGAGCGCGGCCAACCGCGGCACCGCCATGATGTTCCAAAGCTACGCGCTCTTTCCCCATTTGAACGCTCTGGACAACGTCGCATTCAGTCTGAAGATGCGCGGTGTGGCCAAAGCCGAGCGTCACCAACGTGCCATGGCTTTGCTAGAGCGTGTGGCCATGGCGCCTTATGCGCAACGCTTTCCCTCCGAGTTGTCGGGGGGGCAGCAGCAGCGGATCGCGTTGGCGCGCGCTTTGATCATGCAGCCCCGCGTGTTGTTGTTGGACGAGCCTTTGTCTGCGCTCGACCCGTTTTTGCGCATCCAAATGCGCGCCGAATTGCGTCACTGGCAAAAAGAATTGGGTCTGACATTCATTCACGTGACCCATTCGCAAGAGGAGGCCATGGCCTTGGCTGACACGATGGTGGTGATGAACCATGGGCGCATTGAGCAATCTGGCAGCCCGCAGCAGGTGTTCAGCCAGCCTTCGAGCGAGTTCGTGGCCCGCTTCATGGGTGGACACAATATTTTGAAATCCTCGCAAGGCTTGGTCGCGGTGCGAAGCGACCGCATCGGTGTGACCGGCTCTGCGGGCGCCTCTGAAAAACCTGGGCTCAAAGCCACGCTGATTGACATTGAATACCAAGGCAGTTTCAGTTTGCTGTCTTTCAAGCCGCACGGCGACTCGCAAGAGCCCGTCAGTGTGCTGTTGCCCGAGCACTCGGTAGATCCCGCCTGGCATTCAGGCGGGGACTATGTATTGCAATGGGCCGAAGCCGACAGTCACCCTCTCGGCCCCGGTCTGTCTCCTCAACGTTCTCCCCTCGCTGCCTGACGATTTCAGGTGTATTACTTCAAAGGAAGACCATGAAAGAAGAAAAATTGCCAGTTGAGTCCGTCGCCAGTGACCGACGCAATGTGCTCAAAGGCACAGCAGCCATTTTGGCCAGCGGCATTTTCCCCGCAGTGCATGCGCAGGAAAAAATTGTTTTGCGTTACTTGGGTACCGCGGTGAACCAAGACAAAAAAATCGCAGAAAAATTCAAAGCAGACACTGGCATTGAAATTCAATATGTGGCTGTCACCACAGATGATGTGACCAAGCGCGCGGTGACCGCACCGAACTCCTTCGATTTGATCGACACTGAATATTTCTCTTTGAAGAAGATTGTCCCCACTGGCAACTTGTTGGGCATTGACACCAAGCGCATCAAAAATGCGGACAAAATCACCACGCTGTTCACCAAGGGCGAAGTCGCAGGTAAAAAAGTGGGTGACCAAGGAACCGCACCGAAAAAAGTGATGTATCTGGAGAAGCCTGACAGCAAAACCTTCTCTGCCACTCCAACCCAGTACATGACCTTGATTCCCACGGTCTACAACGCCGACACCTTGGGCATCCGTCCTGACTTGATCAAGCGTCCCATCACTTCATGGGCTGAATTGCTCAACCCCGAGTTCAAAGGCAAGGCTGCGATTTTGAACATTCCATCTATCGGCATCATGGATGCGGCCATGGTGGTCGAAGCCAAGGGCATTTACAAGTACCCAGACAAGGGCAACATGACCAAGGCCGAAATCGACCTCACGATCAAGACATTGATCGAAGCCAAAAAAGCGGGTCAGTTCCGTGCGCTCTGGAAAGACTTCAACGAATCTGTCAACTTGATGGCTTCGGGTGAAGTGGTGATTCAATCCATGTGGTCACCTGCGGTGACAGCGGTTCGCTCCAAAGGCATTGACTGCGTGTTCCAACCTCTGAAAGAGGGATACCGCGCATGGGCGGCTGGTTTCGGTGTGCCCAAGTCGGTCACTGGCAAAAAAGCCGATGGTGTTTACGAGTTCATTAACTGGTTCCTTGATGGCTGGGCCGGTGCGTACCTGAATCGCCAAGGCTATTACAGCGCGGTGCTCGACACAGCCAAGGCCAAAATGGAAGCTTATGAATGGGCCTATTGGATGGAAGGCAAGCCAGCCACCAAAGACATCAAGTCTCCTAATGGCGACTTGTTGGCCAAGGTCGGAAGCGTGCGTGACGGCGGCAGCTATGAATCCCGCATGGGCGGCATTGCTTGCTGGAATGCGGTCATGGACGAGAACGAGTACATGGTCAAGAAATGGAACGAGTTCGTGGCAGCTTGATGACTGCTGACGCATGAGTTCACAGCAAAACACCGCAAGCACGGCGGCCTCCTGGCGTATATCGGCAGGGTGGCAAGCCACGCCTTACTCGCTGGTGTTTTTGCTGTTCTTTTTGATTCCCTTGGGGCTGATCGTGATGGTCAGCTTCTGGGAATTCAATGAATATGAAATGATTCCTTCATTCACTTGGCACAGCTACCTCAGTATTTTTGAAGGTTGTACCCAATTGAATGACTATGGTGACATGTGCGTCACCTTGAAGACCTATGCGTCGACATTGCGCATCAGTGTGATCGTTTGGCTTATCACGTTAGTGCTCGGTTTCACGGTGGCCTATTTTTTGGCGTTTTGTGTGCGCACCACTTCGATGCAAACCATGTTGTTTGTGTTGTGTACCGTGCCGTTTTGGACATCGAATGTCATTCGCATGATTTCGTGGATACCACTGTTGGGGCGCAACGGGTTGGTGAATCAAACCTTGGTGGGTGCTGGCTTGGTTGACAAACCAATTGAGTGGTTGTTGTTCTCTGAATTCTCTGTGGTGTTGGCCTTTGTGCACTTGTACACCATGTTCATGATCGTGCCGATTTTCAACTCCATGATGCGCATTGACCGTAATCTGATTGAAGCGGCCACCGACAACGGTGCAAGTGCATGGCAAACCTTGTGGAATGTGATCATTCCTTTGTCGCGCACTGGCATCATCATTGGCAGTATTTTTGTCATCACCATCGTCATGGGTGACTTTGTCACCATTGGTGTGATGGGAGGCCAACAAATTGCCTCGGTAGGAAAAATCATTCAAGTGCAAACCTCGTTCTTGCAATTTCCACTGGCGGCACTCTGACCCATGGCGCGCGGCAATTACGAACCCAAACGTCCCGCAGGCTACGCTGGTTTGCTGGCGGTGTTCGTGTTGTTTGTCATCTTCTTGTATGGCCCGATGGCGACCATTTTCATTCTGAGTTTTCAAGGCCCTGAAGGCGGGTTGACCTTTCCGTTGCAAGGCTTGTCATTGCATTGGTTTTACAAATTGGCAGAAGGTCTCGGGGTGGTGGACATTGGCGCAGCGCTCAAGCGTTCACTGATGTTGGGATTGGTGGTGATGTCGCTGACCATGTTCATGGCGGTGCTGGCTGGCTTGGCATTTCGAAAAAAACTGCGTGGCGGCAATGCACTTTTTTACATCACGGTGGCGAGTTTGATCATGCCGTCCATCATTGTGTCGCTGGGCATTGGTTTGCAATTCCGGCTGCTCGATGGTGCGCTCAAATGGGTGTTCGAATACCTTGGCATGGTCAGTACCCTCGAAACATTTGGCACCTCTTTGGGCTTGTACACCTCGGCCTTGGGGGCGCACCTGACTTGGACATTGCCGTTTGGTTTGTTGATCATGTTCGCGGTGTTCAATCGTTTCAACCCTGCGTATGAAGAAGCGGCGCGCGACTTGGGGGCAACCCACTGGCAAACATTCAAGCACGTGGTGTTTCCTTTGATTGCACCATCCGTGGTGGGGGTGGGCATGTTTGGCTTCACCTTGAGTTGGGATGAAATTGCACGCACCTCGCAGGCCATTGGCGATGTCAACACCTTGCCACTGGAATTGCAAGGCTTGACCAGCACGGTGACCAATCCAGCCATTTATGCCTTGGGCAGCATCACCACATTGGTGTCGTTTGTGGTGATCGGGGTCACGATGGCGGTGGTCAAATGGCTCAACCAGCGCCGCACGACATGAACCAAGAGACCACATCTTCACCTGGTACATGGACGGACCAAGCCATTTACCAGCGCATTGTCGAGTCAGTGTTAGACCACCGTTTGCCCCCGGGGACGCGTTTGACAGAAGACAAACTTTGCGGAATTTTCGGTGTGTCACGCACCCGGATCAAGCCGATATTGGTGCGCTTGGCTAACGAAAAAATCATCACACTCACGCACAACCGTGGCGCTTCTGTGTCCAAACCCACGCAGCAAGAATCGATTGAAGTGTTTGAAACCCGGCGACTGATCGAACCGGTTTTGCTGGCGCGGTTCATGCAACACGCCACCGCCGAAGACATCGCCTACCTGTCGCGCAATATCATGCAAGACCGCGAGGCGCAAGCGCTTGGAGATCGCCACCGTGCGATTGGTTTGACTGGCGAATTTCATTTGTACATTGCACAACATGCGCAACACGACACGCTCAAACGCTTGCTGCACGAATTGGTCACGCGTACCTGTTTGATTTTGATGGCGTGGGGTGCCAGGGAGGTGGTGTTGCGTCGTGAACATGCGGCTTGCGGCTGTCAAGAGCATCGCCAATTGTTGGACGCGATTCGTTTGCGCGATGTCAAAGAGGCGCAGAACTTGATGGTTGCGCATTTGCACACCATTGAAAGCCAATTGAATTTTTCTGAACATGTTGAGCCAGAGATCGAGCTCGATCAACTGCTGCACGAAGCCATGTGATGCGCCACCTACTGGTCATCAATCCCAATACCGGAGTTGCCACAACCAACCGCTTGAAAGAATGGCTGGGGGGTCTGTTGCCTGCCGATGTTCAAATGGACTGCATCACCGCGCGCTTCGGTGCGCCCTACATTGCCTGCGAAGCCAGCCACGCGGTGGCTGGGCACGCATTGCTGGATGCCTGGGCCGCGCATATGCAATCTGGCGCAGCATGGCCGGATGGCATTGTGATTGCATGCTTTGGCGATCCGGGTTTGTTCGCGTTGCGCGAGGTCAGTGCTTGTCCGGTGACTGGTTTGGCAGAAGCTGCGTTCATGCAAGCAGCAGCCAATGGACCGTTTGCCATCGTCACCGGTGGCGTGCGTTGGAAACCCATGTTGCAACGTTTGGCGTCGGGCTTGGGTTTTGCAAGCTTGCTCACGCACATTGAAATTGTTGAACAAGATGGCGCAGCCTTGCTGGCAGACCGTGACATGGCATTGCGAGTGTTGGCACAAGCCTGTGCCAAAGCCGCTGACAGCGGGGCCAAGTCGGTGATTTTGGGTGGGGCTGGTTTGGCGGGATATGCATCAGCATTGCAAGCGAAATTGACTTTGCCCTTGATTGACAGCGTCAGTGCGGCGCTCGATCTGTATGTGCAAAATCGAATGCCCGCATCAACCAGCCAACACAACCGGTTTCACACGGTGTGGAATGGTCTTCCAGACCACATGGGGCAGTTCAAGGCTGAGTGATGAGCGTGCGAACAGTGTCAGGCCAATAAATCGCTCAAGCTGCGCGCCACCACTTTGGTTGCACGACGCAAATCTTCCAAATCAATGCGCTCGTCTGCACGCTTGGCATGTGACTCGAGCACGGTGCGCGGGCCGGCACCGTAAATCACCCCAGGGATGCCACGTTCCACATAGAGACGCACATCCGTGTAGAGCGGTGTGCCCAATGCGGGAATCGGTTCGCCAAACACTTCGCTGCCGTGTTTTTGCAGTGCATCTACCAAAGGTTGGTTGCCGGCCAATGGTTTCATCGCATTCGCCATCAATATGCGCTTGATGTCGATGCGAACCGCATCTTGTGGATCGCGTTTGGCATTGTGATCACGCACTGCGTTGGCCAGCACCTCCCGAATTTGCGCTTCAACCTCAGCGGGGTTTTCTTCGGGGATCATGCGCCTGTCCAGCTTGAACATGACTTTGCCAGGTATCACGTTGGTATTGGTGCCGCCTTCAATCAAGCCGACATTCAAGTACGGGTGCGTGATCCCTTCAACCTGAGAGCGAATCGATTTGTATTGGGCATTTTGCGCATAAAGCGCGTTGAGCAAAGCGACAGCCGCTTGCAGCGCATCCACACCACTGTCCGGTATGGCGGCGTGCGCCATTCGGCCATGCACAGTGACCTCCATTTGCAGGCAACCGTTGTGTGCGGTGACCACTTGGTAGCTGAAGCCAGCAGCCATCATCAAGTCAGGGCGCGTGTGACCATTGGCCAACAACCAACCTGGTCCCAACTCGCCACCAAATTCTTCGTCGTAAGTGAAATGCAGTTCGACCGAGCCTTTGCTGGGTTTGGCCACAGCCTCCAATGCACGAACCGCAAATGTGAAAGTAGAAAAATCGCATTTGCTGACGGCTGAAGCGCGGCCATACAGCTTGCCGTCTTCAATCTCTGCGCCATAGGGGTCGTGCGTCCAGCCCTCGCCAGGCGGCACCACATCGCCGTGCGCATTCAATGCCACGACGCGACCTTCGCCATAGCGCCTGCGCACAATCAAGTTGGTGATGGAAGTCAACCCGTGTGATTGAACCAGTGCTTGGGGAATTTCAAATTGTTCAGCTTGCATGCCCATGTGGTGCAGCAATTCGGCCGTGCGAATGGCGTGCGGTGTGTTGTTTCCGGGCGGTGTGTCGGTGGGGACGCGCACGAGCTCTTGCAGAAATTTCACCTGCTCGTCAAAGTGCTGGTCAATCCATTGGTCTATGAGTTCGTAGGTATTCATTGAGAAAGTGGTTTGTGAGTTAAGTCTCAGTGAAAGGATGCTTGGCCTTCCAATGACGGGCGATGTCGATGCGCTTGCAGATCCACACTTTGTCGTG
Source organism: Betaproteobacteria bacterium (assembly GCA_009925585.1). Classification (GTDB taxonomy): domain Bacteria; phylum Pseudomonadota; class Gammaproteobacteria; order Burkholderiales; family Burkholderiaceae_C; genus Limnohabitans. The sequence continues at coordinate 3,721 of RFYK01000038.1, read as the reverse complement.
TTTTGCAACATGGTCCAGAAATTTTTGCAAAGCCACCATCCGACCCGGTCTGCCCAGCAGTCGGCAATGCATGCCAACGCTCATCATCTTGGGCGAAGTTTCGCCTTCAGCGTACAGCACATCAAAGCTGTCGCGCAAGTACACAAAAAAATCGTCTGCTTGCGAATAGCCTTGGGGCAATGCAAAACGCATGTCGTTGACATCGAGTGTGTAGGGCACCACCAAGTGCGGCACGACTGCACCATCCGACTTGCGAACTTTCATCCAAAAGGGCAGGTCGTCCCCGTAGTAATCGCTGTCGTATTCAAAACCGCCATGGTCTAACAACAAGCGGCGTGTGTGGGGACTGTCTCGGCCCGTGTACCAACCAGAGGGCGCTTGGCCGGTCATTTGCCGAATGATGTCGATGCCAGTTTGCATGTGTTGGCGTTCTGTGTCTTCATCGATTTGCTGGTAGTTGATCCAGCGCCAACCATGACAGGCTATTTCGTGGCCCATTTCTACAAGAGCCGCCGTCAATTCGGGGTGACGTTGCAAGGCCATGCTCACACCAAACACCGTCAAGGGCAAACCTCTTTTCTCAAACTCTTTCAATATTCGCCAGACACCGACCCGAGAACCGTATTCATAAATGCCTTCCATCGTGAGGTGGCGGTCTGCAAAACTGGGCGGATTGAACATCTCTGACAAAAATTGTTCAGAACCGGCGTCACCGTGCAAGGTGGCGTTTTCACCGCCTTCTTCGTAATTCAAAACAAATTGAAGCGCGATCCTTGCGTTCCCAGGCCACTGGGCATGAGGCGGGTGGCGGCCATGGCCAACCAAATCGCGAGGGTAGGGGAGCGTGGCGTCGTAAGTCATGCCAAATCCTACCCGATGCCCGCGTCCTGATCCTGCGCCGCAGCCTCTTTGGCCTGGTTGTGTCGCCTGCGCAGAGGTGTACCCAACAGGTAGAGCACCAAGCCCAGCGGTAATATGCCGTAGAAGACAAACGTCATGATGGCGCCCAGTATGCTTCCGTTGCTGGCCACGGCTTCCACCACCGACATCAGCGTGACCACAAACATCCAAGCAATTGCAACGATATACATCATGGGTCAGAGCGTCATGGAAAAAATGATTGAATCAAGCTGCCAAGCTTTGCATCATAGGTTGGAGAGGGTTACGTGGGTTGTGCTGATGTTGTTGTCGGGTTGTGCGTCTTTTTCAACGGTCCAATCTTGTAATGAACAGGCCTATCAACAAGCACCACCGGTTTATGACCCTGATATCAGGCCACTGCCACGAAGTTGTGCCATGGGAATGGTGGGTGGCGTAGGACCGCATTCGAATGTCTTGGGCATGACTTATGACCCATTCGTGTGCGATCAAATCATGCAAAGCCGTGATGTCAATTTTGATGCAAGACGCGCCATCTTTGGTGCTTGCATGAAGGGCCAAGTGGCCACGGATGTTCCATACATCACACCTGCGCGATGAAAAGCATCAGATGCACGGAAAGTTGGCAACCATGACCTCGCGCACCACGCTGGCCGCGTTGTAGCGAAGCAGTTCAGGACGCTGTTGCATTTGCAGCCTGACCAAGTCAGTGATGGCGTTGATTTCAGTTTGCTCTTGCATGCACACCGGTGACGCTTTGGTCAACATCAACGTGTCAACCACGCCCATGATGTAGTTGCGACCGTTAAAACGAATGTCCTCTGATTCAGACAACAGGCTCGATTGCAGTTCGCCTGCGGTCAAAAACCGTATGCTTTTCGCGGCATGCGCACAAGGGATGAGCCCGCACAAAGCCAAGCTGATCAAGCAGGTCAGGCCACGCTTATCAAGGCGCTTCAACGGTGACCTTCATGCTGCTGTACCAAGCAGCCAATTGGTTGATTTCGTTGTCTGTCAAAGGCTTGGCAATCACACCCATGACTTCATGGTGACGTTTGCCGCTGCGGTAATTTTTCAGTTGTTCGCTCAAGTAGATGGCTTGTTGGCCTGCCAAATTGGGTGCGCTGGGCATGCTGGCAATGCCATTCACGCCGTGGCACAAGGCGCATGCGGCATCTGCTTTGGCACGGCCTAAGGCAGCATCGTCAGCAAAGCAAACTGTGGCTTGAATCAAAAGCAAAGCAATGGTTTTTTTCATGGGGTCCTCGTAAAAAATGGGGCCTCCGAAGAGGCCCCATCACAGGGATTCAGTGTCGCAGAGGTGGTTCACACCCCTTCAACAAACAGAATCAGTTACCTGTGTAGCTGATGCGATAGATGGCACCTGCGTAGTCGTCAGACACGAGGATAGAGCCATCAGGCAAGTTGGCCACGTCAACAGGACGACCCAACGCACGGTTGGTGTTCTTGTCGAGGAAGCCATCAGCAAACACTTCGGCAGGTCCTGCATTGCCATCGGCCTTGATTGGCACGAAGTTGATCAGGTAGCCGCTGGGTGTGGAACGGTTCCATGAACCGTGTGAAGCCACAAACAAACCACCTTGGTACTTGGCAGGGAATGCCTTACCAGTGTAGTGAGCCACGCCCAATTGAGCTTGGTGAGCAGGGAACTCCACTTGCGGGAAGATCATGCCTGTAGGCTCTTTCATGTCCTTGAGGTCAGGCGCAGCAGAAGAACCAGCCACTTTGAACTTGCCGTTGTAGAAGGGGAAACCGAAGTGTTCACCAGCTTTGGTCAGCTTGTTCAACTCGCCTGGAGGAATGTCGTCACCCAAACCGTCGACTTGGTTGTCGGTTGTCCAGATGTCGCCCTTTGGCCCAATGGTGATACCAGCTGGGTTGCGCATGCCTTTGGAATAAACCATGCGGCCAGTGCCGTCGAGACCGTTGTAGCGAACCACACCGCCGATGCCGACTTCTTCATACAAAGCCACTTTGTCTTTGGGCTGCACGTTTCGTTGTCAATTTTGCAAACGCGGCCTGTGTGGTTGAAAGACTGCTCTTCCACGGGAATCATCTTGCCTTCAGGAACCACCACGCCCACTGCGACGTCCGGACCTTCGTAGAAGTATTCAGCTGCAGGGAAGTGCAACATGCGGTTGGATTCAGCGACCACCAAGAAACCGTCTTTGGTGAAGCACACGCCGTTGGGATTGCTGAATTTGATGGCAGGAGCGAAAGGCTTGACTTCTGTTGCTGCATCGCCATTGTTTCTGTTGGTCACGGCCCAAACAGTGGTCTTGCGTGTACCGACAAACAACATGTTGGTCGAAGGTGCAACAGCCATGTAACGTGCGTCAGGCACGACAGCGTACAAATCAATTTTGAAGCCTTCGGGCAACTTGATTTTTTTCAAGTTGGCACGGATGGCGTCAGCATTCTTACCTTCTTGTGGAATGGTAGGAATGTTCATGTTGGTGTCGGTGTTGCCCATGCGTTGCAGGGTGGACAGGTTTTTGTCCTGGGCAAAAGTTGTCGTAGCGACCAACGCTGTAACGGCCAAGGTGATGGCAGAGATTTTTTTAAAGATCACTTAGATTCCTCAAGCAAAAAGCAGGCAACATAGCCTGCCGCGCATCTTACCGATTCATGACAAAAAGAAAAAACCAAAAACCCTAGCGAGCAATTGCTACTTTTTTAAAATCAAATCACTCATAAATAAATTTTGCTAGCCAATTTAGGTTAATCGGTTTTTATGGAATCAGGTTTCCTCAACATCAATGCAGACCGTTTACATGAGGCCACCAAAATTTGGTGTTGGTTATAGCCTCGGTGTTCAAAA
>RFYK01000037.1 GCA_009925585.1 Betaproteobacteria bacterium | reverse complement strand
AAAATTTTGTGATGGAGAGTGCCATGAGCGCCTTAGCCGAAACTGTACCCACAGCCATGCCTGAACCGATTGTCTTCACAGACAGCGCGGCCGCCAAGGTGGCTGATTTGATCGCCGAAGAAGGCAACCCTGAATTGAAATTGCGGGTGTTCGTGCAAGGTGGCGGTTGCTCTGGTTTTCAATATGGTTTCACCTTTGATGAAATCACCAATGAAGACGACACCACCATGTCCAAAAATGGCGTCTCCTTGTTGATCGATGCCATGAGTTACCAATACCTGTTGGGCGCAGAAATCGATTACAAAGAAGATTTACAAGGCGCCCAGTTCGTCATCAAAAACCCGAACGCCACCACCACTTGCGGTTGTGGGTCATCATTCTCCGTTTAACCCATTGCACGCCGCTTGAAAGCCGGGACCTGTCCCGGCTTTTTTGTTCATGCAGGATAGATACCGCCCAGTACACGCGGCCCTGCCGCACCGGTGACCGCGGGTAAATTGCCGGGCAAATTCATGCAGGTTTGCTGTGCCAACCAAGCAAATGCGGCGGCCTCCACTTGCAGGGGCGGTATACCCACAGCGTCGGTGGTACTCACAGTCACGGCTGGCAAGCCTTGCTGCAGCCTGTGCATCAAATGACGGTTGTAAGCCCCGCCGCCACACACCAGCAGTTGTGCTGTGTCTGGTGCATGGCGTTGTATGTCGTTGACGCAAACCTGTGCAGTGAAAGCTGTCAGCGTGGCTTGAACATCTGCCGCAGCCAGCCTGTCAAAGCCTTGCAGTCGCATGTTCAGCCACTCCCCATGAAACAAATCGCGCCCAGTGCTTTTCGGTGGCGCCTGCTGCAAGAAGGGTTCGCACATCAGATGTGCCAGCAAAGGGGCGTGGACTTGGCCAGTGGCGGCCCAAGCGCCATCAAGATCGAAGGCTTGTCCTGTGTGCCGTTGGCACCAGTGGTCAAGCAGCACATTGCCTGGACCGCAATCAAAGCCGCGCACCTCGTGCGGGGAAAGCAAACTGACATTCGAGATGCCACCGATGTTGAGCACAGCCACGCTGTGACCCAGCGATGCAAACAGGTGGTGATGAAAGGCGGGAACCAGTGGAGCGCCTTGGCCACCCGCAGCCAAGTCGCGACTGCGAAAGTCAGCCACCACCCGAATGCCGGTGAGTTCAGCGAGCAATGAAGGGTTGTTGATTTGCCAGGTGTAACCCGTGCCATCGTATTGGCCGGGTTGGTGTCGCACGGTTTGTCCGTGTGCACCGATGGCCACAACCTCGGGGGCGGCCACGCCCGTTTGGACGAGCAATTGTTGAACCGCTTGTGCATACAGTTTGGCCAGCGCATTGGCTGACAACGCAGCCCGATGCAGTTCGTCTGGGCCAGATTGGTTCAGTTGGAAAAAGGTTTCTCGCAAGAAAGGGTCAAACGGCAGCGCTTGATGACCGATGACTTGCACACCGTTTGAAAAATCCGCCAGCACGGCGTCTACGCCGTCGATAGAGGTGCCAGACATCACGCCAATGTAAAGCGTGGACATGGCTGTCGATCAGGGTGTGTTGTCTGCGAATGCCACCGCAGCCGAGGCCAATTGCCGAGCAACTTGTGATGCTTGGCGATTGAATTCATCGCGGGCGTGGACAGGCACGGGAATGGATTCACTTTGGCGCGCTAGCACCGCTGGGTCTTTGTGAACGCCATTGACGCGGAATTCAAAATGCAGATGAGGTCCAGTGGCCCAACCTGTGGCACCAACCAAACCGACTGTTTGGCCTTGTGCGACCGATTGACCACGCTTGACCAACATTTTGCTGAGGTGTGCATATACCGTGCTGTGGCCATTGCTGTGTTTGACAACCACGGCATTGCCATAGCCGCCCATGTTGCCCGCGCTCTCCACCACGCCAATGCCAACGCTGCGAACCGGGGTGCCCTGGGCTGCGGCGTAGTCCACACCCAAATGGGCGCGCCAAGTTTGAAATATGGGATGAAAACGCATGCTAAAGCCACTGCTCACACGCGAGAAAGCCAAGGGAGATGCCAAATAAGTGCGACGCAAACTTTGGCCTTGCAAGTTGTAATAGCCACCCGCTTTTTGCGGGCTGTCCTGGAACCACATGGCTTGGTGTGATTTGCCCTTGTTGACAAATTCGGCACTCAAAACCTTGCCGGGTTTGAGCACCTCACCGTCAGCTTCTAACGACTCGTAGCTGACAGTGAAATGATCGCCTTTGCGCAATGCGCGGTGAAAGTCTATGTCGCCAGAGAAGATTTCAGCCAATTGAACCGCGATGCTGTCGGGGATGCGTGCTTCATCAGTGGCGGCAAACAACGATGTTTGGATCAGGCCACCAGACAAACGCAAAGAGGGTTTGAGTTCACCGGTCTCGCGGTGAGCACGCAAGCCTTGCTCGGTGCGCTCGACGACCAAGCGTTGAAATGTTTCGTTGCTGTCCGTTGCCCAGCGCGCGGTCAGTTTGAGCAAATGGTTGTCATCGTCGACTTCGGCATTGAGCAAGCGGGCCTGTTTGCCGAGCAAGCTCTCCCGAACCAAGGGGTTGCTGCGCATGAAATCGGCAGCGGCTTTGTCGGACACGCCCAAGCGAGACAGCATGGATTCGGCTGTGTCAGAGGCGCGAGAGGTGTCTGTGCGGTAGAGGCGCAGTTTGTCTTTACTCAGGCTATTGATCTGGCTGTCGAGGCTCAAGTTCGAGACGGATTCCACCAGTTGCCGGATAGGCACAGCGCCTCGATCAAGGTTGCCAAAACCGGCCACGGCGAATGCGCCGCTGACCAGCATGACACCCAACACCACCAACCGCACTGTCCAAGGGTGGGCGCGAGTCTGGTGTTCGGTCACAATGAAATCGTCTGTGTTGGGCAAAACTGAAAGTCCACAAGAAATGCGCAAGGGGCAAAAGCCCGCGCTTTAGAATTGAAACGTTTGCTGACCACCGCTCCACCTACGGTGCGGCACAAAGCGTGAGAGTATACAAGCCTGACGCCAAGGCAACAAGCCCAAAATCACTTATGAATCAAGCATCTAAGAACCAAACCTCGCTGTCGCCGCAAGTTGAGCAAGCCTTGGCCGTGTCGTTGCGCGGTTGCGAGGAATTGCTGCCACGGGATGAATGGATCAAGAAATTGCAGCGGCACGAGGCCAACGGTCAACCCTTGCGCATCAAACTGGGGTTGGACCCGACCGCGCCAGACATCCATGTGGGTCACACCGTGGTGCTCAACAAAATGCGCCAACTGCAGGATTTGGGTCACCAAGTCATTTTTTTGATTGGCGATTTCACTTCGTTGATCGGCGACCCGTCCGGGCGCAACACCACGCGCCCGCCATTGACCCCGGAACAAATCCAACACAACGCCGACACCTATTACAAACAAGCCAGCATGGTGCTGGACCCACAGCGCACCGAGATTCGTTACAACAGTGAGTGGAGCGAACCCTTGGGGGCCAGTGGCATGATTCAACTCGCTTCGCGCTACACCGTGGCGCGAATGATGGAGCGTGACGATTTCCACAAACGTTTTCACGGTGGCCAATCCATCAGCGTGCATGAATTTTTATACCCGTTGATGCAGGGCTATGACAGTGTGGCATTAAAGAGCGACCTCGAGCTGGGCGGCACCGATCAAAAATTCAATTTGCTCATGGGGCGGCATTTGCAAGCCGAATATGGGCAAGAACCGCAATGCATTTTGACCATGCCGCTGCTTGAAGGCTTGGATGGCGTGGACAAAATGTCCAAAAGCAAAAACAACTACATCGGTATCACCGAAGACCCCAACACCATGTTCGCCAAAGTCATGTCCATCAGCGACGAATTGATGTGGCGCTGGTACACGTTGTTGAGTTTTCAAAGCCTGAGCGCCATTCAAGCGCTGAAAAACGAAGTGATGCAAGGCCGCAACCCGCGCGACGCGAAAGTGGCGTTGGCCAAAGAAATCACCGCGCGTTTTCATTCTGTCTCGCTTGCAGACAGCGCTGAGCAGGATTTTGTGAATCGCAGCAAAGGTGGCATTCCAGATGACATCCCGGAGGTGCATTTAAGCGGCGCACCTTTATCGATCACCGCCTTGCTGAAAAACGCCGGATTGGCACCATCCACCAGCGAGGCCGGGCGACTGATCGAAGGCAATGGCGTGCGAATTGACAGCAGCGTGGTGAGCGACAAAGCATTGAAACTCAACGCAGGTGTGTATGTGGTGCAAGTCGGTAAACGCAAATTCGCGCGGGTGCACTTGACCGCTTGATCAATTCAAATCACCACCAGCATCCCAGCAATGAACAAATTGAATGACGGGTTACTGAAACTCAACGCGCACCATTTGCTGTGGACCTCGGTGGTGGTCGCGGTCATCACCATTGTCATGAAAACTTGGGCTTGGTACTTGACCGATTCCGTGGGACTGCTGTCGGATGCGATGGAGTCGTTTGTGAATTTGGCCAGCGCCATCTTTGCGTTGCTGATGGTGACGGTGGCCCAGCAACCGGCAGACGAAGAACACCCGTATGGCCACCATAAAGCAGAGTATTTTTCGTCTGGTTTTGAAGGCGTGCTGATCATGGGTGCTGCAGCCGCCATCATTTGGGCATCGGTTCACCGATTGTTTGACCCGCAACCCGTCGTGGAGTTGGGATGGGGATTGACTTTGTCTGTGGCCAGTTCCGCGTTGAATGGCTTGCTGGCATGGGTCATGTTCAAAGTCGCCAAGCAACAACGTTCGATTGCGCTCGAGGCGGACGCCAAGCACTTGGTCACCGATGTTTGGACGTCAGCCGGTGTGGTGGTGGGTTTGTTGCTGGTCCTGTCCACGGGTTGGTTGTGGTTGGATGCGGTGGTGGCCATCGGTGTGGCATTGAACATTTTGAAAGAAGGCATCGAGCTGATTTGGCGTTCATCACAAGGCTTGATGGATGAAGCGGTCGATCCACAAGTGCTCGGTTTGTGGACATGCACATGCACATGCCTGCCAGTTGGTCACTGGGTCGTGCAGCGGCATTGCGAACCAGCGTCGAGCAAGCGCTCATGAGCGCAGTACCAGGCTTGCGTGCCACTATTCAATTGTTGCCCAGCGATGTCGAAGCCCACTTTGATGCAGGATGTGATTGCGCAAGCCAGCACGGGCAGTGGCAAGACAGCAGCGTTTGGTTTGCCATTGGTGGAGAAGCTCACAGCCAATTTTCATTCGGTGCAAGCCTTGGTGTTGTGTCCTACCCGCGAACTCGCGGATCAGGTCACCACCGAAATCCGAAGGTTGGCGCGTGCAATACCCAATATCAAAGTAGTGACCCTGTGTGGTGGTGTGGCGTTGCGCGGACAAGAGCAAAGTTTGCAACACGGGGCGCATGTGGTGGTGGGCACGCCCGGGCGCATTTTGGATCATCTGACGCGGGGCAATTTACGCTTGGATTCGGTCAAAACTTTGGTGCTTGACGAGGCCGATCGCATGTTGGACATGGGGTTTTTCGATGACATCGCGCAACTGATCAAACAATGCCCGGCGCAGCGCCAGACCTTGCTTTTCTCTGCCACCTACCCGGAGGGCATTGGCAAATTGTCAGCGCAGTTCATGCGTCAGCCGCAAACGGTCAAAGTGCAAACGGTGCATGCCGCTGACAAAATCAAGCAGCTGTTTTATGAGGTGCGAGAGGACGAACGTTTGCATGCCGTGTCGTTGTTGCTCAACCATTTTCGGCCCGAGTCCACGCTGGCGTTTTGTAACACCAAACAACAATGTCGTGAGTTGTTGGCAGTCTTACAGGCACAAGGGTTTGATGCATTGGCGTTGTACGGTGAACTTGAACAACGTGAGCGCGACCAGGTGCTGGTGCAATTCGCGAACCGCAGTTGCTCGGTGTTGGTGGCAACCGATGTCGCCTCTCGTGGATTGGACATCAGTCAACTCAGCGCGGTGATCAATGTGGATGTCACCCCAGATGCAGAGATTCACATCCACCGCATTGGACGCACGGGGCGCGCCGATGCGCAGGGTTTGGCGCTCACCTTGGCCAGTCTGGATGAGATGGGCGCCGTTGGCCGAATTGAATTGCTGCAAAACATGGCATCGAACTGGGCCAAGTTAGACACCTTGACGCCCACCCCGGGTGGCAGACTCACCGCGCCCATGAAAACGCTGCAAATTGTCGGCGGACGCAAAGAAAAAATCCGTCCGGGCGATGTGCTAGGTGCGTTGACAGGTGAAGCAGGGTTCAGCGCAGCGCAAATCGGCAAAATCAATGTGAATGAATTTTCGACCTACGTGGCCGTGGACAAAAGCATTGCCGATGAAGCAGTTCAGCGTTTATCTCAAGGACGTATCAAAGGCAAAACCGTTCGTGTGCGGTTGATGGATTGATTTACATTACCGGGGTAATGTGATAATGTATGCACATGAGTTCCAAGCCATCCAAATTAACAGCGCAAGGTCAGGTGTCAGTACCTGCCTCAGTGCGTCAGTTCCTCAGCCTCAGCCCCGGCGCCACCTTGCTGTGGGTGCAGGAGGGTGAGCGTATGTGGGTGGAACGTGCCGCGACACACACCACGACAGATGTTCACCAAGCCTTGTTTGGCAAATCAGCACCCCCGAAAACCGCTGGCGCGCCAGACAGCAAACAAGCGATTCGCAGCTTTATTCAAAAGAAACATGCACGCCATTGATACCAATGTGCTGGTTCGTTTGTTGGTGAGAGACGAGGCAAAGCAGGCGAAAACCGCAGACAGTTTCATCAGCAAAGGCGCTTGGGTGTCGCATCTGGTGCTGGTGGAAACTGTGTGGGTGCTTGATGCGGTGTATCAGCGCACCCCAGCGCAATTGGCAGCCGCACTTGAGTTGCTGCTGTCCCATGAAAGTCTGGTGCTACAAGATGCCGATGTGGTCAAAGCGGCTTTGGCGCATTTCAAAGCCAAACCTGCGCTGGGGTTTTCTGATTGCATGGTGCTTGAAATCGCACGCAAAGCAGGTCACACGCCCTTGGGCAGCTTTGATAAAACTTTGGCAAAACTCAGCGGCGTGCACAAGCTTTAATGCCGCGATTTTTATCGATAGGGATTGCCAATCCCTAGCCCTGCCAGCAGGTGCACTTCATAAGCTTCCATGGCTTTCGCCGCCTTGATCGAAGTTTCATGGTCCCAGCCTTGCGCATGCAGCGTCCCATGTACCAGCAAATGCGCATAGTGCGCTCGCCAAGTTTTGCCTTGGGCTTTGGCTTCTGCGGCCACCACTGGCGCGCAAAGCACCAAGTCAGCCATCACCACCGGCGTGTGTTGGTAGTCAAATGTCAATACGTTGGTGGCGTGGTCCTTGCCACGGTAACTGGCGTTGAGTGCGCGACCTTCTTCTTCGTTCACGATGCGCACAGTGATCTGCCCGTCCAATTGCAACGCATGGCGAATGCATCGGCTCACCCAATGTCTGGGTAACGCTGCACGGTGCTTGGCGGCAAGCCCTATTTCACCGAATTGCAAAGACAAAGCCAACTGCTTGAGCGCCATTCATCCCGCCGCTTTGCGTTGTTTGTCGTAGGCGTCGACAATGCGGGCAACCAATGGGTGGCGCACCACATCTTTGCTGGTGAAATGCGTGATGGCAATGCCGTCAACCCGGCGCAAAACACGTTCAGCATCCACCAGTCCACTCGGGCTGCCTTTGGGTAAATCGATTTGGCTCACGTCGCCGGTCACCACCGCTTTGGCACCAAAGCCGATGCGGGTGAGAAACATTTTCATTTGCTCTGGCGTGGTGTTTGTCAAAGCCCATGAGTTCGTACAAAGCGTCGTACAAGGGTCGAAGGTAAGGGTCTACTTTTTGGCCCAGATCGCCAGGCAAGAAACCCAATTTCTCGCCCGCTTCCACTGCTGGGCGCGTGAGGATGATGCGTTGCACCGCGCTGCGCTCAAGCGCATCCACCGCACTGGCCACCGCCAAATAGGTTTTGCCTGTGCCGGCTGGCCCAATGCCAAAAGTGATGTCGTGCTTGGCAATGTTGTCCAAATACAAGGCTTGGGTGGGTGTGCGGGCCCGCACTTCGTTGCGCCGGGTTGACAGCAAGACGTTGTCTGCAGGCGCCATGTGCGAATCACCCGCCAACATCAACTGCACGTGTTCTTTGGGTATGGGCTTGGCGGCACGCTCGTACAAGGCTTGCAATATTTCTAATGCGCGTGTGGCGTTGGTTTTGTTGCCGTCGATTTTGAATTTTTCGTGGCTGTGCGCGATCTTGACTTGCAGCGCGGTTTCGATGGTGCGCAAATGCTCGTCCAGCGCACCGCAGACATGCCCCAATCTGGTGTTGCTGGAGGGGCTGAATTGGTGGCGCAGTATCAATGGGATGACCGATGAAGCATCGCAGTTCGGTTCAGGTTCACCGATGGCGTGCGGGGACAAAGTAAATGGACGCAATGCATGAGAGGATGTCGAGAGTGAATGCCCAGAGCGCAAAGCATAACCCATGGTCTGACAGGGACTGAATCGGCATGGTGCATTCGCGTTGATAATTGACCCATCAACTCACAGGCACAGCGCAGTTCATGATTGGCAGACTCAGTGGCATCTTGATAGAAAAACATCCACCCCAGGTGGTGTTGGATTGCCATGGTGTCGGTTATGAAGTCGATGTCCCGATGAGCACGTTTTACAACTTGCCTGCGGTCGGCGACAAACTCAGTTTGCTCACACATTTTGTGGTGCGTGAAGATGCGCAAATTTTGTATGGTTTCGCCAGCGCCGAAGAACGCGCCGCTTTTCGTCAGTTGATCAAAATTTCGGGCGTGGGCCCGCGCATGGCGTTGGGTGTGCTCAGTGGCTTGACTGTCGAGGAACTGGCGCAAGCCATCAGCTTGCAAGAAGCGGGCAGGTTGGTCAAGATTCCCGGCATAGGCAAAAAAACCGCCGAGCGCTTGCTGCTCGAACTCAAAGGCAAAATGGGCAGCGACCTCGGTGCCAACCCGATCACGCACACGCCATCACCTCAGAACGACATCCTGCAAGCACTCATGAGCCTGGGGTACAGCGACAAAGAAGCTGCCGCGGCTTGCAAACAATTGCCTGCCGAGATGGGTGTCAGCGATGGCATCAAGCAGGCATTGAAAGCCTTGGCGCGCTGACCCATGACCATCCAAACCGACAGTTTTTCAGACGACTTCATCCCCGATAAACGGGTGGTGTCAGCAGCGCCTGTCAATCCCCGTGAAGAGGCGATCGAGCGCGCGCTCAGGCCCAAGTTGTTGCAGGACTATGTGGGTCAAAGCAAAGTCCGCGAGCAATTGGAGATCTTCATCGGTGCCGCGCGGCAACGTGAAGAAGCGCTGGACCATGTGCTGTTGTTCGGCCCGCCGGGACTGGGCAAAACCACACTCAGTCACATCATTGCGCAAGAGCTGGGCGTGAACCTGCGACAAACCAGTGGCCCTGTGTTGGAAAAACCCAAAGACTTGGCGGCGCTGTTGACCAACTTGGAAAAAAACGATGTTTTGTTCATCGATGAAATCCACCGTTTGTCGCCAGTGGTTGAAGAAATTTTGTATCCCGCCTTAGAGGATTACCAAATTGACATCATGATTGGCGAAGGCCCCGCCGCGCGCAGCATCAAACTCGATTTGCAGCCGTTCACTTTGGTGGGTGCCACGACCCGCGCGGGCATGTTGACCAACCCTTTGCGTGACCGGTTTGGCATCGTCGCTCGGCTGGAGTTTTATTCTGCCGAAGAATTGTTGCGCATCGTGATGCGAAGCGGCGGTTTGCTCAAAGCGGCATTGAACGAAGAAGGTGCGTTTGAAATTGCCAAACGCTCGCGCGGCACGCCACGCATCGCCAACCGTTTGTTGCGGCGTGTGCGTGACTACGCCGACGTCAAAGCCAATGGTCAGATCAGTCGTGCTGTCGCAGAATCGGCTTTGGCCATGTTGGATGTCGATGCCCAAGGCTTTGATTTGATGGACCGCAAATTGTTAGAGGCTGTGATCCACCGCTTCGATGGTGGCCCGGTGGGATTGGACAACATCGCCGCCAGCATCGGCGAAGAGCGTGACACCATCGAAGACGTGATTGAGCCGTTTTTGATTCAACAAGGTTTTTTGCAACGCACACCGCGCGGTCGCATCGCCACCTTGGCGGCTTATCGTCATTTGGGTGTGGCCGCTCCGGCCGGCGCCCAGCACGCCGCCGGTTTGTTTGGCAACGAAACCGATTGAGACCGACGACAACCCACGCTTAAGTGCTGCTCTCTTCGCGCGCACCAGCGTCCAAGTGACGTTCATCTGCCCAACCGACCAATTGCAAACCTTGCGGTGTCCAGAGCAAGCGGTTGATGGCGGTGTTGCGCAGCCCCCAAGATCGCTCAGCTTGCAAACCTTGACCCGTGGCCATGCGGTACAAGATATCGAGCACGCCACCGTGACTGACCAAGGCAATGTGTTGACCACGGTGTTGTGAAGCGATGTCATGCAGGACGTGACTGACACGCTCGTGCAACATCACCAGGCTTTCACCGCCGTCACGGGGTGTCCAATGCGGGTCCCGTTCACGCCACAGCAAGGCGTCTTGCGGATGCGCTTGTTGTATTTCATCCCATGTCTGGGATTCAAAAAAACCGTAATGCCGCTCGCGCAAAGGTTTGACCGTTTGAACAGTCAAGCCATGGTGCGAGGCAATGTGCTGCGCAGTGACCAACGCACGGCTTAAATCGCTGGCGTAGATCGCATGGATGTCTTCATCAGCCAAGGCTTTGGCCACTTGCTGTGCTTGCCATCGACCTTGCGCGTTGAGTTCAATGTCGATTTGCCCTTGAATGCGGCTGGCAACATTCCAGTCGGTTTCGCCATGTCGGATGGCCAATATGCGTGTGGGTTCCATGGCCACAAGTGTATGCAAGCCATGGCGCACAACAGGGTTGTTTCAAAATAGCACGACCGTTCTTTTTTGCTAGACTCCCGCCATGAACCACACGGCCAGCATGAACAAAGACGCAGACAAATCGCTGTCGAAGCAACGCTTGTTGCACAAGGGTCAGCAAACCAAGTCGGCGATTGTCGAGGCGGCGTTGGGGTTGGCCACCCAAATTGGGCTTGAAGGCCTGAGCATCGGTGCGCTGGCTGAAGTGATGAAAATGAGCAAATCGGGTGTGTTTGCACATTTCGGTTCTCGTGAGGAGTTGCAAATTTCGGTCATCCGCGAGTACCACCACCAATTCGAGCAAGAGGTGTTTTTTCCAGCGATGAATTTGCCGCGCGGCCTGCCCAGATTGCAAGCCTTGTTCAACAACTGGATGCTGCGTACCAGTGCTGAAATCGATTCAGGATGTTTGTACATCAGTGGCGCCGCTGAATTTGACGATCGACCCGGACCCGTCAGAGATGCGTTGGCCAGTTCGGTCAAAACATGGTTGACGGCTTTGCACAGATCGGTGTTGCAAGCCCGTGATGAAAAACATTTGGCCGAAGACACCGATGCCACCCAAATGGCATTTGAAATTCACGGTTTGATATTGGCTTTGCATTACGAAGCACGGTTCTTAAAGACGGCCAAAAGTCTGAACCGCGCCAAACAGGGTTTTGAACACATTCTTTTGCGCTATGGCGCAACCACTTTGAAAGATTGAACATGCCAACCTACCAACCGCCACTGCGCGACATGCAGTTTGTGATGAATGAAGTGCTGGACCTGCCCGCCAAATTGCGTGAATTGCCAGCGCATGCCGAACTTGACAGCGACACGATCGCTGCCATATTGGAAGAGGGTGGCAAATTTGCCGCCGAGGTGTTGTTGCCCCTCAACCCCGTGGGTGACCGACAAGGTTGCAAATTGAACACAAGCACCCACGAAGTCACCACCCCTGATGGCTTCAAACAAGCTTTCGAACAATATGTGCAAGGCGGTTGGCCCGCACTCAGTTGCGACCCTGCTTATGGGGGACAAGGTTTGCCGTTGGTGGTGAACCAATGTTTTTACGAAATGCTCAACAGTGCCAACCAAGCGTGGACCATGTACCCCGGCCTCACCCATGGCGCTTACGAGTGTTTGCATGCGCATGGGTCTGACGCGCAAAAGCAGTTGTATTTGCCCAAGCTGACCAGTGGCGAATGGACCGGCACCATGTGTTTGACAGAAGCGCATTGCGGGACAGATTTAGGCTTGTTGCGCACCAAAGCCGAGCCCTTGCCCGATGGCACTTACGCATTGACAGGCAACAAAATTTTCATCAGCGCCGGTGAACACGATTTTGTCAGCAACATCGTGCATTTGGTGTTGGCACGTTTGCCGGATGCGCCGCAAGGCAGCAAAGGCATCAGCTTGTTTGTGGTGCCGAAATATGTGGTTCATGCAGACGGTACGCTGGGCGATCGCAATCGCATCCACTGCGGTGGCTTGGAACACAAAATGGGCATCCACGGCAACGCCACCTGCCAAATGGTGCTCGATGGCGCGATCGGCACATTGGTGGGGCAACCCCACAAAGGCTTGGCCGCCATGTTTGTGATGATGAATGCCGCACGCATCGGTGTGGGCATGCAGTCATTGGGGTTGACCGAGGTGGCCTACCAGAATGCGTTGGCCTATGCCAAAGAGCGGATCCAGTCCCGCAGTTTGTCTGGCGTGAAACATCCGTCGCAACCGGCCGATGGCATCTTGGTGCATCCTGATGTGCGAAAAATGCTGTTAACCGCCAAAGCGTATGCAGAAGGTGGGCGAGCCTTGAATTTGTATTGCGCCTTGTTGATCGATCAAGAGTTGAACCACCCGAACGAAGCGGTGCGACAACAAGCCGCTGACATGGTGGCCATGCTCACACCGATTGTCAAAGCATTCATTACTGACAATGGATGGGCAGCCACCTCCAGCTGCTTGCAAGTGTTGGGTGGTCACGGGTTCATCAGTGAATGGGGCATGGAGCAATTTGTGCGCGATGCGCGCATCAACATGATTTACGAGGGCACCAACACCATCCAGAGTTTGGATTTGCTCGGGCGCAAAGTATTGGGCAACCAAGGCGAGACGTTGAAGAAATTCGGCCAGATGATTGCCGAGTTGGTCGCCGCTGAATCAGGGCATGAAGAGATGGCGCCATTCATTCAGCCCTTGGCAAAGTTGGCTCAGCAAATGACCAGTTTCACTGGCGAGATTGGCATGAAAGCCATGGCCAATGCGGATGAAGTGGGTGCCGCTGCAGTGGATTATTTGCGGGTGGCCGGCCACTTGGTGTTTGGGTATTTTTGGGCGCGCATGGCCCAAGTGGCCTTGCAAAAAATCTCTGCGGGCAGCAACGACCCGTTTTACAAAGCCAAAGTGCAGACCGCGCGGTTTTATTTTTCCAGGCTGTTCCCCGAAACCGCGTCATTGATGCTGACTGCCCGATCTGGCAGCGAAGTATTGATGGACACCGAAGCCGTATTTGCTTGAAGCTTTACTGAGGAGACAAGCCATGAAACAAACCCTTGCCATGTTGGCTGCTGTATTTGGCCTCGCTGCCCAAGCGCAGATGACCCCGGTCGGACTGTGGCACACGATTGATGACGAAACCCATCAGCCCAAAGGTGAAGTCCGCATCATCGATAACAACGGCGTGCTCAGCGGCGTGATCGGTCGCGCATTGAAAGAAGACCCGAAAGCCAAAACGGTTTGCGATTTGTGTACCGATGACCGCAAGGACCAAAAAATCATTGGCATGGAGATCATCCGCAACCTGACACGTGAAGGCAAAGAAAGCGATTTCTTGTGGGCGGGCAAGGGCACGATCCTCGACCCTAACAATGGCAAGGTGTACACCGTGAAGATGACACCGATAGAAGGCGGCAAGCGTCTTCAGGTGCGCGGTTACATTGGTGTGTTCTACCGGACCCAATTTTGGGTTCGCGTGGAGTAAACGTGTTGTTCACATGAATGGGATGGACCGATGACTTCTGTACTGCATAACCAAGAACACGGTGTATTGACGTTGACCCTGAACCGGGTGGATAAAAAAAACGCATTGACCGCAGACATGTATGCGTTGCTGGCCGACCATTTGACGCAGGCGCAAACCGCTGACGATGTGCGGGTGGTATTGCTGCAAGGGCATGAAACCGTGTTCAGCGCGGGCAACGACATCGCCGATTTTTTGCAACAGCCACCTGCCAACGCCGATTCACCGGTGTCGCGGTTTTTGCGGGGCATCGCGGTCTTCCCTAAGCCCTTGTTGGCCTCGGTATGCGGGCCGGCGGTGGGTGTGGGCACCACCATGTTGTTCCATTGTGATTTGGTGTATGCCGGAGACAACGCGGCCTTTTCCATGCCGTTTGTCAATTTAGGGCTGTGTCCGGAAGCTGCATCCAGTTTGTTGGCGGTGCAACTCATGGGATATCAACGTGCCGCTGAAGCCTTGCTGATGGGCGAGCCGTTCATGGTGGAGTCTGCGCTGGAATTCGGTTTGATCAGCCGTGTGTTGCCGCCCGCAGAAGTCAATGCGTATGCGCAGCGTCAAGCGCAAAAAATGGCTGCCAAACCGTTGGCGTCGTTGATCGAAACCAAACGCTTGATGAAGCAGGCCAAAACCCCTGCCGTGTTGGCGCAAATGGACGAAGAATCGGCGGTATTCGCTCACATGCTCAAAGAACCTGCGGCTGTCGAAGCATTCAGCGCCTTCATGGAAAAACGCAAACCAGTGTTGGGTTGATGGGTGGCTTGACCGTATTCAAGCGTCTTTTCGTTCGATCGGGCGGGGTTTACCGTTCGCATCGATGGCCACATAGGTCACATTCGCTTCGGTGACTTTCAAGTAAGTGCCTTGCATGCTAAAGCGCTCAGCGAAAACTTCGACCTTCACTGTGATCGAGGTGTTGCCGATGCGGGTGACTGAACTGAAGAAGCTCAAAATGTCGCCCACTTTGACCGGTTGCTTGAAAATGAATTCGTTGACCGCCACGGTGGCGATTCGGCCATTCACATAACGCGCCGGTAACACTGCGCCAGCCAAGTCCACTTGCGCCATCACCCAACCGCCAAAAATATCGCCGCTTTGGTTGCAGTCGGCAGGCATGGGAATGACTTTGAGCACCAATTCGGCATCTTGAGGCAAGCTGCTGACGGTTTGGCGGGAATCCTTGGTTGATGTCACAGGCACAATCCAGGTTGTTGTTTAACCTGTATTGTGCCTTTATGCGTCCTCACGCTGCCCCGTCCCCCGCCTTGCCTGTCTCTGCCACACCCCAGCCGACCGTGTCGGACTGGACCACCTTGAAGCGATTGTTTCCCTACCTGTGGGAGTACAAGTGGCGGGTGGTCGCCGCGCTGTCGTTCATGGTGGGTGCCAAGCTGGCCAACGTGGGCGTGCCCTTGTTGCTCAAGGAATTGATCGATGCCTTGACGCCGCAACCCACAGGCGCGCAAATCGCATTGGTGGTTCCTTTGGCATTGTTGGTCGGCTATGGTTTGTTGCGTTTGTCGGTGTCTGCGTTCACCGAGTTGCGCGAATTGGTGTTCGCGGCTGCCACCCAAGGTGCAGCCCGCAAAATTGCGTTGCAAACTTTTGAACACTTACACCAATTGAGTTTGCGTTTTCACTTGGAGCGTCAAACCGGCGGCATGAGTCGCGACATTGAACGTGGTGTGCGTGGCATCGAATCACTGATTGCCTATTCGCTCTACAGCATCGTGCCTACGTTGATTGAAGTGGTGCTGGTGTTGAGCATTTTGGGTGTCAAGTTTGACAAGTGGTATGCCATCATCACTTTGTTGGCGCTGGCCATCTACATCTATTTCACGGTGACCGTCACCGAATGGCGCACACAGTTTCGCAAGCAGGTCAATGAATTGGATTCGGGTGCTCACACGCGAGCCATCGATTCGTTGTTGAACTATGAAACAGTGAAATATTTTGGCAATGAATCCTTTGAAGCAGCACGCTATGACGAAAGCCTGAACAAACTCAGGCGGGCGCGCATCAAAGCACAAAATTCATTGAGCGCGCTCAATATCGGTCAACAATTGATCATTGCGGTGGCTTTGGTGGCGATGTTGTGGCGAGCCACAGAAGGTGTGGTGCAAGGGCACATGAGCTTGGGCGACTTGGTCATGATCAACGCCTTCATGATTCAACTCTACATACCACTCAATTTTTTAGGGGTGATTTACCGCGAAATCAAACAAAGCTTGACCGACTTAGAGCGCATGTTCAGCCTGTTGGAAAAGAACCGCGAAGTCGCTGATGTGCCAACGGCTGTGACACTTCAACTGGCAGGCTCGCCTGAGGTGCGTTTTGAGCAAGTGCATTTCGCGTACGAACCCGAACGCCCCATATTGCATGGCATCAGCTTGACCATTCCAGCGGGCAAGACCGTGGCTGTGGTGGGTCCATCGGGTTCGGGCAAATCCACGTTGGCGCGCTTGTTGTTTCGCTTTTACGATGTGCAACAAGGTGCGATTCGCATCGATGGGCATGAGTTGCGGCAACTCACCCAAGACAGCGTACGGCAAGCGATTGGCATCGTGCCGCAAGACACCGTGTTGTTCAACGACACGGTGTACTACAACATCGCTTATGGCCATACACGGGCGAGCCGAACCGAAGTGGAAGAAGCCGCCAAATCAGCGCGCATCCATGATTTCATTTCGTCAACACCGCTGGGTTACGACACCATGGTCGGTGAACGCGGGCTCAAATTGTCTGGCGGTGAAAAGCAACGCGTCGCCATCGCTCGCACTTTGCTGAAGAACCCGTCTATCTTGATTTTTGATGAAGCCACCTCCGCATTGGACAGCAGCAATGAACGCGCGATACAAGCAGAGCTGCGCGAGGCCGCGCAGAACAAAACCACGTTGGTGATTGCACACCGTTTGTCTACCGTGGTGGATGCCCATGAAATCTTGGTGCTGGATGCCGGACACATAGTTGAACGCGGGACCCACGCCCAACTGTTGCAAGCGAATGGCCGCTATGCACAAATGTGGGCTTTGCAGCAAAGCCAAGAAGACAGCGATTAAGGCAAGTCGTTGTCTTCCGCGGGGTCAGCTTTTTCGCGTGGCCCGACTTTTCCTAACTTGGCTTTGAGCGACTGCGGCTCGCCCGTGATGATGGCCGAATACATGGTGGCGTTGCTCAATACTTTTTTGACGTAGTCTGGGGCCGGCGTTGTAAGCAGCAGCAGCCATGGGCATGGAGCCGTGGAAATTGTCCAAAATCAATTTCAAATACCCGGTGCCTATGGCGATGTTGGTGTCGTGTTGGTTGAGTTGGTCTGGCTGAAAACTTTTCATGCCGATTTTTTTGGCGGTCCATTTGGCTGTGCGCGGCATGACTTGCATCAATCCACTCGCGCCGACATTGGATCGTGCATTGATGATGAACCGACTTTCTTGACGAATCAGCCCGTAAACATAAGCGGGGTCCAGGTTGATTTCGCGCGTGCGACTGAGCACTTCTTCTTTGAAGGGCATGGGATAGCGGTGGTTGACATCAAATTGCACCGCGCGCTCACTGCTGCTGATGCAGCGATCCCAAATTTCTAACTCGCAAGCCCAATGCGCCACGGCGAGTCTTTCGCGGTCAGTCAGCCGTCCACGTTTGCCTTGTCCGTCAACCAAACCCGTGGTGTAGTTCCACTCGCGCACGCCGTCTTGCCTGAGGCCGATGCGAATCGCATGGACCGCCCGTTGCAAGCCCGGGTTGGCTTTGGCGGTTTCCAATTCGGCTGCAGTGGGTGGCGCTGGGCGCGCAGGCAACGAGATTTTTTGCCCCAGTTCTTCCAATGCCAGTTGCTCGTAGAAGCCTTGGTGCCCCGCGATGCTTTGAAGCGCCATCAGTGCTTGCGGCATGGCCGTGGTGGAAGATGGTTGTCTGGCGATCAAAGCGCGGGCGCGCCAGTAAACCCACGCGGGGTCCTTTTGTGCTGCAGGGCTCATGGCCTCAATCGCTGCTTCGACCATGGACCAACGCGGCACACCTTCTGCACGCAGCGCGGCACGGACCATCCAAGCCAACAAATCATCGGTCAGCCCTTGGCCGTTGCCAGCAGATTGGAAATACTCTACGGCCTTGCTGTCAAAGTCCATGGCGGCTTGTCTGCCAATGACAGCCCATACCCATTGCAGTTGTTCCGTGCTGAGTTGTTTTACCAATTTGTTGTTTTGGATGAATTTGATCGCTGCGGATTGGTCATTGGCAGCGAGCTTGACCAAAGCCAGCGTGATCCATTCAGGGGTTTCTTTGCCCAAAGACGTGGCGCGTTGTTGCAAGAAACGCTGAGGGTTCGCCATCAATTCGTCGAGCTTGGCCATGCTCTGGCCTGACACCATGTGCAACGCGTCTCTGGCGGGCGGCTTGCGGTTGATTTCAACCATGCTGCGGGCTTTGCGCCATGCGTCCAGCGAACTGACCCGCTTGGCCAACAACAATTGTTCAAACGCGTAAGTACAACCTTCGTCGGCGTTTCGCAATCCCAACCAAGTTCTGCGGATCTGTTCCTCTTGTGCTGACGTGCCTTCAAATTTTTTCTGACTGCTGATCAACCAATTGGCGTAACACTCGACATCTTTGTCATCATGCATGCGGTAGAGCGCATATTCGCGTTCGAATGGGTTCCACTCTTGGCGTTGTGCCAAAACCAGCAACCAGTCATTGCGCAGTCGGTCTTCTTGGTAGGTGCCAGCGTATTTGTTTAAAAATTCTTTGACTTCACCGTCGCTGGCATCCCCAAGCCGAACACGCAATTCCCAATAAGCAGCCCAAGGTTCAAGGACATGGCCTTTGACTTGAGGCAGGAGTTGGGTCAGTTTGCGCCTGTCGTTGTGGGCATAGGCGTTGGACATGTCGATCACGATTTGATCGACTCTGCGGCGGATCAAAAACAAGGACATGACACAATGAATACACCTGACATAAGGGATGCATTCTCCCATGGACAAAAAAGCCCTTCGCAAACAATTGATTCAAGAACGACTTGACATGCCTGATCGCGCGCAACGAGCCGACCTGTTGCAACGCGTCATGCGTATTTGGTTGTTCGATCGCAAAGAGACTGTGATCGGTGCTTACTGGCCGATCAAAGGGGAGTTTGACCCCTTGCCTGCGTTGCACCGATGGAAAGAAGACGGCGAATTGCTGGACGACCCGGTGCTGCGGCGCATCGGTCTGCCCGTGGTGGACAAAATCACCAAAACCTTGACATTTCACGCTTGGTACCCCGGTTGCGACATGGAAGAAGACGCCTACCAAATCCCCAAGCCCAAGGACACCGAAGTGGTCGTGCCGACCTTGTTGTTTGTGCCGTGCGTGGGCTATGGGCCAGGCGGTTACCGGCTGGGCTATGGCGGTGGTTTTTACGACCGCACGTTGGCCCAATTGCAACCATCACCGTTCACGGTGGGTTTGGGTTTTACCAATGGCTTCATCGAGGACATGGCGCCCGAACCCCATGATGTGCCTTTGGATGCCCTGCTGAACGAAAAC
>RFYK01000036.1 GCA_009925585.1 Betaproteobacteria bacterium | reverse complement strand
GAAGACACGGGATGCGACACGCTGGCATCCACGGGGCAAATGGACTCTTCACCGGCCAAGGGCTCGCGCAATATGCCGCTGAAAAAAGAAGACGCGGCACCGTTGGGTTTGCCAGGGCGCACGCTCACGGTCATCAAACGCGCACTGCGTCCATCGATGTAGCCCTTGCGGCTGTAATCGGCCACCATGTATTCGCACATGAGTTTTTGCGCGCCGTAAGAGGTCTGCGGCGTGGTGAAGGTGTCGTCAGTCACCACATCAGGCAACGGATGCGCTGGGTCTGGTCCATAGACCGCGACGGAACTGCTGAACAGCAACCGTGGGCAATTGCCTGCGGCCCTGAGCGCGTCCAACAACGCACGGGTGCTGTCAAGGTTAGAGCGCATGCCCAAGTCAAAGTCAGCTTCACATTCACCTGAAACCGCCGAAGCCAAATGGAACACACCGTCAAATTTGCGCTGAGCAAAGCCAGTACATTGTTCTAGCAATGGCCCGGTCAACACTTCAACGCGCGGGTCAGCCGCCAAGTCTGCCGGTGCCGGAAATTGGTCTGCCAACACGATTTGCGTGAGGGTGCTGCCGGCGAGTTGGCCCTTGGCCAATAACTGGCGAGCGAGTCGCGCGCCCAAAAAACCTGCGCCTCCGGTGATCAATAACTTCATTGCTGTTTCCTATGTGGGTGAAGTTGAGAGCATAGCCAAAAGGTAACCTGCTCAAATCATGCAAGCTTAACGGGTAACACCCGATGCCGTGGATAAGTCATTGGGATTATGCTCGGCAGATGACGGCGCATGGGCGCTGCACCCCTATCGGAGCAAGACATGGCAAGTGTGACCATCGGTCAAGTCGAGAAATACTTTGGCCGTACCCACATCATCAAGGGTGTCAGCATCGACATTGCCGATGGTGAGTTTTGTGTGCTTGTCGGCCCATCAGGTTGTGGCAAATCCACGTTGCTTCGCATGATTGCCGGACTCGAAGAAATTTCTGCAGGCGACATCCACATCGGAGCCAAGCGGGTTAACCAGATGCCGCCCAAAGAACGCGACATTGCCATGGTGTTTCAAAACTATGCGCTCTACCCACACATGACCGTGCGCGACAACATGGCGTTTTCCTTGCTGCTGGCCAAACAAGCTGCCGACAAAATCGCCGAGCGTGTCGACATTGCCGCTGGCATTTTGGGCTTGCACGCCTTGCTCGACCGTTACCCCAGACAACTCTCGGGCGGTCAGCGCCAACGGGTTGCCATGGGACGCGCCATCGTGCGCGATCCACAGGTCTTTTTGTTTGATGAACCGCTGTCCAACTTGGACGCCAAGTTGCGCGTGTCGATGCGCACTGAAATCAAAGAATTGCACCAACGTTTGAAAACCACGTCCATCTATGTCACCCACGACCAGATCGAAGCCATGACCATGGCCGACAAAATCGTGGTCATGCGCGATGGCGTGGTGGAACAAACCGGCAGCCCGCTCGAGTTGTATGACCATCCCGCCAACCAATTTGTGGCCGGGTTCATCGGTTCACCTTCCATGAATTTTTTGCCTGGTGTGGTGCATGGCAACCAAGTGACGTTGGCCGATGGCAAACAGTTGCCCATGCCTTTGCACGCCCGAGCGACCGAGGGACAGTCGGTGGTCTACGGCATTCGCCCAGAGCATTTGGACATTGCAGCCGCAGACGAGGGATTGGCCACCGAAGTGGTGGTGGTCGAACCCACTGGCGCTGACACGCAAGTCTTCACCAAAATCGCAGGCGTTGAAGTCACCTCGGTGTTCAGAGAACGCCACACGTTTTCCCCCGGCAGCACCATCCGCTTAAAGCCCGATGCCAGCCGCGCCCATTTGTTTGATGCCAACAGCGGTAAAGCGCTGGTGGCTTGATTTGTCCTGAGTCTGGAGCCCTGTGATGAACGACACCACACGTAGACAATTTATCCAATCCACTGGCGTGGCCACCGGCGCGGTGGCGGTCGCCCCGATGCTGTGGACCACGTCAGCACAAGCCCAATGGAACAACGTGCCCGAGCCAGGCGCCAAATTGCGGGTGCTTCGTTGGAGCCGTTTCGTTCAAGGCGAACTCGACGCCTACATGGCCAATGTAAAAAAGTTCACCGATAAAACAGGTATCGAAGTTCGCGTCGACACCGAAGGCTGGGAAGACGTCCGACCCAAAGCCGCGGTCGCGGCCAACACCGGTGCCGGACCGGACATCATTTTGTCGACGAACGATGACGCCAATTTGTACCCTGACAAATTACTGGATGTCACCGACTTGTGCACCTACTTGGGCAACAAATACGGCGGTTGGTATCCGGCTTGCGAAACCTACATGCGCCCAGACGGCAAAAAATGGATTGGCGTGCCTTTGGGGGCCAGCGGGGCCATCATGGTCTACCGCCAAAGCCATGTCAAAGCAGCCGGCTTCAACACGTTTCCCAAAGACACCGACAGTTTTCTCAAAATGTTCCAAGCACTGCATGCCAAAGGCACACCTGGCGGCATGGCTTTGGGCAATGCCACAGGCGACAGTGGCTGGACGCATTGGTTGATGTGGGCATTTGGCGGCTCCATCGTCGACAAAAACAACAAGGTGGTGATCAACAGCCCGCAAACCATCAAGGCGCTGGAATACGGCAGAGAGCTTTACAAAACCTTCATCCCAGGCACCTTGTCTTGGTTGGACCCGAACAACAACAAGGCTTTTTTGGACAACCAAATCAGTGTGACCAACAACGGTATTTCCATCTATTACGCCGCTAAAAATTCTGACAACCCTGCGGTCAAAGCCATCGCGGCTGACATTCAACACGCACCCTTTCCCGTCGGGCCGGTCGGGGTTCCCACCGAATACCATTTGTTCTTCAATCAAATGATCTTCAAATACACCAAGTACCCGAATGCAGCCAAAGAGTTTTTGCGCTTCATGATGGAGGCCGAGCAATACGACGCTTGGTTACAAGGTGGTGGCGGTTACGTCTCACACCCGTTGGCTGCGTATGGCAAAAACCCGATTTGGACGGTCGACCCCAAACACACACCCTACCGTGACTCCGCCAAGAACATGCGTCCTTCGGGTTATGCCGGTCAACTCGGTTACGCCTCCGCTGGTGCCATGGCTGATTTCATTGTGAGCAACATGGTGGCTGAAGCCGCGTCAGGTTCTAAAACACCCGCTGAAGCGGCCCAGCGCGCCCAAAAACGCGCCGAGCGTTACTACAAATCCTGATGCTGCAAAAACTTCAAAACAGCCGCAATGGCTTGGGCCTGTTGTTCATGGCACCAGCCACGGTGCTGCTCGTGCTGTTTCTGACCTACCCCTTGGGCCTTGGCGTATGGCTGGGGTTCACCGACACCAAAATCGGCAGGGGTGGTGAATTCATCGGTTTAGAAAATTACGAATTTTTATGGGAAGACTCGGTCACCCGATTGGCCTTGTTCAACACCCTTTTCTACACCTTCATTGCCAGCGTGCTGAAATTTTTTCTGGGGCTGTGGTTGGCGGTTTTGCTGAATGAACGATTGCCCTTCAAAACATTTTTTCGCTCGGTGATTTTGTTGCCTTACATCGTGCCGACCGCTTTGTCGGCGTTGGCGTTTTGGTGGTTGTATGACGCGCAGTTCTCCATCATCAGTTGGGTGTTGATCAAGCTGGGTTGGATAGACCATTACATCGATTTCTTGGGCGACCCTTGGAATGCTCGTCTGTCTGTGCTGGCCGCCAATGTCTGGCGAGGTGTACCGTTTGTCGCCATCACATTGCTGGCCGGTTTGCAAACCATTTCACCCTCGCTCTACGAGGCTGCAGCGATAGACGGCGCCACTTCTTGGCAACGCTTCAAGCACATCACACTGCCGTTGCTCACCCCCATGATTGCCGTGGTGATGACCTTCTCAGTGCTGTTCACCTTCACCGATTTTCAGTTGATTTACGTCATCACGAGAGGTGGCCCTCTGAACGCCACGCATTTGATGGCCACCTTGTCCTTCCAACGGGCCATCTCCGGTGGCGCATTGGGTGAAGGGGCCGCGATCGCGATTGCCATGGTGCCGTTTTTGTTGGCTGCGATTTTGTTCAGTTACTTCGGGTTGCAACGGCGCGCCTGGCAACAGGGAGGGAGCGACGCATGAGCGCCATGGAAGAAGAAGACAGCCAAGGCATGTCCTACTTGGACACGGTTCGCAGTCGATGGGTCACGGTCTATATCCCTTTGGCCATTTTTGTATTTGTGCTGTTGTTTCCGTTTTATTGGATGGTCATCACCTCGGTCAAGCCTAACAACGAACTGCTTTCACGCGATGGCAACCCCTTTTGGGTCATTCAACCCACCTTGGAACATTTCCACAAACTGCTGTTCAAAACCGCTTACCCAGAGTGGCTGTGGAACACCGTGTTCATCTCCGTGATTTCTACCGTGGTGTCGTTGGTGTGCGCTGTGCTGGCTGCTTATGCCATCGAACGTTTGCGTTTCAAGGGATCACGCCAAGTCGGTTTAGGGATATTTTTGGCTTATCTGGTGCCCCCTTCCATCTTGTTCATACCTTTATCAACGATTGTGTTCAAGCTGGGCTTGTTTGATACCCGCTGGGCATTGATCCTGACCTACCCTACTTTTCTGATCCCGTTTTGCACATGGTTGCTGATGGGCTACTTCCGTTCCATTCCATTCGAATTGGAAGAATGTGCCTTGATCGACGGCGCCACACGGTTTGAAATTTTGTGGAAGATCATTCTTCCGCTCTCGGTGCCCGGCCTGATATCAGCAGGTATCTTTGCGTTCACTCTGTCATGGAACGAATTCATCTACGCGCTCACCTTCATTTCCTCTTCAGAAGTCAAAACCGTTCCGGTGGGCGTGGTGACCGAACTGGTTGAAGGCGATGTCTATCACTGGGGCTCGCTCATGGCCGGTGCCTTGTTTGGTTCATTACCGGTCGCCGTGCTGTATTCCTTTTTTGTCGATCACTACGTCTCAGGCATGACCGGGGCGGTCAAGGAATAAGATCAAGGCCTGTTTTTCAACTCTCAGGCTATATGAACACACCGTCACTTGCGGATATGCGCAAGAACTACCAGCAGGCCGAACTGCTGGAATCGAATGCAGCCGCTGACCCTCTGGAACAATTCACACTGTGGTTGAACCAAGCCCTGAGCGCAGAAATCCCAGAGGCGAACGCCATGACCTTGGCGACCGTGTCCTCAGACTTGCGACCCAGCACCCGCGTGGTATTGATCAAAGGCTTCGACGACAAAGGTTTGGTGTGGTTCACCAATTACGACAGCCGCAAAGGCCTTGAGTTGGCGGGTAACCCCTTCGCCGCATTGCAATTTCATTGGGTTGAACTCGAGCGAGTGGTGCGCATCGAGGGTCTGGTCGAAAAAATCAGCGACGCCGACAGCGACCATTATTTCCACTCGCGTCCACTGGCGTCACGCATAGGTGCATGGGCCAGTCCGCAAAGCCAAGTGATTGAATCGCGCGAATGGCTGACCAATGCATCGCAAACCTATGCAGCACAGTTTGCCCAACAACCGCCACGTCCACCCCACTGGGGCGGTTACCGGTTGGTGCCAGACCGATGGGAGTTTTGGCAAGGCGGTTCAGCCAGGTTGCACGACCGCTTGCAATACCGTTGGGTGAACGGCGCTTGGTTGATGGAAAGACTCGCGCCCTGAAGCGATGTCAGGTCTTTAGCCACTGTTGAAAATGCTGCCCCAGTTTTCGCACTTTGGGGGCGACCACAAAGGTGCAGTAGCCTTGCTCGGGGTGATTGACAAAATAATTTTGGTGGTAATCCTCGGCGGGCCAGTAATGCGTCAGTGGGAGCACTTCTGTGACGATGTGCTTGTCGTAATGACCCAAGCTGGTGGCTTCGGCAATGAACTGGGTGGCCACCACTTGATCGTCTTTGTCTGAGTAGTAAATACCGCTTCGGTATTGGGTACCCGTGTCGTTGCCTTGGCGGTTCAGGCTGGTGGGGTCGTGGATGGCAAAAAACACCTCCAGCAGTTGACGCAAACCGATGACTTTTCTGTCGTATTCCACACGCACGACTTCATTGAAACCGGTGTCGCCCCTGCACACTTGCTCATAGCTGGGACGTGCACTCGAAAGACCATTGCAGTAACCAGATTCCACACTGGTCACACCCAACACACGTTGAAACACCGCTTCTGTGCACCAGAAGCAACCGCCGCCCAATGTGATGATGGATGATGTCATGCAAGCATCTTATCCATCCTTTCGCGCCATGTAAAAAAAATCAACCGAGGTTCCATCGCCCGTGCGGTCATGGCGCTGTGGGACACTTGTCGCCATGGATGCATTAGGGATTCTCAAGCCGCTGTTGACCACCTTGTTTTTGCCCCCCAGCGGACTGCTGTTGTTACTGGGTTTGGGTTGCGTCTTGGCCCGCCATCACCGGCGTTGGGCTTGGACATTGGTCGGCTTTGACCGAGAAGGACGCCAAACAGGCCCAAGCCATGGTCGTGCTGGGCGGCGGGCTCAACCTGTATGCCCCCGAATATGGCGAGCCCGTCATGGGCTCTTATGCCCAGGCGCGGTTGCAGTACGCCGCTCACCTCAAACGACAAACCGGGTTGCCCATGTTGTTTGCTGGCGGCAAAGGCTGGGCATCTTCCACGGCGCAAACCAGCAGCGAGGCCGAGGTTGCCGCGGCATCCCTGCTGCGTGACACGGGTATGCGCATCGAATGGCTGGACAAAACATCCAGAGACACCCGCGAAAACGCCCTCAGGGCCTATGAAGTTCTGGCACCACTGGGCAAGACCCGCATTTTGTTGGTGACCAACGATTGGCACATGGCCCGCAGTGTCAAACAATTTGAAAATGCTGGATTCCAAGTGATTCCTGCCCCCATGGGGTTTGTGCAACCACCTCAAGTGCCTGTGTTTGACTACCTGCCCTCTGCCAGCGCGCTGGCCACGACACAGCTGATTTTGAAAGAGTGGTTAGGCCTGTTATTGACCTGATTGACAAGGGTTTTGCGGTTGACTTCGGCGCAAGCGATGGTTACATTACTAACCAGTCAGTCATTAATATGCCCAGCACTTTTCCCACCCCTAACCTTGAACCAACCCCGCACAAACGCGAGCGTCGAAAAGAAGCGCGCCCGCAAGAGTTGTTGGACGCCGCGCTGAGTCTGTTTGTCGAAAAAGGGTTTGCGGCGACAAGGGTAGAAGAAGTGGCGCTGCGCGCGGGCGTCTCCAAGGGCACACTTTTTTTGTACTTTCACTCCAAGGAAGACTTGTTCAAGGCGGTCATCCAACGCAATTTGTCCGACCATTTCCCGGTGTGGAACCAAGAGTTCGACGAGTTCAAGGGAAGCACCATGGAGATGGTGAGTTACGCGATGCAGTCTTGGTGGCACAAGATTGGCAACACCACGGCCAGTGGCATCACCAAACTCGTCACCAGCGAAGCCAGTAATTTCCCCGATGTGGTGAAGTTTTACGAAACCGAGGTCATGCAACCCGGTCAAACCTTGTTCAAGAAAATTCTGCAACGCGGCATTGACAGCGGCGAATTCAAACCTTTCAACACTGACACCGCTGTTTACAGCTTGGTGTCAGTGATCTTCTTCCTCAGCATGTGGAAGCATTCATTGTCTGCATGCATGAACCAAACCCAGTTCAACCCTGAAACATTTTTGCAGTCGCATGTTCAGGCGTTGATGCACGGGTGGTTGACAAACTAACCACCTGTTTCATCGCACTTCGGAGTTACATGACATGACCTTGCGATCCAAAATTGGCTGGACGTTGTTGCTGGTGGCAGTGCTGGCAGGCGTTGGCTATTGGCAAATGCACAAAACCGCAGTGCCCACGTCAGCGCCTGCGGCCACAACCCCTGTGACGCCCAGCACCAGCGAACAAGTGGTTGAGGTACCAGCGTCGCAACTCCACACTTTGTCATTGCAAACCATGGTGCTCACCATGCCCGTGTCTGGCAACCTCAAAGCTTTGAACACGGTGACAGTCAAAGCACGCGCCGCTGGGGAGTTGATGAGCTTGTTTGGGCGCGAAGGCGACACTGTCAAAGCCTCGCAGTTACTGGCCAAAATTGACCCCACCGAATTTCAACGCAAATTGCGTCAAGCCGAGCAACAAGCCGATGCCGCAAAAACCCAAATCGACATTGCACAACGACAGTACGACAACAACAAAGCATTGGTAGACCAAGGCTTTATTTCCAAAACAGCGCTCGAAGCTTCTGAAGCCACTTTGATGGGCGCCAAAGCCACTTACAACGCGGCACTTGCAGGCGCAGATGTGGCACGCAAAACCTTGGATGACACGGTGTTGTCTGCGCCCATCAGCGGACAAATTTCAGCCCGCTTGGCTCAACCGGGCGAGCGAGTCGGCATCGACCAAAAGTTGTTAGAGATTGTTGACCTGAGCAGCTTGGAACTTGAAGCCACTCTCAGTCCTGGTGACTCGATGGATGTCCGTGTCGGACAAGCCGCCACCCTGATCATCGAAGGTCGCGACCAACCGGTCAGCGCGCAAGTGCAACGCATCAACCCCAATGTGCAGTCCGGCAGCCGAAGTGTGTTGGTCTACCTGAGATTGCAAAACACCCAAGGCTTGCGCCAAGGTTTGTATGGCCAAGGCCAACTCGAACTGGGACGCCAACAGGTTCTGGCCGTGCCTTTGGAGTTTGTGAGAACCGACAAGCCCGAACCTTATGTTCAGGTATTGAACGGATCGCGTTTGAGCCATCCCACTGTGTCATTGGGTCGACGCGGCCGCGTCGGTCATGACGACACCGTTTGGGTTGAAATCAAAGGCATTGAAGCAGGCGCACAGGTGCTGTCGTCTCGCGTCGGCGCGATGCGCGAAGGTTTGAACCTGCGTGTGGTGTCAGGCCAATCCCCTCCTGCGAGCAAACCCTAGGCCATGTGGTTCACCCAAGTCAGTCTGCGTAACCCCGTGTTTGCCACCATGGTCATGTTGGCCTTGGTGGTGTTGGGGATGTTTTCTTTTCAGCGACTCAAGATCGATCAATTTCCCAACATCGATTTACCTGTGGTGGTCATCACCACCGAATACCCGGGCGCTTCACCTGAAATCATTGAAAGTGAAGTCAGCAAAAAAATTGAAGAAGCGGTCAATTCCACGGCAGGAATCAGCGCCCTCACCTCACGCAGTTACGAGGGTTTGTCGGTCGTCATTGTGGAATTCGAACTGACCATCAATGGCCGAAAAGCAGCCGACGATGTGCGTGAAAAAGTCTCCAATGTCCATCCGTTTTTGCGGCCTGAAGTCAAAGAGTCGCGCATTCTCAGGTTTGACCCGTCCAGCCGCCCAATTTGGTCGTTGGCGATCATTCCAGATGCGGCATCGTTGCCTTCAGGGGTGAAACCGCCGAGCCAAGTTGAACTGACCAACTGGGCTGACCAAATTTTGAAAAAACGCTTAGAGAATGTTCGCGGTGTGGGTTCGGTGTCCTTGGTGGGCGGCACCAAACGCGAAATCAACCTTTACCTGAATCCTCAGGCCATGGAGTCGCTGGGCATCACCGCACAACAAGTGGTTGACGCGGTCAGCAACGAGAACCAAGACTTGCCCGTCGGATCGATTCGCTCATTGCAACAAGACCGCGTGGTGCAAGTGCAAGGAAGGATGAACCGGCCAGAGGATTTCGGCCAGATCATCGTGGCACGCAAAGGTGGCAGCATCGTTCGTTTGTCGCAAGTGGCACGGGTGAATGACGGCGCACAAGAGTTGGAAAACCTCGCGCTTTACAACGGTGAACGCACGCTGCTGTTGTCGGTGCAAAAGTCGCAAGATGAAAACACCATCGATGTGGTCGATGGCCTGGCTCGCACCGTGCAAGACATGCAGACTCAGTTGCCACCTGGCGTCAAATTGCAAAACATTTACGACGGCTCGCGTCAAATTCGCGTGGGCGTGAACAACGTGCGAAAGACGTTGATCGAAGGCTCGTTGTTGACGGTGTTGATCGTGTTTTTGTTTCTCAACTCCTGGCGCTCGACCATCATCACCGGTTTGACCCTGCCGATCGCCATCATTGGCACATTTTTGTTCATGGCCATGCTGGGCTTTACCATCAACATGATCACGTTGATGGCACTCTCGCTTTGCATCGGCTTGCTGATCGACGACGCAATCGTGGTGCGCGAAAACATTGTTCGGCATGTGCAAATGGGTAAAAGCGCGTTCAATGCCTCGATGGAAGGCACCAAAGAAATTGGTCTGGCTGTGCTGGCCACCACGTTCTCCATCGTGGCGGTATTTCTTCCGATCGGCTTCATGCAAGGCATCATCGGGAAGTTTTTTCACGAGTTCGGACTGACCATCGTGGCTGCGGTGCTGATATCGATGTTCGTCAGTTTCACGCTCGACCCCATGCTCTCCAGCGTTTGGCATGACCCCAGCATTCACCGCAACGGTCAACACCACCAACGCAGTTGGTACGACATGACCTTGGGACGTGTCACCCAATGGTTTGAAGATGCCACCGATGCGTTGGGCCGTGTTTATCAGCGGTTATTGCGCATTGCGCTGCGTCATCGATTGATCACCGTGCTGATGGCGATCGGTATTTTCATCACCAGCATCGTCATGGTCCGTTTTTTGGGCACGGAGTTTGTCCCCAAGGCTGATTACTCTGAAGCCAGTGTGACGTTTTATGTGCCGGTTGGTTCGTCCTTGCAAGTCACCGAGGCCAAAGCGCGGGAAGTTGAAAGCATGTTGCGCAGCTTTCCCGAGGTGCGCTACACACTGAGCACCATCAACACGGGCAACGCCAATGGAAAAATTTACGCCAACATTTATTACCGTTTGGTCGATCGGCAATCGCGCAAACTCAACATCAACGATTTCACACCCATTGTTCGCGAACGACTGAGAAACATGAGCGGACTCACCGTCACCCATGTGGGCTTGCTCGACTCAGTGGGCGGCAGCAAACAAATTGAGTTTTATTTGCTGGGCCCCGATCAGGCAGAACTCGAGCGGATTGCCGCCATCGTGATGCAGCGGTTGCAAGACATCAAAGGCTTGGTTGACATTGAGTCCAGCGTCAAGCCCAACAAACCCACCGTGGACATCACGGTCAAACGCGAAGCCGCCGCCGATTTTGGCCTGGGTGTCGGCAGCATTGCCAACCAATTGCGCACCTTGGTCGCGGGACAAAACGTCGGTGTCTGGCGGGCTGACAACGACCAGACCTACGATGTGTTGGTTCGGCTGGACCCGACCATGCGCACCTATCCGCACGATTTAGAGCGACTGCCTTTCAGCATCGGCGCAGCCAACGACGGCAGCGGCCGCATTGTTCGACTCAACCAAGTCGCGCAGGTCACAGAAAGTGTTGGCCCCAACCAAGTGAACCGACGCGAACTCTCTCGCGAGGTTGCTTTCAGCGGCAACACCTATGGTCGTGCAGCCGGTGAAGTCTCCAAAGACATTCAAGCGGTCATGGCCAGCATTCCCATGCCAGATGGCTACCGTTACCAGTTTGGCGGCGCCACCAAAAACATGAAAGAATCTTTCCAATACGCGGTGGTGGCGCTGGCCATGGGCGTGATCTTCATCTACATGATTTTGGCCAGCCAGTTCAAAAGTTTCTTGCAACCGCTGGCTTTGATGACGGCATTGCCGCTGACCTTGATCGGTGTGGTCGGTGCGTTGTTGGTGTTTCGGTCCACGCTGTCCATGTTCTCGGTGATTGGCGTGATCATGCTGATGGGACTGGTCACCAAAAATGCCATTTTGTTGCTGGACTTTGCCATCCGCGCCCGCGAAGGCTTGGACCGCGGCGACGGCACGCACGATGCCCCGCTGAACCGTACCGATGCCTTGTTGCTGGCCGCGCAGGTGCGATTGCGTCCGATTTTGATGACCACCTTGGCCATGGTGTTTGGCATGATTCCGTTGGCCTTTTCGGTGTCTGAAGGCTCTGAGCAGCGCGCACCCTTAGGGCAGGCAGTGATTGGCGGTGTTCTCACCTCTTCCGTGCTGACGCTGGTGGTCGTGCCTGTGGTCTACTGCTATATCGACGATTTGAGCCAATGGCTGAAAAAACTTTGGCACGGCAAATCAGGTCCTGCGGCTCACCCCGCTGGCTAGAATGGCTTTTTTATGACTTCTCTCGCTGAAATGAACACGGAAATCGCCCGCTTCAACATGGTTGAACAGCAAATCCGCACTTGGCAAGTGTTGGACAAAAAGGTGCTTGCCCTGCTGTCTCAACTGGAACGCCAATGGTTTGTTCCCGCCGCTTATCACGCATTGGCATACAGTGACACTGAGATCCCGATCGGCCACGGCGAACAGATGTTGCCCCCTCGGGTTGATGCACGGCTCTTACAAGACTTGGGGTTACAACCACACGAGCACGTGCTGGAAATTGGCACAGGGACGGGTTACTTGACCGCGCTGTTGGCACAGTCATGTGCCCACGTCACCAGCTTGGAATGCCATGCTGACTTGCTTGCCCAAGCCCAACAAAACTTACAGCGCGCCGACATCCACAACGTGCGACTGCTGATCAACCAAGGCATGCCCAAACCATTGCCCGCTGCATCTTTTGACGCAGTGCTGTTGGGTGGCTCGGTTGCCACGGTGCCCAACGAATTGCTCTCATTGCTCAAACCCACTGGCCGCCTGCTTGCCGTCGTTGGTGATGAACCCATCATGCAAACCACTTTGGTTCAACGCCAAGCTGATGGCACAGGCCACAGCCGGGTTTTGTGGGATGTGGTGACCCCACGTTTGCACGGTTTCGTTGAGACGCCCACTTTTCAATTCTGACAAACAGTAGTTATATAAAAGGATGACCATGAACTTGTTTCGCACATTGCCCTTGGTAGCGGCCATTTCTTTGGCCTTGACAGGCGCTGCCCGCGGCCAAAGCCTGGTCGAGTTGTATGAGATTGCCAAAGGCTATGACGCCAGTTTCAAATCGGTGCAAATTCAAGCGCAAGCCACCCGACTGAAAGTGGAACAAGCCCAAGCCAAACTCGGTCCGACCGCGGCATTCAGCGCCAGCGCGAACATCAACAACGGCGGGGCCATGTCGCCTGCACCTAACAACAGCTACTATCCCCGCGCGCACAGCTACAGCGCACAATCAGGAACAGTCAGCGCCACACAATCGATCTTCAGACCGGGCGACAAAGCCGAAGTATCTCAAGCCAACCTGCAATTGCAAGTGGCTGACGCGCAGTTACAAGCCGCCGAGCAAGACCTGATGGTTCGTTTGAGTCAAGCCTATTTCGATGTGCTGGCCAGCCAAGACAGCCTGACCTTTATCCAAGCGCAAATGAAAGCGGTGTCTGAGCAATTGGCGTTTGCCAAACGTAATTTTGAAGTTGGCACAGCCACCATCACCGACACCCGCGAAGCACAAGCCAGTTACGACTTGGCCATGGCCCAAGAAATCGCGGCTCAAAACGATTTGCGCGTCAAAAAAATGGCCCTCGACCAGTTGGTTGGCAAGGCCAACATTGAACCCAAATCGGTGTCATTGACCGTCGTACCCAAAGGCCCCGTGCCAGATCGCGTTGAAGAATGGGTCACGCTCAGCGAACAAAACAATCCCAATGTCAAACAGTCCCGCATCAGCACCGATGTGGCAAGGCTTGAGATCGACAAAGCCCAATCCGCTTTGAAACCCACCGTCGATTTGCAACTCAGTTACAACCTGACCAACAACACCAACGGCACGGTCAGTTCCAGCATCGATACACGCTATGGCGTCGCAACGGGTGCGGTCGTGATGAGTATCCCTTTGTTCAACGGCAATGCATTGAGCAACCGCGTGAAAGAAACCATGGCCCTGACTCAAAAAGCCGAGTCTGATGTGGACGCCATCCTGCGCACCGTGGCTCAAAGCACCCGAGGCGCGTTTTATGGTGTGGTGTCAGGTGTGAGCCAAGTCAAAGCCTTGCAAGCTGCCGAAGATTCCAGCCAAGTGGCTTTAGACGCCAACAAACTCGGCTACAGCGTCGGTGTGCGAATCAACATCAACGTGTTGGATGCCCAAAGCAAATTGTTTGACACCAAGGCCAAATTGGCCAAAGCACGCTATGACGTGCTGATGGGCCATTTGAAATTGCGTCAACTCAGCGGTGTGTTGCAACTGGAAGACTTGCAAAACATCAACAGCCTGCTGGTGCCCTGAGCAGCTCACAAAAGCGGCTTCATCAACGCCAAACAACGCGCCACTGCCCCTTGGTGACGCGACGCAAACTGGGTGGCCAGCGCTGATGTTTGCTGGCAAGCTGTGCGGTCCATGGCCAGTTGATAAGCAGCCTTGACCGCCTCTGCCATGTCTTTGACGCGAACCGCTGCCCCATCTTGCAGTGCCAGTTGTGCGGCTTGCGCAAAATTGAACGTGTGAGGGCCCATCACCACCGGACAGCCACAAGCGCAGGCCTCGATCAAATTTTGACCACCCAAGGGCTCAAAACTTCCGCCCAACAAACACACACTGGCTGCACCAAAATAAAACGGCATCTCACCCATGCTGTCGCCCAACACCACTTGGGTCTGAGGTTGTAAGTGCTGGAACTCTGGGAAGGCACCCCACTCGCTGCGTTGTTGCATGGACAGCCCTTTGGCATTCACCAGTGCAGCCACTTGCGCGAAGCGCTGCGGGTGCCTGGGCACGAACCACCATTGCACATCGTTTAAATAAGCAGGTTGTTGCGACAGCACATCGAGCAAGGCAGCCTCCTCGCCCTCACGCGAAATGGCCAACAAGACCACCGGTCTGGTCATCGCTTGACGCCACGCCAGACCTTGCTGCAACTGCTGCTTGTCAGGCACCGCATCAAATTTGAGATTGCCCATCACCGATTGCACAGTCACGCCCAGTGCCTGAAATCGTTTGGCGTCTTGGTCAGATTGCGCCCATACCGCATGCAATGCATTGAACGCCGGTCTCGCCAGCGCAGACCATTGCATGGACCTGCGCAATGACTTCGGACTGAGTCGCGCATTCAGCAACACCATGGGCACACCTTGCTTGTGTGCCTGATCAACCATCACAGGCCATACCTCGGTGTCGACGAGAAAACCGATGCGAGGTTGAAACTGTCGAAAAAATCTGGCGACCGATGCTGGTGTGTCCCAAGGCTGCCACACTTGCACATCGCCATCTTCCAACAAACTCAGGCCTTGTTCTCGGCCAGTTGCCGTGCCATGGGTGAACACAAATTTCATGCCAGGATACGCTTGGCG
The DNA here is from genome assembly GCA_009925585.1 of Betaproteobacteria bacterium. Classification (GTDB taxonomy): domain Bacteria; phylum Pseudomonadota; class Gammaproteobacteria; order Burkholderiales; family Burkholderiaceae_C; genus Limnohabitans. The sequence goes on along the minus strand of RFYK01000036.1, from coordinate 4,533 downwards.
CATGGCCATCACCAAGGCTTGAATGGCGCGGGTTTCGCCCAAAGACACCGCATGAAACCATACCGCGCCGCTACTTTGGCTCATGTCGTAATAGCCAAACCGCTCTGCCACGGACAGGCCATACATCGGTTCTTTGCGGGCACGCAAATACAACTTCAACAACAAGAAGGGGGACAACAACCGCATCAACCAGCCATACACAAACAAGGTCATGTCTGGCTTTCTTTGGCGAAGGCGTGGGCTTGCAACCCGTTGAGCCACGCATGCAAAACCAACTCAGGTGTGGGAGACGGCTTGGCATACACACTTTGCTGCCAGCCACAGTCCAATGGACCGGTGCGCCACGCGGTGTCGAAGTTGTATATCTGCACATGCGGTAAGCCCAAGGCCACGGCGATGTGGCTGGGCCCGCTGTCCACGCCAATCACCCCCGCGCATGCGGCCAGCGATCCGGTCAATGACAACACATCGCCACGTGGCCAAACCATCGCTTGGGGAACGGCAGCAGCAATGCTGGCAGCGGTCTGCGCTTCTTCGTCATTCGATTGCGGAATACCCAATGCGTGCCCTCGATCCACCAAATACTGCGCCAATTTGATCCAATGGGACAGCGGCCAGGATTTGTTCTGTCGTGAAGTGCCATGCACCAGCGCCACGGTGTTGGGTAACACCTTTGTGTCAGGCGAGGCGAACAAAGTTTGGTGCGGCTGAGTGGGCTCGCCATACCCCAAAGCCTGCGCGCACACATGGCGTGCTCGCTGTACCGCATGGCTGCGCCAAGCACAAGGTATGGCCACATCAGAGACCCACCGCGTCGGCGACTCATAAGCCGAACCTTGCGTGCGGTTGGCCATGGCAAAGCGTCGACCATGGGAAGTGAGTTTTGCCAATCTCGCGATGAATGCCGATTTGGTCAAGCCTTGCAAATCGATGATGGCATCGTAGGGTTGCGCTTGCAAATCATCGATGAACGCTCGCCATTGCATGCGCGTGTCGGCAGACCACCATTGTTTGCGCCAAGCACGCAATCGACAGGGGATGACACGTTCAACGGCTGGGCAGATCCGCAACAGCGGTGCAAACCCCTCTTCAACCACCCAATCGATGTGGATGTCGGGAAAAGCCGATTGCATGTCCATCGCAGCGGGCAAGCTGTGCACCACATCCCCCAGAGAAGACAACTTGACCACCAATACCCTCAATGCGCCGCCTCTTGCACGTTGGCGTCAGGTTTGATGTGACGCAGCAACGCCATCATGTCGGTTTCTATCCGATGCAAAGCGGAAGGGGTTTGGCCCTCAAAGCGCAAGACCAATACCGGCGTGGTGTTAGATGCCCGCACCAAACCGAAACCATCGTTCCAATCGATGCGCACACCATCGATGTCACACAACACCGGTTCATGTTGACTCGATGGCAATCCGTGGGCTGACACATGCGCCAACAATTCGGCTGTGACGCGGTGAGGTTCGCCCTCCACGCAGGGCACATTCAATTCAGGCGTGGATTCGCTGGTGGGCAAACTGTGCAGCACCTGATTGGCATCCGCATGGCGACTGAGGATTTCCAACAACCGGCAACCTGCGTACGTGCCATCGTCAAACCCGAACCAGCGTTCTTTGAAAAAGACATGGCCACTCATCTCACCGCCCAGTGGCGAACCAATGGCTTTCATTTGGGCTTTGATCAGCGAGTGTCCGGTCTTGAACATCAAAGGAACACCGCCAGCTTCACGAATGAAAGGCGCGAGCCGTTGCGAGCATTTCACATCGAAGACGATGGTGCCTCCAGGCTGACGGGAGAGCACATCACGCGCAAACAGCATCATTTGCCGGTCGGGATAAATGGTTTGACCGTCCCGGGTGACGATGCCCAAACGGTCCCCGTCGCCGTCAAATGCCAGTCCCAACTCTGCACCGGTGTTTTGCAATGCGGCGACCAAATCGCGCAAGTTTTCCGGCTTGCTTGGGTCAGGATGGTGGTTGGGAAAATGGCCATCGACTTCGCTGAACAATTCGATGACTTCGCAACCAATGGCGCGCAAGATCTGCGGCGCGGTGGCGCCAGCCACACCATTGCCTGAATCGACCACGATGCGCATGGGTCGAGCCAAATGGATGTCTTGCACGATGCGCGCTTCATAGGCTTGCAGCACAGACACCGTTTGCACGCTGCCGCCACTGCGCAGTTGCCATGTTTGAGCTTGCATCATGTGTCGCAACGATTGAATCTCATCGCCGTGAATCGCTCGCCCCGCCATGACCATTTTGAAACCGTTGTAGTCTTTGGGGTTGTGGCTGCCCGTGATTTGAATGCCACTTTCACACAAGGTACTGGCTGCGAAATACAACTGCGGTGTGGTCACCATGCCCACATCAAGCACCTCTATACCCGCCTCGACCAAACCTTGTATCAACGCCTGCGCGAGCATGGGCCCGCTTAATCGCCCGTCGCGCCCCACTGCCACACGCTGTTGACCTTGGGCCAAAGCTTGCGTCCCAAAACTGCGGCCCAAGGCCACCGCCATCTCGGGGTGCAACGCAACCGGTACCACACCGCGTATGTCGTACGCTTTGAAAACAGACGGCTCAATGTTCATATACCGGCATTGTAGGGGGCGGGTTTTGTGAGTTGTGTGACTGACATCCTGCTGATTCATGCAGGTTCAGTCCGTCAAATTTTTCATAAATAATGCATGCATGAACCTCAGCCACCCCTCCCCGACTTTTTCTTCAGACCAATGGCAAATGCCCGTCCAAACCCCATTGGGTCAAATGACGCTGGTGGCAAGCCAACATGGGCTTTGTGGCGCGTGGTTCGAGCACCAAAAACATGTCCCTGACCTGCATCACTTGCCTTGGGGACCCAGCCAATCTTGGCTGCTGCAAGCCAAAGCGCAGTTGTCAGAATATTTCGAAGGTAAACGAAAACTTTTTGAATTGCCATTGATACCGTTGGGCGGCACGGGTTTTCAACACCAAGTGTGGCAGGCGCTGGCCATGATCCCGTTTGGCAAGTTCAGTTCCTATGCCGAGATCGCGCGATTCATCGGCAAACCCCAATCTGCCCGAGCCGTCGGCATGGCGGTGGGTCGCAATCCGTTGAGTATTTTTCTGCCATGCCATCGCGTGATGGCGAGCAACGGCGCATTGACAGGTTATGCGGGCGGTTTGGATCGCAAAATTTCTTTGCTGAAAATCGAAGGCACGTTATTGTGAGCGCCGGCTTGCGCTGGCAACGCTGGTTGCCAGAGTTTGTCGCACTGGGCACGATTTGGGGCTCGTCTTTTGTGTTCATGCGCATGGCCTCGCAGCAATTTGGGCCATGGTCAACCGCTTGGTTGCGGGTCAGCATCGCGTTATTGGTGTTGTTGCCGCTGCTGGTGTGGCGGGGTCAGGTCGGCATGTTGAAAACACACTGGCGCGGTGTGATGGGCATGGGCATCGTCAATTCAGCCATCCCGTTTGCTTGTTATGCCTATGCCGTGTTGTCTCTCACCACTGGCATGTCCTCTTTATTAAACGCCACTTCGCCGTTGTTTGGCGCATTGATCGCGTGGGTCTGGTTGGGTGAGCGTCCCACCCCTTGGCGAACATTGGGTTTGTCCTTGGGTTTTGTGGGTGTGGGCTTGTTGGCCGCTGGCATGCCGGGCGGTTTGTCGCTGTCTGCCCATGCCAACGGATGGGCAGTGTTGGCTTGTTTGTTGGCAACGACCTGCTATGGCTTGGGGACCGCGTTTTCGCAACGGCATTTGCCTTCAGTGCCAGCGTTGACCACGGCCACTGGCAGCTTGCTGGGCGCCTGTGTGGTGCTGGCGTTACCGGGCGTGTGGTTTTGGCCAAAGCAATGGCCGGACAGTTCGGCTTGGTTGGGTTTGTTGGTGGTAGGCGCCATGTGCACCGGACTGGCTTATTTGCTGTACTTCCGATTGATTGCCAAAACAGGGGGCGCACGGACCTTGACGGTGACTTATTTGATTCCGTTGGTCGCCAATGTCATCGGGGTGTGGTTGTTGAATGAGACCATGACTTGGCAAATGTTATGGTGCGGGCTGTTGATTTTGTTGGGCACGGCTTTGACCCATGTAAAAACCCAACGTCGTCAAATCAACGACACAGAGTCAGTGCCATTTGGTTCAGATCAGTCCCCGGTTCAGCCAACGAGGACAGGACATTGAAATGGTGTAAGCCTGCCATGGCCTCACACACAGGCACATAATCAGCGCCCCAAGCCTGTTGAATCAACCGGTGGTGGCGAATGAATTCTTCACTCTCGAGCGCCCCCACCACACTCCACAAACGGCCCGTCTTTGGCGTGGGCATCCATGCCGGGCTACAGCGCAACACTTGTTCCTGGTCAAGCCGCAAATCTGATTGCAACATCGGTGAACGCATGACCGATTCCAATTCGAACAAGCCAGAGACAGACAAACCCGACTTCACCAGATCGGCAGGCAAATCTGCTGCGTACCGTTGCCACTGACACGCCATCAGCATGGCTGCCAAATGCCCGCCCGCAGAATGCCCCACGACA
>RFYK01000035.1 GCA_009925585.1 Betaproteobacteria bacterium | reverse complement strand
GCGCCACATGGCGCGCCATCCATTCGTCAAGCTGAACCGGGCGCTTGAACACCAACGGCTTGGCGGGTGCCAATCGACGCTCCAAACTTGGTAAATCGAATGCTGCATGGCGTCCCGCTTCAAACGACAACTGATTCGATGCCACTGCCACACCGTTGAGTGTCATGGCTTGTCGCAAGGATTGGGCAGACACTGGCAACAAGCCTTTTTGGTAAGCGAACCCCAACATGAACACATTGGTTGAAATCGCGTCACCGGTCAATGCCGTCGCCAAACGCGACGCATCCACGTAGTCCACTTTGTGTTGCAAAGCCTCTTGCAACAAAGCTTGAATGTCAGTCGCGGGAAACGTCCAATCCGCTTGTCTGGCAAAAGCACCGGTGGGTTGCTGGTGGGTGTTGATGACGGCATGGGTTCGACCGGTGCGCATCTTGGCCAACGCATCGTGTGTGGCAGCGGTCAGCATGTCGCAACCCAACACCAAATCCGCTTCGCCCGACGCGATGCGTTGCGCGCGAATCGCCTGTGGGTGGGCCGCGATCCGCACATGTGAACTGACCGACCCGTTTTTTTGCGACATGCCAGTCATGTCCAACACCGACACGCCTTTGCCCTCCAAGTGCGCAGCCATGCCCAACAGCGCACCAATGGTGATCACGCCAGTGCCGCCAATGCCGTTGATAAGGATGTTGTAGGGCGTGCCGAGAGCCGGCAACACAGGGTCGGGCAAGGCTGGTAAGTTGATCGGAAGTTCAGCATGTTTCAATGAACGCACTTTGCCGCCATAGACACTCACAAAACTTGGGCAAAAACCTTTGACGCATGAATAGTCCGTGTTACAGGTCGACTGGTCAATCGCACGTTTGCGTCCTAGCGAAGTTTCTTTCGGAACGATGGCTGTGCAGTTCGATTGTTCGCCGCAATCGCCACACGCTTCGCAAACCGCTTCATTGATGAACAGCCGTTGCACCGCCGCCGCGATCTCGCCTTTTTTCTGGCGACGCCGTTTTTCTGATGCGCACACTTGGTCGTAGATCAACACCGACACGCCTTTGCATTCACGCAATTCGGTTTGCACACGCTCGAGTTGGTTGCGGTCATGCACCGTGACTTGGGCGGGCAAGCGTTGTCGATCGACATAACGTGACACATCCTCGGTGACCAATGCGATTCGCTGCACACCTTCGGCCGACAACTGCGCTGCCATTTGAAACACGGACAAACTGCCATCGACCGGTTGACCACCGGTCATGGCCACTGCATCGTTGTACAAAATTTTGTAGGTGATGTTGACTTGCGCTGCGATGGCCGCACGAATGGCCAATGAGCCAGAGTGAAAATATGTGCCATCGCCCAAATTTTGGAACACGTGGTCTAACTTGGAAAACCACGACTGTCCAATCCAAGGCGCGCCTTCGCCACCCATGTGGGTGGTCAGTTTGTTGGATTCTGGAAAGATGGATGTCGCCATCACATGGCAACCAATGCCTGCCAAGGCCAGACTGCCTGAAGGTACACGGGTGGAGGTGTTGTGCGGACAACCCGCACAGTAATAGGCAGGACGCGCAGCGATGTTGGCTGCCTTGTTCAACTGCCCTTCCTTGGTTTGTAAAAATTGCAAACGCTCTTGGATAGACACACTGGTGTGGAAACGTGCGATGCGAGACGCAATCACTCGCGCAATCTGTGCCACCGAAAAATCCGCTTTGGCGCTCAATAACCAATCGCCTCGCGCATTCACCCATTCGCCTTTTTCATCAAACTTGCCAATCACTCGGGGACGAACGTCCTCTCGCCAGTTATAGAGTTGCTCTTTCAGTTGGTATTCAACGACTTGACGCTTTTCCTCAACCACCAAAATTTCGTCAAGGCCCTGAGCAAATTCGCGAATGCCTTCTGGCTCTAATGGCCAAGGCATGGCCACTTTGTAAACACGAATGCCAATGTGTGCGGCGTGTGTTTCATCGATACCCAATTCTTCTAACGCTTCGAGCACATCCAAATACGACTTGCCTGAAGCAATGATGCCCAGTTTGGCGTGAGGACTGTCAATCATGGTGCGATTGAGTCGGTTGGCACGCGCATGCGAAAAGGGTTGGCATCCACCGATGCAGTCGACTCCACCGTGTCTGCCAATGCTTTGAATCCAATGGCACATCCTGAAAAACGCGACATGGCCCACGCGTGCAAACCCAAGTCCAAATATTCCTGCACATTGCACGGGTACAGCACCGGCACCATGCACGCTGAAAACACATGGTCGGATTGGTGCGGCAAGGTGGATGAATACGCACCGTGGTCATCGCCAGCCACCAACAACACACCGCCGTGCTGGGCTGTGCCGGCATGGTTCATGTGTTTGAACACATCGGCACAGCGGTCGACACCCGGGCCTTTGGCGTACCACATGGCAAACACGCCATCGTATTTCGCTGGGCCAAGCAACGCCGTGGTCTGAGTGCCCCACACCGCGGTTGCGGCCAGCTCTTCATTCACACCCGGGACAAATTTCACATGGTGTTGTGTCAAATGGGTTTGGGCTTTCCACAAGGCTTCATCCAAAGTACCCAAGGGCGAACCTCTGTAACCACTGACAAACCCCGCCGTGTTCAAGCCCATGGCTTGATCGCGCAAGCGTTGCATCATCGGCAATCGAACCAGCGCCTGTATACCTGACAGATAGATACGACCATCCCACTTGGCGTACTTGTCGTCTAACGACATGACGCTGCGGTGGATGCTTTCAGTGGTCGCCACGGTTTCTTCATTCATGCTGCTCTCTCCCAAGGTTGGTAGGGGGGGTGCAACGGTCTTGGCTGGCCCGGTAAGGCTGTTTCGGAACCGTTGCATGTGGCCGCGGTAGCGGCGCCAAGTTGGCGGCGTATCCCCCAAAAAGGGGGCATTGCTGTCAGCAATATATCGCCATGCGAGCAGAAAAAGCTTTCATATTTTCTTAATTTATACTTTTATAAAGAATAATTTTCTAAATTCATTAATTTTCACAGAATGATTTGATATGAAGCTGGATAAATTTGACCTGGCCATCTTGCAAGCCCTGCAGCAAGATGCGCGCTTGAGCCTGCAAGACTTGGGCAAGCTGGTTGGCTTGACCGCCTCGCCATGTTGGACGCGGGTCAAGCGCATGGAAGACGCGGGGATCATCACGGGCTACACCGTGCAATTGAGTCCAGAAAAATTGGGTTTGCCAGAGACCGTGATCTTGCATGTCACGCTTGACAACCATTCAGATGAAGCCTTGTTCGAATTTGGTCGCACGCTGGAGAGCATTCCCGAAGTGCTCGAAGCGTATTTGGTATCAGGTGACTACGATTACTTCATTCGCGTGGCCGTGGAAGACACCCGTGGCTATGAGCGATTTTTGCGCGAACGGCTTTACAAAATACCTGGCATACGCCACAGCAAATCCAGTTTTGTGTTGCGGCGTTTAAAGCAAAGCCCATTGCCGGTCAGACTGCCGCCATGATCCGTCACTGAATCACGCTGCGAGCCTTCATCCACCCCGCATCAAATCGACACCAGTTTGCGAATGCCTTTGTCTTTCATCTCCGAACCAGGGCCGCGTGCAATGACCTCGCCACGCTCCATGACCAGGTACTGATCGGCCAATTCCTCGGCAAAATCGTAATACTGCTCGCACAACAAAATGGCCATGTCGCCACGTGCGGCCAAGCGCTGGATGACACGCCCGATGTCTTTGATGATGCTGGGTTGGATGCCTTCGGTGGGTTCATCCAGCACCAACAATTTGGGCTTGCCTGCCAACGCACGGGCAATCGCCAATTGCTGTTGCTGCCCGCCCGACAAATCACCCCCGCGCCGGTGACGCATTTGCGCGAGGATGGGAAACAACTCAAACAGCTCAGCAGGTATGTCAGCAGACGCCGGTTGGGTGGCCAGCCCCATGCGCAAATTGTCTTCCACCGTCAATCGGTTGAAGATGTCACGTCCTTGCGGCACATAACCAATGCCTGCACGAGCGCGTTCATAAGGCGTGGCATGGGTGATGGTGAACCCTTGAAAACCGATGTGCCCTTGGCGCACAGGCACCAAACCCATCAAGGCTTTGAGCAAAGTGGTTTTGCCCACACCGTTGCGCCCGAGCAGCACAGTCACCTGTCCGGCTTGGGCGGTCAAACTGACATCGCGAAGAATGTGCGAGCCACCGTAATATTGTTGAATGTGTTCTATGGCCAGCATGGCTCAGCGTCCCAAATAAACTTCGATGACACGCTCATTGGCCTGTACATCGTCAAACGAACCTTGTGCCAGCACAGCGCCATCGCACAACACGGTCACCACATCAGCGATTTGTCGAATGAACGCCATGTCGTGCTCGACCACCATCAATGAATGCTTGCCTTTGAGAGACAAAAACAATTCGGCAGTGCGCTCGGTTTCCTGGTCTGTCATGCCAGCCACGGGTTCGTCCAACAACAGTAACTTGGGGTCTTGCATCAACAGCATGCCAATCTCAAGCCACTGCTTTTGGCCATGGCTCAAGTTACCTGCTTGACGCAACACGTCGTTTTGCAAATGGATGGTTTGGAGCACTTCCATCAAGCGATCTTTTTGTTCGCCGTTGAGCGCGAAACGCATCGACGCCCCCACCCCTTTGGCGGTTTTGAGGGCCAGCTCCAAATTTTCAAACACGCTGAGTTGCTCGAACACGGTGGGTTTTTGGAACTTGCGCCCAATGCCCATTTGCGCAATCTCGGGTTCGTTGTGGCGCAACAAATTGATGGTGCTGCCAAAAAACACCTGGCCGCTGTCAGGCCGGGTCTTGCCGGTGATGATGTCCATCATGGTGGTTTTGCCCGCACCGTTGGGACCAATGATGCAGCGCAGTTCACCCACCCCGATGTCCAATGACAAATGGTTGATGGCTTTGAAACCGTCAAAGCTGACATTGACATCTTCCAAGTACAAGATGCGTCCATGCACGAGGTCTAACTCACCGGGTTGATGGATGCGGGAGAAACTGGCTGCTCGCCCACCCGAGTTGACCGCAGTTTCTTGTTTGAGTTTGTGTTTCTCAAGACGCTCTGCGCCTTGGTTCATCAGCTCTGGCGTCATTCGGATGCTCCCTTGCGATCGCTGAGTCGGCGCTTGAAGCTGCCGATCAATCCAATCACACCTTGCGGCATGAACAAGGTCACCGCGATGAACAAAGCACCCAACACGTACAACCAATATTCAGGTGCAACCACCGTGAGCCAACTCTTGGCACCATTGACCATGAAGGCACCCACGATCGGGCCAATCAACGTGGCGCGCCCGCCCACAGCCGCCCAAATCGCGATTTCAATGGAGTTGGCAGGGCTCATTTCGCTGGGGTTGATGATGCCAACCTGTGGCACATACAACGCGCCTGCGACACCACACATCACCGCTGAAATCACCCAAATGCTGAGCTTGTAGGGCAAGGGCGAATAGCCAGAAAACATGACCCGGCTTTCAGCGTCACGAATGGCTTGCAAGACACGGCCATACTTGCTTTGCACCAGCCAACGCGCGGTCAAATAGCAACCCAGCAAGCACAACCCGGTCATGACAAACAACACCATGCGCATGGATGGGGTGGCGATCGGGATGCCCAAAATGCGCTTGAAATCGGTGAACCCGTTGTTGCCACCAAAGCCGGTTTCATTGCGAAAGAACAGCAGCATGAACGCAAAGGTCATGGCTTGGGTGATGATGGAGAAGTACACGCCTTTGATGCGTGAGCGGAATGCGAAATAGCCAAACACGCATGCCAGCAAACCTGGTGCAAGCACCACCAACAACACAGTGGCGACAAAGCTGTCGCTGACATACCAATGCCAAGGCAAGGCTTTCCAGTCGAGGAACACCATGAAGTCAGGCAGTTCAGATTTGTAATTGCCGTCGGTGCCAATTTGTCGCATCAGGTACATGCCCATCGCATAGGCGCCCAACGCGAAGAACAAGCCATGTCCCAAAGACAAAATGCCTGTGTAGCCCCAGATCAAATCCATGGCCAAGGCACAGATGGCAAAGCACATGATCTTGCCGACCAAAGACACAGCGAAATCGCTCATGTGCAACGGGTGCGACACAGGCAATCCTAAGTTGAGCAATGGCACCAGTACACCGACGACCAACAGCAAGCCGATGAACACTGCCCATCCCATGGGGGACAACAAACGAGGGGGTTGTGGAAGCGTGATCTGTGACATGTCAAGCCTCCGCACTGCGACCCTTCATCGCAAACAAACCTTGCGGCCGTTTTTGGATGAAGATGATGATGAACACCAGCACAGCGATTTTTGCCAACACCGCGCCGGTCCAACCTTCGAGAAATTTGTTGAGCACGCCCAAGCCCAGTGCGGCATACACCGTGCCAGCCAATTGGCCGACACCGCCGAGCACCACCACCATGAACGCGTCAACGATATAGCCTTGGCCCAAGTCCGGACCCACATTGCCAATCTGACTCAACGCACACCCGGCCAATCCCGCAATGCCAGAACCCAGCGCGAATGCATACGTGTCAATGCGCGCGGTGTTGACACCCATGCAAGACGCCATGGCGCGGTTTTGTGTGACACCGCGCACGAACAAGCCCAAGCGTGTTTGACTGATCAGCAAGGCCACACCTGCCAACACGATCAATGCGAACACCACAATCAATAAGCGGTTCCATGGCAAGCTCAAATTCACCAACACTTGAATGCCGCCGCTCATCCAGGACGGGTTTTCCACGGCGACGTTTTGCGCGCCAAACAGGGTGCGCACGGTTTGCATCAGCATCAAACTGATGCCCCATGTGGCGAGCAAAGTTTCCAACGGCCGGCCATACAGGTGCCGCAACACCGCCCTTTCCAGCAACGCACCCACCAAGGCCGCTGACAAAAACGCCATGGGCAGGGCCGCCACCAAGTAATAGTCAAATGCCGCGCCCATGTGTTGACGGAAAAACGCTTGCACCACATACGTGGCATAGGCACCGACCATCATCAATTCACCGTGCGCCATGTTGATCACGCCCATCAAACCGTAGGTGATGGCCAGGCCCAAGGCGACCAACAACAAAATGGAACCCAAGCTCAAACCGGTGAACAACGCGCCCAAGCGCTCGCCCCAGGCCAATGCTGATTTGATCTCTGACAGTGAAGCCAGCATTTGCGCTTTGACTGCCGCATCCGTTTCTTGCGTCATTTGCTGGTTCAACAGCAATTGCGTGTTCGGTGTTTTGCTTTTGCCCAAAGCTTTGGCCGCGGCCAATCGCACGGCGGCATCTGGGCTGGTGATGTCAATCGCTGCTTGCGCCAACAACAACAACTCGCTGATGGCTGCGTTCTTTTCAACTGACAAGGCCTTGTCTAACAAGGATTTTTTAGTGGGGTCCGGTTCAGACACCAAAGCCGTTGCGGCTTTCATGCGCACAGCATCGTCTGGGCTGAGCAGCTGCAGCGCTGCCAGTGCAGAATCAATCTCGCCGCGCATGCGGTTGTTGCTCACCACGCTTTCTGCGTTGGCCGGAATATCTACAGCTTGTCCGGTGGCTGGGTCGATGCCCTTGCCGTCTCTGACCATGATCACTTGTTGACCCGCCATCACCACCGCGTCATCGGCCAAGGCCTGTAAAAACACGGCGGTGGAAGCATCGGCCTGTGTCAAGGCTTTTTGCAGACTGTCGATGCGGGCATCGGTTTCACCCGCCACCATGTCATGCACCTGTTGTGGCGTCAGTGCCAGTGCTGTTGTGACATTCAACATGCACAAACACCCCACCCAAAACCAAGCTATCGCTTTCATACCTTCTCTTTTCGCTGTTCATCAAAAGGGGGAGTGACTTGCGCCCTCCCCCTCGTGCATTGGCCTGTCACACCGATGGCATCAGCCACCGATGCACCAACTCAATCATTACTTCTTGACAGGCTCATCAGGCTTCTTGTCGTTGCCTTCGATGAATGGGCTCCATGGCTTGGCTTTCACAGGGCCTGGTGTTTTCCAAACCACGTTGAACTGACCATCGGCCTTGATCTCGCCAATGAACACCGACTTGTGCAAGTGGTGGTTCTTCTCGTCCATTTTGGAAGTGATGCCGCTGGGTGCGGTGAACGTTTGACCAGCCATGGCCGCGATGACTTTGTCGACATCGGTGGACTTGGCTTTTTCAACCGCTTGCTTCCACATGTTGATACCGATGTAAGTCGCTTCCATCGGATCGTTGGTCAAAGGCTTGTCTTTGTGACCCGCGATACCTTTGGCTTTGGCGTAGTCAGACCATTTTTTGATGAATGAATCGTTGGCAGGGCTCTTGATGGATTGGAAGTAATTCCAAGCAGCCAGGTGACCCACCAATGGCTTGGTGTCCACGCCACGCAGTTCTTCTTCACCCACAGAGAATGCCACCACAGGCACGTCTTTGGCTTTCAAACCTGCGTTGCCGAGTTCTTTGTAAAAAGGCACGTTGGAGTCACCGTTGATGGTGGAGACCACAGCTGTTTTGCCGCCTGCAGAGAATTTCTTGATGTCAGCCACAATGGTTTGGTAATCTGAGTGACCAAACGGTGTGTATTTTTCATCGATGTCGGACTCTTTCACGCCTTTGCTCTTCAAGTAAGCGCGCAAAATTTTGTTGGTGGTGCGGGGGTAAACATAGTCGGTACCGAGCAATACCCAACGCTTGGCAGCGCCGCCGTCTTTGCTCATCAAATAGTCAACCGCAGGGATCGCTTGTTGGTTGGGTGCAGCACCGGTGTAGAACACATTCTTGGACAGTTCTTCACCTTCGTATTGCACGGGGTAGAACAGCAAGCCGTTCATTTCTTCCACGACGGGCAACACAGATTTGCGTGACACCGATGTCCAGCAACCGAAAATCACGGCCACTTTGTCTTGTCCCAATAACTGTTTGGTTTTTTCAGCAAACAAAGGCCAGTTAGAAGCTGGGTCCACGATCACGGGCTCGAGCTTTTTGCCCAGCACGCCGCCTTTGGCGTTGATTTCATCGATGGCCATGAGCACGGTGTCTTTCAACACGGTTTCAGAAATGGCCATGGTGCCTGAGAGGCTGTGCAACACACCCACTTTGATGGTGTCAGCGGCCTGGGCAGCGGTCATGTACAAAGATCCGCTGGCGACTGCGGCGGCAGCGACCAGGGTTTTCAAATGAAAGCGACGGTTAAACATGCGATGGGCTCCAAATCAATACAAGGGTTAGAAGGAACGCGCCTTGTGGGCTGCGCCCTTAGCCTTTGCAAGGCCTGTGCCATGCTGCAAAAGATGCCCATCACGGCTTTTTAACGGGTTCATGCCTGTCTTTGGGGTGCGCATGCACCATGGCAACACACCAGAAACTGTTGAGCGCACCAAAACCATGCAAACCGCCAGTGTCCATCTTGGTGCAACCCAAGGCACGCCATTTGCATCACAATCTGAGACGTTCATTGACTCATTTGCAGCCCAGACCATGGAACTCACGCCCCGCGAAAAAGACAAACTGTTGATATTCACTGCCGCGCTGTTGGCTGAACGGCGCAAGGCCAGAGGATTGAAACTGAATTACCCCGAAGCCGTGGCTTACATCAGTGCGGCGGTCATGGAAGGCGCACGCGACGGCAAGACGGTCGCGCAGTTGATGAGCGAAGGTCGCAATCTGTTGACCCGCTCTGATGTGATGGACGGCATCGCCGACATGATTCCGGACATTCAAGTGGAAGCCACGTTTCCTGATGGCACCAAACTCGTCACTGTCCATCAACCCATTGTTTGAACTCCTCACTTTGTAAAGGACCACCTCATGTTGAAGTTGTTTGCTTCCCTTGCATTGCTTGTCGTCACGCAGGCCATGGCGCATCCCGGCCATGGCGAACCTTCTCCCCATTCACACGCCGCTGATTTCATGGGACTGCTGGTGCTGGTGGTGGTGCTCGCTGGCATTTGGTGGGAAAGCCGCAAATGAGCCGCCTGATTCCAGGCGAGATGTTCATCGACGCCGGTCAACACGCATTGAACACAGGCAGGCGCACTTGCAGCCACCAAGCCCGTGGCATGCGGTTGAACATTGCATCAGGTACAGCCGTGCGCTTTGAACCCGGTCAAGAACGCACGGTTGAACTGGTGGACTATGCGGGCGGGCGAGAGATTTACGGTTTTCGCGGTGATGTGCAAGGCGCATTGAAAGGCAAGCACTGATGGCACACATAGAAAAACGCGCTTATGCAGAAATGTACGGCCCGACGGTGGGAGACCGTGTGCGCTTGGCCGACACCGACCTGATCATCCAAGTGGAAGACGATTACACCTTGCGCGCCGGCAGTCATGGCGAGGAAGTGAAATTTGGCGGCGGCAAAACCATACGCGATGGCATGGCGCAATCGCAGCGCACACGCAACGGACCACTTGGCACCGGCGCACAAGCCGGTGGCGCCATGGACGCGGTGTTGACCAATGCATTGATCATCGATCACTGGGGCATCGTCAAAGCAGACATCGGCATCAAGAACTCACGCATTGCTGCGATAGGGAAAGCAGGCAACCCTGACACCCAACCCGGCGTGGACATCGTCATCGGGCCCGGCACAGAAATCATTTCTTGCGAAGGCATGATCGTGACAGCCGGCGCGATTGACACCCATATTCATTTCATCGCACCCCAACAAATCGAAGAAGCCTTGGCCAGTGGCGTGACCACCATGCTGGGTGGCGGCACCGGCCCAGCCACAGGCACGTTTGCCACCACTTGCACGCCGGGGCCTTGGAATTTGGAACGCATGCTGCAAGCCGCAGACGCTTTCCCGATGAACTTGGGTTTTTTGGGCAAAGGCAATGCATCGCTGCCGAACGCATTGCATGAGCAAATCAATGCAGGCGCGATCGGTCTGAAATTGCATGAAGACTGGGGCACCACGCCTGCAGCGATTGACAACTGTTTGAACGTGGCCGAAGCCACCGACACACAAGTGGCCATCCACACCGACACCTTGAATGAATCGGGTTTTGTCGAAGACACCATCGCCGCATTCAAAGGCCGCACCATCCACACGTTCCATACCGAAGGTGCGGGCGGCGGACATGCACCGGACATTTTGAAAGTGGTGGGCGAGGCGAATGTGTTGCCGTCTTCGACCAACCCCACCCGCCCTTACACCATCAACACTCTCGATGAGCATGTGGACATGCTGATGGTGTGCCATCACCTGGACCCATCGATTGCCGAGGATTTGGCATTTGCAGAAAGCCGCATCCGCCGCGAAACCATCGCTGCCGAAGACATCTTGCATGACTTGGGCGCGATCAGCATGTTCAGCTCTGACAGCCAGGCCATGGGACGGGTTGGCGAGGTCATCATGCGTTGCTGGCAGACCGCCCACAAAATGAAGCAGCAACGCGGCCCTCTGCCGGGCGACACCGATCGGCACGACAACGCGCGTGTCAAACGCTATGTATCCAAATTGGCCATCAACCCCGCGATTGCCCACGGCATCAGCCACGAGGTGGGCAGCATCGAGGTGGGTAAATGGGCCGATTTGGTGTTGTGGAAACCCGCGTTTTTTGGCGTCAAACCATTCATCATCATGAAAGGTGGCTTCATTGCCATGGCCGCCATGGGTGACCCGAATGCATCCATTCCCACCCCGCAACCGGTGCATTACCGACCCATGTTTGGCGCATTCGGTGGTGCGTTGCACCGAGGCTCGCTCAGCTTTGTGTCCCAAGCCGGATTGGCCGCTGGCATCGGCGAACGGTTTGGGCTGCACAAAACCTTGAGCGCAGTGAAAAACATCCGTGGCATTGGCAAACGGCACATGCTGCACAACGATTTGACACCGCACATGGCGATTGACCCGCAAACTTATGCGGTGCGTGCCGACGGCCAATTGCTGACCTGTGAACCCGCCAGCAGTTTGCCCATGACGCAACGTTATTTCCTGTTTTAGCATGGTCCATTTTTCAAAACTCGTGCGCCAAGGTGCTGGTCTGGCCAAACCTTTGCTCAAACGCGCGCACAGCGTGACACTGGATTGGGACATCCGACAAAAAAGCCGGTTCGAAGCCACCGACAACCAAGGACGCAGCGTGGGTGTGTTTTTACCGCGCGGCACCACCGTGCGTGGTGGTGATGTGCTGATTGGCGAAGACGGCTCTTTGCTTCAAGTGCAAGCGGCGGCGCAACCGGTATTGCGCATCACCCACGACGCCATGCACGGCAGTGTGTTCGACCTGACACGTGCAGCCTATCACTTGGGTAACCGACATGTGCCCATCGAGTTGCAAGCCGACCATTTGAAAATCGAGCCTGACCATGTGTTGGCCGACATGCTGCGCGCCATGCATTTGCATGTGGTGCAGGTCAACGAAACCTTCGAGCCCGAAAGTGGTGCCTATGGCGACCAAGCCAACCATTCGCATGGTCACGCCCATCACGCCGCGCACGATCACCCTGCGCACGATCACCATTCACACCCGCATGTGCATGGCCCTGACTGTCACCATGACCACTGAGCAGGTACGCATGGCATGACCCATGACACGAGCGGCATGCAGGCCCACCAGTTGCTGTGGTTGATGCAATTGGCTTCACCCGCATTGCCCGTGGGCGGTTTTTCTTATTCTGAAGGGCTGGAGGCCGCGGTGGAACACGGTTTGGTCACCGATGAACACAGCGCCTCTCATTGGTTCATCGACCAATTGCATTTGGTCCAAGCACGCAGTGAATGGCCAGTGCTGGCCCAAGCCATGCGCGCTTGGAAACGCCATGACACCGCTCAGTTACAACAGCTCAGCCAATGGGTGCTGCAAACCAGAGAAACCCATGAGATGCGCTTGCAAACCGAACAAATGGGTCGATCGTTGCTGGCATGGTTGCACAACCACCCATCAGCCAACCCCACCGACATGGCTTTGTGTGAACAACTGCCGCCCACTTGGCCCTTGGTCATGGCGCTGGCATTGCAAACCCAAGACATTCCGATCAAACAGGGCTTGTTGAGCTGTGCCTTTGGCTGGGCAGAGAACATGGTGCAAGCCGCTTTGAAGTCGGTGCCGCTGGGACAACTCAGCGGTCAACGCATATTGGCCGCCTTGAGCAGGGCTATTCCAGAGGCGGTCGACCATGCACTGGCTGTGCCTGACAATGGGCAACAAGCCTTCAGCCCGCGCTTGGCCATTTTGTCAGCGCGCCACGAAACCCAGTATTCAAGATTGTTTCGATCATGAGCACACCACTTCACCACATTCCCCATCGCAGCAAAAAACTCCCGCCATTGCGCGTCGGTATCGGCGGCCCCGTGGGTTCAGGCAAAACCACCTTGTTGGAAATGCTGTGCAAAGCCATGCGCGAGCAGTACGACCTGATCGCGATCACCAACGATATCTACACCAAAGAAGACCAGCGCTTGCTGACGATCAGTGGTGCATTGCCCGCTGAACGCATCATGGGTGTCGAAACAGGTGGTTGTCCACACACGGCGATTCGCGAAGACGCCTCCATCAATCTAGAGGCCATCGATCGCATGTTGGAAAAATTTCCCAACGCGGATGTGGTGTTTGTCGAAAGCGGCGGTGACAACCTGGCCGCCACTTTCAGCCCGGAACTGAGCGACCTGACCATTTACGTGATCGATGTGGCGGCTGGCGAAAAAATTCCGCGCAAAGGTGGGCCAGGCATCACCAAAAGCGATTTGTTCATCATCAACAAAACCGATTTGGCGCCGCATGTCGGCGCCGATCTGAACGTGATGAAGGCCGATACCGAACGCATGCGAAGTGGTGCGCAAGGACTCAAGCCGTTTGTCATGACCAACTTAAAAACACTCAGCGGCTTGGACAGCGTGGTGAAATTCATCGAAACCAAAGGCATGCTGGCAACGGCTTGAACATCACATGAAAAAAATCTTGGCACTCATGTGCATGGCGATCAGCTGTGGCGCACAAGCAGACGCACCGGTGTATGGGCCGGAATTGCAAGGGTTTGACTACCCAGCACCGGTGTCGCATTTCCATTTCATCGCGCAACGCCAACCGATGCAAATGGCTTACTTGGACTACCAACCTGCCAAGCCCAAAGGGCCTGTGGTGGTGTTGATGCATGGCAAAAATTTCTGCGCTGCGACATGGCATGACACCGCAGTGGTTTTGCAACAAGCAGGATTGCGTGTCATCGTGCCGGACCAAGTGGGTTTTTGTAAATCGAGCAAACCCATCAGTTACGACTACAGCTTCATCGAATTGGCAGAAAACACACATGCGCTTTTGAAGTCCCTCAAGATCAACAAGGCCACCGTGGTGGGACATTCCATGGGCGGCATGTTGGCCACCCGCTATGCCCTGATGTACCCGTCAGAAGTGACGCAATTGGTGATGGTCAACCCCTTGGGCTTGGAGGATTGGAAAGCGCTGGGCGTGCCTTTGCCCGACCTGGCGCAATGGCATGCGCGCGAGTTGCAGCAAACCGATGAGCGCATGCGCAACTACCAACAAGCCACCTATTACGCCAACGAATGGAAACCCGAATACGAACCTTGGGTGCAAATGATCGCCGGCATGTACCGAGGGCCAGGCAAAGAAACCGTGGCTTGGCATTCTGCTTTGACCTACATGATGATCATCGATCAACCTGTGCTGTACGAATTTCCCAAAGTCAATGTACCCACCGTGTTGTTGATCGGTGAAAAAGACACCACGGCGATTGGTCGCGACCTTGCCCCTGAGCCATTGAAATCTACGTTGGGTAATTACCGCGCGCTGTCACTCAAAGCCATCAAAACCATTCCCGGCGCCAGATTGGTTTTGTTTCCAGACTTGGGGCATGCTCCGCACGTGCAAAACCCCGAGAGATTTCAAACCGCCTTGGTCAACAGTTTGGTGGCTTTGGAAGACGATTGATCAGCGCACCGCCCAGCCACCACTGACCGGGAACACCTGCCCGACAAAGCAGTCGGCGTGACTGCTGCACAAGTACGCGGCGAACTCGGCGTCTTCTTGGGGCTTGACCAACCTGCCCAACGGCACCTCGCGTTTCAAGCGCTCAATGAACCGGGTATCGGCCTGTAACTGCGGCGGGAAATAGGTGGGGTTGTCGACAAAATTTTGTGCGATGGCATTGACCTGTATGCCGTGCGGCGCCAATTCAACACCAACAGCTTGCACATACGCCAGTTGCGCACCCCGGGCCGCGCTGTAACTCGATGCGCGCTTCATGCCACGCAATGCACTGGCACTGCCCATGACGATGATCTTGCCGCGGCCGCGTGACAACATTTGCGGCAACACCGCTTTGACCAAGCGTTGCATGGGATGCACCATGGTGTTGAACATGTGCTGCCATTGCGCTTCCTCCACCTCTGCCGCTGGTGTTGACGGTGCAGGCTCGGCCAAATTCACCAGCAAAACATCGATGTGCCCATGTTGCTGCACCAACGCCAGCGGTGCGTGTGGGTCAATCAGTGACGAGGTGTCGGCCAATACAACCGCACCATGCGATTGCAGTGTTTGGCACAACGCAGGCCCCATGAACACATCGGCTTGGGTGACCAAAATGCGCAGACCTTGCAACATGGTTTACTCCGGTAAGTCGTTTTTGTCGTCGTCCATCGGCAGCGAAGCATCCTCGGGTAACACGGGTCTCGGTTTGCGTTTGCCATGGCTGGTGATGATTTCCACATACACCTGCGTGGCTTGCGCTTTGGCCGCCGCGTCGATGGAGGGAATCACCTCAGACAAATGCACCGGCAAAGCAGCTTGCGCGTCGAGTCCGAATTTGCATTGAAAGTCCCAAAAGTCCACCTCGGCAGGCAAAGGGCGACGACGCTCGCGTTTTAAATATTTGCGCACATCGTGTTTGATGGCGTCGAGCACCCGATCGGGATGCCGTCCTTCCATGTGCAAGGGATAAGTTTTTCTCATGCCCGGATTATGCGGCCCTGACTTCGCCACGCCTGCCAAGCGTTGATAATGCATTTTTTATCTGGGCGAGTGTCATGGCTGCTGTGATTGCCATTTGTATAGGGGCCTGTTTGGGTGCATTGGCACGCTGGCAACTGAGTGTTCACTTCAACTCACAAGGCTTGTTGCCTTGGGGCACGCTCTATGCCAATTTGATCGGTGGCTACCTGATTGGTGTGTGTGTCGCGGTGTTTCAGCAGATGCCAGCGCTGGACCCGTTGTGGCGCATGCTGCTGGTCACCGGCTTTCTCGGTGCATTGACCACGTTTTCTTCCTTCAGCAGTGAGGTGGTGCAGATGCTGCTCAACGCCCGCTACACCACGGCTTTACTGACGGCTGGCTTGCATTTGTTTGGTTCGTTGCTGTTCACCTTGGCAGGCATCAAAACGGTTGAATGGTCATGGCTGCGGTAAGCAGCATGTCAGCGCCGTGTCCGACAGTGGTCTGCACATGAGCACGCCCTCCGTCAACGTCCACCGACTGTCTCAAGTAGAGCAGGCCCGAACCGCCATCATGCATGAGGGTGATACGCATTCACCCTTGGTCGCAGATTGGATCAGCCAAAGTTGGCAACGCTGTTTATCGCAAGGCATGCAACCGCATGACGAAGTCGGTTTCGACCCGTTGTCTGGCGCGCATGTCAAACGCACACTCGATCAAAACCACGAACTCATCCAAGCCGCGCGCCCAGGTGTCGACCGACACGACCGCCGGGTCGATGTGATTGCTCGCATTGGCATCGATTTGAGCGAACGCGCCGTGGGCACCTCGGCCATATGCGCAGCATTGATCGAACAAAAACCCGTCTGGCTTCACCGGGGTGAGCACTTTTTCAAAGACACCTCGATTTACAGCTGTGCCGGTGCACCGCTATGGAACGGCCAAGGCGACTGCATCGGCATGCTGGACCTGACCGCCGTGATGACCCAAGAGCGCCCCGAATTGATGCATTTGGCAGCCCTGTCTGCACGCAGCATCAGCAACGCTTATTTGCTGAGCCAACCTCACCATTTGTTGTTGCGCTTGAATTGGCCTGGCCGCTTGATGGGTGACGACAACGACGGCTTGATGCTGCTCAACAGCGATGGCGAAGTCTTGGGTGCCAACCCGCTGGCACGCGAAATGCTGCACATGGCCAACGACGGCCACCCACATGCCAGCGACTTGTTTGCCATTCCCACCGGCTTGCTGTTTGACGGCGCTAACCAGTCTCAACCCATGGAGGTACCGCTGTGGTCTGGCTTGAACTTGCAGGTACGCAGTTGTTTGCAGCATGATTGCAACAATTCGTCACAACCGGCTACTACAGGCGCGCTGCAACAAATCCAATTGGCCATGATCAACAAAGCGGTTGCCCACGCCAAAGGCAACGTGGCGCAGGCGGCCAAAGCCCTGGGCATCAGCCGCGCCACCCTGTACCGCAAGCTGTCACGTAAGAGCAGCCACTAGGGTTAAAGGTGCATACCTAGGCGCATAGAATGCGCCCTTGCACTTATCTCGGAGTCGGCTATGCAAGGACTGCTCTCATTTTCTAACGCGGTTGACAAATTCAACACATGGATCAATCGCTACGTGATCTGGTTGATATTGGCAGCCACACTCATCAGCGGTATCAATGCTTTGGTGCGAAAAATTTTCAACAACAGCTCTAACGCGTTTTTGGAAGTGCAGTGGTATTTGTTCGCAGCCTCTTTTTTGCTGGCCTCTTGCTACACCTTGTTGCAAAACGAGCACGTCAAAATTGACGTGGTGTATTCGCGCTTCACAAGGCGCACCCAAACCCAAATCGATATTTTTGGCTTCACCTTTTTCTTGCTGCCCATGTGTACCGCCATCTTGTGGTTTGGTGTGCCGTTTTTCTGGAAGGGTTTGATGAGCGGTGAAATGTCTTCCAACGCCGGCGGCTTGATCCGTTGGCCGGTGTACGCCATGATCCCGCTGGGGTTTGGTTTGCTGTGGTTGCAAGGCATGTCCGAATTGATCAAACGCATCGCTTTCCTCAAAGGTCTCATCACCGACCCGACGCTCAAGCCTGGTGAGAAGTCCGCCGAAGAAGAACTGGCTGAAGAAATTCGCAAATTGGCCGAGGCCAAATCCCTCTCTCATACCAACTGACACGGGACCGCACCATGGAATTATTTATTCACAATCTGGCCCCCATCATGTTCTTGGGGTTGATCATTTTCTTGATGTTGGGCTTTCCGGTCGCGTTCAGTTTGGGCGCATGCGGTTTGTTTTTCGGCTTCATCGGTATCGAGTTGGGTGTGTTGCCCGAGGCCTTGTTGCAAGCGTTGCCATTGCGCATCTTTGGCATCATGCAAAACGACACTTTGTTGGCAATTCCATTCTTCACGCTCATGGGCTTGATATTGGAACGTTCTGGCATGGCCGAAGATTTGCTGGACACCATCGGTCAATTGTTTGGACCGGTGCGCGGTGGTTTGGCCTTCGCCGTGATTTTTGTGGGTGCGTTGTTGGCAGCGACCACCGGTGTGGTGGCGGCGTCTGTCATTTCCATGGGTTTGATTTCACTGCCCATCATGTTGCGCTACGGT
Organism: Betaproteobacteria bacterium; assembly: GCA_009925585.1. Taxonomy (GTDB): domain Bacteria; phylum Pseudomonadota; class Gammaproteobacteria; order Burkholderiales; family Burkholderiaceae_C; genus Limnohabitans. Next base: position 1,826 of record RFYK01000035.1, on the reverse strand, counting down.
TATGACCGCCGCATCGCGTCCGGCGTGATCGCTGCCTCGGGCACTTTGGCGCAAATCATTCCACCTTCCTTGGTATTGATCATCTTGGCTGACCAACTGGGTCGCAGCGTCGGTGAAATGTACAAAGGCGCGTTTTTGCCAGGCTTCATGTTGACTGGCATGTATGTGCTGTTCATCATGGGCGTGGCCATCTTCCGTCCGCAATGGGTGCCTGCCCTGCCCCTGTCGGCACGCACCATTCGCGAAGACAACGGCAAATCTGGATTGCTGTCGCTGCTGCTACTGACCATCGTGTGTACCGCATCGGCCATGTATTTGGCCCACGCCTACCCCTCAGTGGTCGACTTTTTCAAAGGCAGCCCAGGCTCGAACCCACCCACCGATGAAACCATCGTTGTGTCATTGTGCAGCGGCGTGGTGTTGGCATTTGTGTTGGCGGTGATCAACAAGTCCACGCGTTTGGGGTTGCTCTCCAACATCGCAGAGCGCGTCACCTTTGTGTTGATTCCACCGCTGCTGCTGATCTTTTTGGTGCTTGGGACAATTTTCTTGGGCATTGCCACCCCCACCGAAGGCGGAGCGATGGGCGCCTTGGGCGCGATCATCATGGCCTATGTTCGTGGCCGACTGAATTACTCGCTGTTGAAACAAGCGTTGACATCCACCACCAAACTGGCCAGCTTTGTGGTGTTCATCCTGATTGGCTCCACCTGCTTCAGTCTGGTGTTCCAAGGAGTCGATGGCCACAAATGGGTGGAGCACTTGCTGGGTGATTTACCGGGTGGGCAGGTTGGATTTCTGATTGTCGTCAACATCCTTATTTTCGTGCTTGCTTTCTTCTTAGACTTTTTTGAATTAGCGTTCATCGTGGTGCCTTTACTTGGCCCCGTCGCAGAAAAACTGGGCATCGATTTGATTTGGTTTGGTGTGCTGCTTGGCGTGAACATGCAAACATCGTTCATGCACCCGCCTTTTGGTTTTGCGTTGTTCTACTTGCGCAGCGTGGCCCCGATCAAAGCGTATTTCGACAAGCCGACGCAAAAGGAAATTCCACCGGTCACGACCATGCAAATTTATTGGGGTGCCGTGCCTTACGTCATCATCCAAATCATCATGGTGGCATTGATCATTGCCTTCCCTGAAATTGTCTCCAGCGGTCTGGACAAGGAAGAAGGCTTGAGTGCTGAACAGGTTCAACTTGAAATGATGAATGCGACGCATGAGGGCGACGCAGACCCTGCCGCGGCACAGCCTGGCGCAGAGGCCACTCAAACGCCCGAAGAAGACCCGATGAAGATGATGCAAGAGTCGATGAACAAAGACTCAACGCGATACCCAAGCGCAGTCTGCAATTTCTCCTCACAAGAAAAAACCCCGTTGGGTGTTAACTTGTTAACTCATAAAACTACAAACTGGTTGGCTGACATGGTCTGTGGTGTATTCACCAAGTTAGCGATCAAGACAGCATTGGCGTTACTCAAACCAGTCGGGTCGTAATACAAATTGCCAGTGAGGTTGTCATAAACAATGTAGTCATCTCCACCCATTGATGATGCTCTAAATTGTCTAATGTGTTGACTGAGGTCATTCTTTCCAAATAACTGGGTGAAATATTTGGTATCAAACACAATTTTGTCCCCTTGACTGGGCATAAAGTCCAGCAAGACATCACTGTTTTCGATCACCACAGAATGACTGAACACAAAGCTATCAGCACCCTCCCCGCCATACATGGTGTCGTTACCAACGCCGCCCATCAAACTGTCGTTGCCTACGCCGCCATCCAGGTAATCGTTACCAACGCCACCCATCAAACTGTCGTTGCC
>RFYK01000034.1 GCA_009925585.1 Betaproteobacteria bacterium | reverse complement strand
CCTCACGCTCGGCCGATTGCCCGCCCATCAACACGGCGACCTTGGCTTTGTTTGGGTCAAATCCCATCATGTCCTCACCACCCTCAAACCTGGCTTGTCATTGCCACTGGCATGCGCGACCAATCGCATCGGCAGTTGACCGATCGAACCCGCGCCCATGCACATGACCACGTCACCCGCCTGTGCCTGTTCTTGCACCAGTGACTCCAAATGCGACAAGTCCTGCGCAAACACCAAAGCCTGTTGACCCGCCACACGCAAGGCGTGCGCCAACGCCCTGCCATCGGCAGCGGCAATCGGTGCTTCACCGGCGGCGTAGACCTCGGTCAACCAGACCACATCGGCCATTCGCAGCACTTGCACAAAATCTTCAAAACAATCCCGCGTGCGGGTATAGCGGTGCGGCTGGAATGCCAGCACCAATCGCCGACCGGGATAGGCACCCCGCGCGGCTTCAATCGTGGCCGCCAGCTCGACCGGATGGTGGCCATAGTCTTCGATCAAGGTGTAGTGACCACCACCCGTGGCAGGCATGTCGCCGTGGTTTTGGAAGCGGCGGCCCACCCCTTTGAATTCGGCCAGGGCTTTGACCACCGCGTCATCCGGCAAATTCAGTTCCACCGCGATCGAGATGGCTGCCAACGCGTTGCGCACGTTGTGCATGCCGGGCAAGTTCAACACAATCTCCAAGTCAGGCAGCGTGATGCCGTTGCTGCGCGTGACGCGAAACCGCATGCGTGATCCCTCAGCGCGCACGTCGTGTGCACGCACTTGCGCGTTTTCTGACAACCCATAACTGGTGATCGGGCGCGACACCTCTGGGAAGATGCCTTGCAACACCGGGTCGTCGGCACACAACACCGCCGCGCCATAAAACGGCATGCGATGCAAAAACTCGATGAATGCCTGTTTCAAACGACCAAAGTCATGGCCATAGGTTTCCATGTGGTCTGCGTCGATGTTGGTGACCACCGACATGATCGGGTTCAGATTCAAAAACGATGCATCCGATTCGTCGGCCTCGACCACGATGTATTCACCCGACCCCAACTTGGCATTCGCACCTGCACTGATCAAACGCCCGCCAATCACGAAAGTGGGGTCGAGCCCCGCTTGCGCCAAGACGCTGCAATCGCAATGCCTTGCTTTAAGCGCATGAGCTCGGCCAACATGACCGCGCGAGGCACCACCGGAATGAGTTTCTGGTGCGCTGCCACCACTTCGGGGTTGTCCGCCTGAACCGCGGTGGAGGTCACCACCGCGTCCGCACCGCTGATGTGTTGCGCATCGTGGCCCACGCGGGTGTGGATGCCCATGGCTTGCAGTCGACGCAACACCGGGCTGTCGGCGATGTCCGAACCAGACACCGTGTAGCCGAGGTTATGCAAAATTTCCGCGATGCCGCTCATGCCGGCACCACCGATGCCAACAAAATGCACATGACGAATCGCGTGCTTCATGCCGTCACCTCTTCGCATGCCGTGACCACCTCTTGTGTGGCGGTGGTTTGACGCAGTCCGTGCGCACGCGTGGCCATCTGCAGCAGTTGCTCGCGGTCGATGTGTTGCAAGAAATCAGCCAAGGTCTGTGCACTCAATTCGGTTTGCTGCATCAACCATGCGGCGTTGTGCTGAACCAAAAATTGGGCATTGGCTGTTTGGTGGTCATCCACCGCGTGCGGGAACGGCACAAACAATGCGGCGGCGCCCACTGCGGCGATTTCGCTCACGGTGCTGGCACCCGCGCGGCAAATCACCAGATCGGCTTGGGCAAATGCCGTGGCTGTGTCATCGATGAAAGGCACGCATTCGGCTTTCACACCTGCGCGTTCGTATTCGGACTGCAATTGCGCCAAATGGGTTTGTCCACCTTGGTGCAACACTTGCGGTCGCTTGTCCTCGGGTATCAAAGCCAGCGCCTGCGGCACCACCTTGTTCAAATATTGCGCGCCCAGACTGCCACCCACCACCAAGACATGCAACGCACCTTGTCGATCGGCAAATCGCTGTGCAGGGGGTGCTTGCTCGATGAAGGCTTGGCGCAACGGATTGCCCACCCATTGGGTTTTGGGCAAGACGCCTGGGAAGGTGGACAGCACACGATCAGCGATTTGCGCCATGACCTTGTTGGCCAAACCAGCCACGGCGTTTTGCTCATGCAGCACCAACGGCTTGCCACACAACACACCCATCATGCCGCCGGGAAAACTGATGTAACCACCCAAGCCGACCAGCACATCGGGTTTCAAGCGCCGCACCACGCGCCAGCTTTGCCAAAACGCGTGCAACAAACGCATTGGCAGCAAACCCAAGGTGACCCAGCTTTTGCCACGCACACCGCCAAAACTGACCGCTTCAAACACAAAGCCTTTGGGTGGCACCAATTTGCTTTCCATGCTGGGTGCGGGCGCGCCCAACCAATGCACTCGCCAGCCACGCTGACGCAACAACTCGGCCACCGCCAAACCCGGGAAGATGTGCCCGCCAGTGCCACCGGCCATGACCAATGCGGTGCGTGTGGTCATACGCGACCCCCGTGCATCAGCAAACGGTTTTCATAATCGACGCGCAGCACGATGGCCAAAGCCACCAAATTGAGCAAGATGGCAGACCCGCCATAACTCATCAATGGCAAAGTCAAACCCTTGGTAGGCAAGGCACCCAGGTTCACGCCCATGTTGATGAACGCCTGAAACCCAATCCACACACCCACGCCTTGGGCAACCAAACCGGCGAACACGCGGTCCATGGCAATCGCTTGGCGACCAATGAACATGATGCGACGGGTCAACCACATGAACACACCGATGACGATCACCACACCCACCAACCCGAATTCTTCGCCCAACACGGCGAGCAAAAAGTCGGTGTGTGCTTCGGGCAACCAGTGCAGTTTTTCAACACTGCCGCCCAAGCCCACGCCAAAAATTTCGCCACGGCCAATGGCAATCAACGAATGCGATAACTGATAGCCTTTGCCCAAGGCATAGTCTGCACCGAACGGGTCTAAATACGCAAAGATGCGCTCACGCCGCCATGGTGACAAAGCGATCATCAAACCGAATGCAACCAACAAGATGCAGATGATCAAAATGAACATGCGGGCATTGACACCGCCCAAAAACAAAATACCCATGGCGATGACGGCAATCACCAAAAACGCGCCCATGTCAGGCTCTGCCAGCAGCAATGAACCGACGATGGCAATGGCCACGGCCATTGGCGTCACCGCGGCAAAAAACTTTTCCTTCACGTCCATTTTGCGAACCATGTAATTGGCCGCATACAGCAGCGTTCCCAATTTCGCCAATTCGGAGGGCTGGAAATTCATCACACCCAATCCGATCCATCGCCGCGCGCCATTCACGCTTTTGCCAATGAAAGGCAACAGCACGGCGATCAACAACACGATGGACACGATGAACACCCAGGGTGCAGCTTTTTCCCATCGGTCCATGGGTACTTGAAACACCAGCAACGCGACCACAAAGCCAATCACCACAGACAACGCATGGCGCGCCAAAAATTGCGCTTGCCACACACTGCTGGACTGCGCGTTGTCATTCAATGCGATGGAGGCCGAATACACCATCACCAAGCCCCACATCAACAAGCCTGCGATGGCCCAAATCAAAGCTTGGTCAAACCCTTTGATGCTGCCAGGGGCAGCACCTGTTCGTGCAAATTCACGGCCATGCACACGCACGGGCAAAGCGTCCATGCCTTCTTTGGGCGGGTTGCCAAACCAACGGCCAATGCGCTCGCCAAGGCTGAGGCTGGCAGTGCTCATGGCTGTCCCTCCAGCATGGCCAACTGATGCACCGCATTGGTGAATGCTTGCGCTCTTGCCACATAGTTGGCATACATGTCCAAACTGGCGCAAGCAGGAGACAACAACACCGCATCGCCTGATTGCGCGATCTGTGCAGCAAGTTCAACCGCATGCTGCATGTCGTTTGCCGAGTGCATGTCTAAGCCATACACATTCAGACTGTTGGTCAACAAGGGTGCATCGCGTCCAATCAACACCACCGCGCGTGCGTGGCGTTTGAGCGGGTCGCCCAAGGGAGAGAAGTCTTGGCCCTTGCCATCACCGCCCAGAATCACCACCAGCTTTTGGTCAGCCCCCAAACTGTTGATCGCGGCCACGGTGGCACCCACGTTGGTGCCTTTGCTGTCGTCGATGTATTCCACCTCATTGACCACGGCCACTGACGACAGTCGATGCGGCTCTCCCCGATATTCACGCAATCCATGCAGCATCGGCGCCAAACTTGGACAACAGGTACCCGCCAGTGCCAAGGCTGCCAATGCATTGAGCGCATTGTGTTCGCCGCGTATGCGCAACGCATCAGCAGGCATCAGGCGTTGGATGTGCAATTCTTCGTCGGGTGCACGACCTCGTTTGTTGCCTGTCTCTTCTGACGGCATGGCGCGAACCAACCAACGCATGCCGTTTTCGGTGGTCATGCCAAAGTCACCCGGATGCTGTGGCAGATCGGTACCAAAGTGCACTCGGCCACGCGGTTGTTCTTTTTTTCGTCCACTGTCAGCAGGGCACAAAGCCATCACCGTGGCGTCTTGTCTTGGCAGCACAGCCAATGCATGTTGGCCATATACCTGTGCTTTGGCTGCCCCATACGCCTGCATGTCGCCATGCCAATCCAAGTGGTCTTGGGTCAGGTTGAGTACGCAAGCCGCCGTGGGTTCAAAGTCATTGACACCGTCCAGTTGAAAACTGGACAACTCCAACACCCACACTTGTGGCAAATCAGTCAAGCGTTGGCGCAAGGTGTCGAGCAAACTGGGACCGATGTTGCCTGCCACGGCCACCTGCTTGCCCGCACGCTCCAGCAACACGCCGGTCAGTCGGGTGACCGTGGTTTTGCCGTTCGTACCGGTGATTGCCAACACCGTGGGTTGGTAGGCCCATTCGCTGTTTTTCAAATGCGTCAATGCATGTGCAAACAAGGTCAGCTCGGTACCGCACCACAAACCTTTGGCCAGCGCTGCCTGCCAGACACCCGCCACTTCTGCGGGGGATAAACCAGGGCTTTTGAACACGGCACGGATGTCATTGCCTTCCACCAAACCCGCATGAAAACTGTCGTTGATGAATCTGACGTTGGGATGCTCGGCTTGCAACGGTACCAAGCCTGGCGGCTGTGCACGGTTGTCCACCACAGTGACGCGCGCACCTTCATGCACACACCAACGTGCCATGGCCAAGCCGGAGTCACCCAAGCCCAGAATCAGCACATGTTGGTCTTTCAATGTTTCCATGGTCAACGCAATTTCAATGTGGACAAACCCAGCAAGCACAACAGCATGGTGATGATCCAAAAACGAACCACCACCTGCGTTTCTTTCCAACCCGATTTTTCAAAATGGTGGTGCAGTGGTGCCATCTTCAAAATCCGCCTGCCTTCACCGTATTTGCGTTTGGTGTATTTGAAATAGCTGACTTGCAACATGACGGACACGGCCTCAGCGACAAAAATACCGCCCATGATGGCCAACACAATTTCTTGTCGCACGATCACTGCGATCGTGCCCAAAGCTGCCCCCAACCCCAAGGCACCGACATCGCCCATGAAGACTTGTGCGGGGTGGGTGTTGAACCATAAAAAGGCCAAGCCGGCGCCCGCGATGGCCGCGCAAAAAATCAACAATTCGCCCGCACCCGGAATATGGGGGAAGAACAAATATTTGGAATACACCGCGCTGCCCACCACATAAGCAAACACGCCCAACGCAGAACCCACCATCACCACCGGCATGATGGCCAAGCCGTCCAAGCCATCAGTCAAATTGACCGCGTTGCTCGAACCCACGATCACCAAGTAGGTCAAGATCACAAAACCCAACACGCCCAACGGGTAGCTGACTTCTTTGAAGAAAGGCAACAACAAACCTGCTTGCGGCGGCAAGTTGACATCGAACCCGGAACGCACCCAGCTGTAAAACAGTTCCAGCACACGCAAATTGCTGACCTCTGAAATGCTGAACACCAAATACAACGCAGCCAACAAACCAATGACCGATTGCCACAGGTATTTTTCGCCTGAACGCATGCCTTCTGGGTCTTTGCGAACCACTTTGCGCCAGTCGTCCACCCAACCAATGGCACCAAACCCCAACGTCACCAACAACACAATCCACACAAACCGATTGGATAAGTCGACCCACATCAGCGTTGACAAAGCAACCGCCAACAGCACCAACACGCCACCCATGGTTGGGGTGCCCGATTTGCTGAGGTGCGCTTGCACGCCGTAGCCGCGAATCGGTTGACCAATTTTGAATTCAGTGAGTTTGCGAATCACGATCGGGCCAGCCATCAAACCGATCAACAATGCGGTGACCGCTGCCATCACCGCACGGAAAGTCAAATACTGAAACACCCGCAAAAACCCATATTCAGGTGAATACGCTTGCAACCATTGGGCCAGGGTCAGCAGCATGAAGCCTCCTTGTGGGGGCGTGTCGCCGCCGTTGTGTCACTGTCATGCAAAGCCTGCACGACACGTTCCATGCGCATGAAGCGCGATCCCTTGACCAACACGCTGCCCAGCGTTGGCAACAATTGCGCCACCCGTGTGTGTAACTCTTCAATGCTGAGGCAATGCACCGCGTTCTGACAGGCTTTGGCGGTGTGCACGCTCAATTCGCCCAAGGTCAGCACGTGTTCGATATGGTGTTGCTGGGCGTACGCACCGGCTTCGGCATGGAATGCAGCACCTTGTGTGCCGACCTCTCCCATGTCACCGAGCACCAGCAAACGCGGCGGTGCGGATTGCGCCAACACATCAATGGCCGCGTGTACCGAATCCGGATTGGCGTTGTAGGTGTCATCGATCAACCGAATGGAACGTCCCGCGTGTTGCAACGTGGTCAATTGCGAACGGCCACTGACAGGCTGAAATTGCGACAAGCCTTTTTCAATGGTCTGTGAGGGCACACCTGCAGCGACCGCCGCAGACACCGCAGCCAAAGCGTTGTGCACATTGTGTTGGCCAGGCACGGCCAAACTGGTGTGTATTTGCCCCGCAGGTGTGTGTATTTGCAATGCCCAACCGCTGAGTAAAGCCTCGGCATGCAACACATGCACACTGGCGGTTGCATGGCCAAAATCCACGATGCGTTTGTGGCTGGCGTCACTGCGCCAAAGTGATTGGTAAGTGTCCGTCGCGGGAAACACCACGGTACCGTCGGCTGGCAAGTGTTGAATCACTGACCCGTTTTCTTCTGCCACGGCTTGCACACTCAACATGAACTCTTGGTGCTCGCGTTGTGCGTTGTTGATCACCGCGACGGTGGGCGCGGCACAGGCGGCAAGTTGAGAGATTTCACCGGGGTGGTTCATGCCCAACTCCAGCACCGCGACACGGTGGTGCGGACGCAATCGAAGCAAGGTCAATGGCACACCAATGTGGTTATTGAAATTGCCTTGGGTCGCCAACGCATGTTCCGACTGCCAAGCATGCAAGATGGAAGCGAGCATTTGCGTGACCGTGGTTTTGCCGTTGCTGCCCGTCACTGCAATCAACGGAATGGCGAATTGCGCGCGCCATGCTTTGGCCAAGGTTTGCAAAGCCCACAAGGTGTCATCAACTTCGATGCCGGACAAACCAGCGGAAACCAAGCCTTGACGCGCTATCGCCGCTTTGACACCCAGCGCGGGCAAGTTCGGCAAAAATTGGTGTGCATCAAATGTGTCACCTGCCAGCGCGATGAACAGATCATCTGCATGCACGCTTCGGCTGTCGGTATGGACCCTGGCCACAGTGAGGTTGCCGTCGCCAATCAGTCGACTGCCTGGCAACCATTGGTGAATTTGCGCCAGCGTCAAATGCATGGAAGACTGGCTCATGCATGCCCCCAACGTTGCAATGCCAACACCACGTGGTCGCTGTCGGAAAAAGGCAATTTTTGACCGTTGACTTCTTGGTAAGTTTCATGGCCCTTGCCTGCAACCAACACCACATCGGCGGCCTGTGCCTGCGCAATGCTGTCAGCAATCGCTTTGGCGCGGTCGAGTTGCTGAAGTGCTTTGTCGGGTTGTTCCATGCCCGCCAACATTTGCTGCACGATGTGTTGTGGGTCTTCGCTGCGCGGGTTGTCGCTGGTGAGGCAGACCAGATCGGCATGCACTTCAGCGCTGCGCGCCATCGGGGCACGCTTGCTGCTGTCGCGGTCGCCACCACTGCCCAACACACAATGCAAACGACCGCCACGCGCATGCGCCCATGGACGCAAGGCTTGCAATGCTTTGGCCACCGCATCGGGCGTGTGCGCGTAATCCACCACGACCGCGGGCGTTCCTTCATGGCCCCAAGATTGCATCCGTCCGGGCACTGCTTGCAAATGATGGCAAGCGCTCACCACATCGGACAAGCTGTGACCTGACTGGCACAACACCGCCATCACGCCCAACAAGTTCATCACATTGAATTCACCCAAGCATTGGGTCGCGACGGTATGGCTGTGCTCACCACACACCACCTCAAACGACATGCCTTGCGCCGTGGTTCGAACATGGCGGGCATGCACATGCGCTTGCGTGGAATGCATGGACACGGTCCAGACCTGAACTGGTGAATCCGCCAGTTGTTCACACAGCAGTTGTCCCTTAGGGTCGTCGATGTTGATGACCGCCGCCGACAAACCCGGCCACTCAAACAACGCTTGTTTGGCTTCCCAATACGCTTGCATGCTGCCGTGGTAATCCAAATGGTCTTGTGTGAAATTGGTGAAGATGGCGGTGCGAATATGGCAGCCGTTCAAGCGGTGTTCTGCCAAACCAATGGACGACGCCTCCATGGCACAAGCCTGAACGCCATCGTTCACCCAGCGTCGCAATTGGGTTTGAAGTTGCAACGGATTGGGCGTGGTCAAACCTGTGCTGTGCATTTGTCCGGGTTCACCCAAGCCCAAGGTTCCGACCACGGTGCAACGTTGCCCCAAACGCGTGAGCGCCTGAGCCAACCACCATGCGGTAGAGGTTTTGCCATTGGTGCCGGTGACCGCCATCAAATGCAGTTGTTGGCTGGGTTGCTCGAAATACGCGTCGGCAATGGCACCGCTGGCTTGTTTCAACCCTTGGTAGCTGACGATGGGCGCGTCATGCATACCCAAATCGTTCAAGGCTTCAAACGCCTCCAAGCCTTGGGCTTCAACCAAACAAGCCGCGGCGCCTTGTTGCAACGCTTGCACCACATGGTGTCTGGCATCGGTGCTTTGACCTGCCCAAGCAAAAAATGCATCGCCGGTTTGAACACGGCGGCTGTCTGACTGCAATTGCGCTTGCACACGCGAACGCAGCCACACGGCTGCCTGTTGCGGGCTGTGCATTTGTTGCATCAAAAGGACTCCGGCTCTGCCTTGGCAACCACTTGCGGTTTGACCGCCATGTCAGGTTGCACTTCCAGCATGCGCAAGGTTTGTTGCACGGTTTGGCTGAACACAGGTGCAGCCACATCACCACCAAAATAATGGCCACCGGTCGGTTCATCGATCATCACCGCCACGACGATGCGGGGGTTTTCGATCGGTGCCATGCCAACAAAAAAGCCACGGTATTTTTTATCAGCGTAGGTTTTGCCATCGAGTTTGTGGGCGGTGCCGGTCTTACCACCCACCGAGTAACCCATGGTTTGCGCTTTGGGTGCCGTGCCGCCCGGGCCGGTGACCAAATGCAGCATGCTGCGCACCTGTGACGCGTGTTCTGCCGACATGACACGAACGCCGCTGACCTTGTCTTGGTGTTTGAGCAAACTGACGGGTGCCATTTCACCATCCCGCGCGAGCATGGTGTAGGCCTGTGCCAATTGAAACAAACTGGTGGACAACCCATAGCCATAACTCATGGTGGCTTGCTCCATCGGTCGCCAGCTTTTGTACGGGCGCAAGCGTCCAGCCACTGCGCCAGGGAAAGGCACTTGGGGTTTTTGTCCAAAACCGACTTGTGTGTACATCTCCCACATGTCTTTGGCGGGCATCTTCATGGCGATCTTGACCGTGCCGATGTTGCTGGATTTTTGAATCACTTCAGACACGCTCAGCGTGCCGTGCGGATGGGCGTCGGTGACGGTCATGCCGTACATGCTGACTTTGCCAGGCGCGGTATCGATCAAGGTTTCCGGCTTGACCAAGCCTTTTTCCATGGCCAGTCCAATGATCAACGGCTTCATGGTGGAACCTGGCTCAAAGGTGTCGGTCAATGCACGGTTACGCAATTGCGCGCCACTGAGGTTGCTGCGTTTGTCGGGCACATAACTGGGGTAATTGGCCAACGCCAACACATCACCGGTTTGCGCATCCAACACCACCACGCTGCCGGCGGCGGCTTTGTTTTGCAACACCGCTTCTCGCAGTCGCTGATAAGCAAAGTACTGCACTTTGCTGTCGATGCTGAGTTGTAAATCTTTCCCCTCTTCAGGCGGGATCAAATCACCCACCCCTTCAACCACTTGGCCTTGGCCGTTTTTGATGACCCGGCGCGTGCCGTTCTTGCCGCCCAAGTGTGTGTTGAACGTCAATTCAACGCCTTCTTGACCAATGTTTTCGACATTGGTGAAACCCACCACATGCGCGGCTGCTTCGCCTTGCGGGTACATGCGCTTGTATTCCATGGTGGTGTAGATGCCATGGATCCCCAACTCTTTGATTTTTTTGCCTGTGGCTTCGTCAACCTGACGGCGCAACCACACGGCGGGAATATCCAATTGCCTCTCAAACCTGACCGTGCCTTGTTTGATGAAAAACGCATTGCCCACGACTTGCACATACACCGCACGCACCACCAAGCCAATGAAACCCAGTGCGATACACGCGACGATGAACTGGCTGCGCCAAATGGGTGTCTTGCTGGCCAGCAAAGGGTTGGTGGAGTATTGAACGCTGCGACTGCTCACGGTTGTTCCTTTTGCACGGCGGCGGCAGCGCTTTCCAACGGTGCATTGCCAGGGGCAGCGTATTGCGTGATGGCGGGAGAAATCGTGCGCATGTTGAGCTGCTCGTGGGCCAGCTTTTCAACCCGTAACGGTGTGGCCTGTGCGCCGCGTTCAATGTCCAAACGGTCGTACTCGTTTTCCAATCGCTGCGCCTGCGCTTTGGCCCTGTCCAACTCGGTATAAAGACGGCGCGATTCGTATTGCGTGCGCACCAAGTACAAGGCGCTGCACATCACCGCGACCAACAACAATGCGTTCACTCGGGTCATGCCTGCTCCTGTGCCATGCCCACTCGCTCTGCCACGCGCATGATGGCGCTGCGACTGCGTGGATTGGCTTGAATTTCTTCTGCCGATGGACGCTGGCGACCCAATGCACGCAATGGCAATTCGGGGGTCGCGGCAAACGGGGTACGGCGGTCGTATACCTCGCGTGAATGTTTGGCGATGAATTGCTTGACCATGCGGTCTTCGAGCGAATGAAAACTGATCACCACCAAACGCCCTCCGGGTTGCAGCACCTGCAAGCTGGCGTCAAGCGCTTGTTGCAATTCTTCGAGCTCACCATTGATGAACATGCGAAACGCTTGAAAGGTGCGTGTGGCTGGGTTTTGCCCCGCTTCGCGGGTCTTGACCACGTCGGCGACGAGTGCCGCCATGCCCAACGTGGTGTCGGGCAACTGTCCGGCCTCACGCTTTGCAGTGATGGCTTTGGCGATGCCGTTGGCAAAACGTTCTTCTCCCAAGTCACGTATCACCTGTGCGATTTGTTCGGTTTTTGCGTGGGACAGCCACTCGTACACGCTTTGGCCTTTGCTGCTGTCCATCCTCATGTCCAGCGGCCCGTCGTTGCGAAACGAGAAGCCGCGTTGCGGGTTGTCGATTTGCGGCGAGCTCACGCCCAGGTCCATCAACACGCCCTTGACGCTGTTGGGGGGCAATTGGCTCAGGGCGGCAAATCCCTGATGCCGGATCTTCAACCTCGGGTCGCCCAAGGCCAAGATGCGCTTTGCATGCCCGCCGCGGCCAAAGGTTGTGTCGACATAAGTGGCTTCGGCCTGGACGTCCAGCGCCTCGACCGCCTCCTTCAACATGACGGTGGTGTGTGCCCATTCAGTTGTCGCCATTCCACGTTAAATCGAAAAATCCCGCAGCACATCAGGCATGTCGCCTTGCATGGCCAGGGCTTCCTGTGCTTCATAGGTGGACTTGTCCCACAGTTCAAAGTGGCTGCCCATGCCCAACAAAATGGTTTCTTTGGTGATGTGGGTGGCTTCGCGCAATTCAGGCGAGATCAACACCCGGCCTGTGCTGTCCATGTCCACGTCCATGGCGTTACCCAGAAAAATGCGCTTCCACCAATGTGCAGTCATTGGCAATGCCGCGACGCGCTCACGAAATTTTTCCCATTCGCTGCGGGGAAACAGCATCAAACAGCCATGCGGATGACGGGTGATGGTGAGCTGCCCGGCCGCGGTCGCGCTCAACACGTCTCGGTGCCGTGTCGGCACCGATAAACGGCCTTTGGCGTCCAAACTCAGCGACGAAGCACCTTGAAACACAGCAATCAACCCCTTAGAGAACAAAACAGAGCAGTCAACCCGAGGAAATCTTAAATTTCCCACAAAATACCACTTGTTTGCACTTTAACAGAGATTTATCGCAATACCAACCAAATTTGATGTTTTATAAATAAAATCAACGACTTAGGAACCAAATCGCATATCGACTCTATTTAAAAAAATCGATATGCCATAAGCACTTACAAAATAGTCTGAAAGTGACTTGTTAGCTTTTCGAAGGCAAAAAAAATGCAGACCGGTGGGGGCCTGCACTGTTGGTTGTGGCCAGCGAGCGTCAATCGCCAAACATTTTTTGTTTCAGCTCACGCCGTTGTTGGGCCTCGAGCGTCAATGTGGCGGTAGGACGCGCGATCAGACGGCCCACCCCGATGGGTTCACCGGTTTCATCGCAGTAGCCATAGTCGCCCGCGTCGATACGGGCAATCGATTGCTCGATTTTTTTCAAGAGCTTGCGCTCACGATCGCGCGTGCGCAGTTCGAGCGCGTGCTCTTCTTCAATCGTGGCGCGATCAGCCGGGTCAGGCACGATGACCGTGTCTTCACGCAGGTGCTCGGTGGTTTCGCCTGCGTTGACCAGGATGTCATTTTTGAGTTGCACCAACTTGTGACGAAAGAATGCCATTTGAAAGGCATTCATGTAGTCGTCGTCGGACATGGCGATCACTTCTTCGTCCGTGACCCTGTCGGGGGTTGTGTTTTTCCAGTTGTTTGCGAGCTTGGGGTTTTTCACAGGAACCACCGGCACCACCGCAGGCAAGCTGGGCACCATGATGGGACCGTAACTGGATTTGGCGGTGGTAGATGCCACGCTTTGTCCAGGCGGGGGCGGCATCATCGCCATGGCTTTGGCAGCGCGCGGCGATTTTTTGGCCACTTCCACCGCTGGTGCAGTGGGTTGACTGGGTTTCACGGCCACGGCTTTGGCGGTGGCTTTGTCATTTTTCAGAGAGGAAGATTTGGTTGCGCTTGTCACGGATGAGGGAGCAGTCTTTGCAGGGGTTGATTTCTTGGCGGCAGGCGATGTCTTGGCCGGGGCTTTCGACACTTTGCCTGTTCGGGAGGCTGTTGGAGTTTTGACAACTGCTTTTTTGGCGGGGATGGCTTTTTTCGGAACCGGTTTTTTGGCCACGGGTTTTTTGGCCACTGCTTTCTTCACAGCGATGGGTTTTTTGACCACTGCTTTTTTGCTGGGTGCCGCTTTTTTGGCGACGGGTTTTTTGGCGACCGGTTTTTTCACAGCAGAGGGTTTGGTCGCTGCTTTGGCAGGAACTGCTTTTTTGGCAGTGGTTTTTTTCGGCGCTGGCTTGGCGGACACGGGTTTTTTCACGGCGGCTTTTTTGACGGGCGCAGGTTTTTTGACAGCAGCTTTGGTTTTGGCAGGCACAGGCTTTTTAACGGGCGCCTTGGTCTTGGCTTTCGCCTTTGTACTGGCGCTGTGTTTTGTCTTTTTCACTGTACTTCTCCTGTCAGCCCGATCTGGTCAATGGGAGCCAGACGTATGACTGTTGTTATCACATACTTTTGTGCCACATGTAAGCGCCCCCGGTAACGAGGCATGCCGAGCTTGTGGCGCGCGGATTGTACTCAGCTTACGCACTGTTGCAGCCCTTGCATGAAGATATCGCGAGGCAAATCGATGCCAATGAATACCATTTTGCTCATTCGCTTCTCATTCTTGTCCCAAGGTTGCCCCAAATCGCTGCCCATCAGTTGGTGCACGCCTTGAAAAATCACTTTGCGCTCGGTGCCTTTCATGTGCAACACACCTTTGTAGCGCAGCATGCGTGGCCCATAAATATTGACGATGGCGCCCAAGAAATCTTCGAGCTTGGCAGGGTCTAGTGCACGGTCGGCTTTGAAAACAAAGCTTTTGACATCATCGTCATGGTGATGGTGGTGTCCGTGGCCATGGCCATGCGCGTGGTCATGGTCGCCGTGGTGGTCATGGGCATGTGAAGGGTGATCGCAATGCTCGCCATCGTGATGATGGTGATCGTGTCCTTCGTTCAAAAAATCTGGGTCAATTTCCAGCGTGGTGTTCAGGTTAAAGCCGCGCAAATCGAACACTTTGTCCAAACCAATCTCACCGAAATGCACGATGTGTTGCGGTGCGCGCGGGTTCATGTGTTTGAGGCGATGCTGCAAGGCGTCCAATTCATCGGCGCTGATCAATTCGCTTTTGCTGATGAAGATTTGATCGGCAAACCCCACTTGTCGGCGTGCTTCTTGGCGGTCGTTCAGTGTTTGTGCGGCGTGCTTGGCGTCCACCAACGTCAACACCGAGTCCAACAGAAAACTTTCTGCGATTTCATCGTCCATGAAAAAAGTTTGTGCAACTGGGCCGGGATCGGCCAAGCCCGTGGTCTCGATGACCACGCGGTCAAAGTCGAGCTCACCTTTGCGTTTCTTTTCTGCCAATTCTTGCAAGGTGGTGCGCAAGTCTTCTCGGATCGTGCAGCACACGCAACCATTGCTCATTTGAACAATGTGCTCTTTGGTGTCTGACACCAAAATGTCGTTGTCAATGTTTTCTTCACCGAATTCGTTTTCGATGATGGCGATTTTGTGGCCATGGTCTTCGCTCAACACACGCTTGAGCAAAGTGGTTTTACCGGCGCCCAAAAAGCCGGTCAAGACAGTAGCAGGAATCAACATGACACTTAAACCTTCATCAAAACAAACACCAAAGGTGGGGCAGTGTAGCCATGAATCAAGTCATGGGCTCACTTCTTCATCAATACCAAGCCCTTGAGGTACTCGCCCTCGGGGAAATTCACTGTCATGGGATGGTCTGGCGCGGCCTGAACACGCTCGAGGATGTAAGCATCCACCCCCGCATCGGTGCCCGCAGATGCCACAATTTTGTGAAACAGTTCCGGCGGTATGCCCCCCGAACAACTGTACGTGAACAACACGCCGCCAGGGGCCAGCAATTTGAACGCCCAGCGGTTGATGTCTTTGTATGCACGCGCTGCGCGCTCGGCATGCGCGGCGCTGGGGGCAAATTTGGGCGGGTCGAGCACGATACCGTCGAATTGTTTGCCTTCCTTGTGCAACGCACGCAAAGACGCGTTGACATCCGCATCCATGAACACTTGGCGTTGTGCATCAAACCCATTGCGCGTCACGTTGGCCTGGGCTTTGGCAATCGCAGGTGCAGACGAGTCAATCGACGTGACTTGTGCGCCATCGCTCAAGGCACCGCTTTGTCGCATGCCGCTCAAGCCAGCCACACTGAAACCGCCGGTGTAGCAATAGCAATTGAGCACTTGACGCAAATTCAAGCGCTGAGCGTATTCGGCAAATTTCAATCGGCTGTCGCGCTGGTCCAGGTAAAACCCTGTTTTGTGGCCTTCGGCGATGTCAAGCGCCAGCGACCAATCGTGCTCTTGAATCACGATCTGTGTGTCATCACTGCTGCCATCAGTTCGGTACAACCAGCCAGTGACCGGACCCAAGCCTTCCAATGCACGCACGCCCGAGTCAGACCGCTCGAACACGCGCTTGGCGCCGGTGTGCAATACCAGCGCTTTGACGATGTCTGCTTTGAACCGCTCAGTGCCGGCGGACAAAAACTGCGCCACCAAGGTGTCGTCGTAACTGTCAACGATCAAGCCAGGCAGACCATCGGCTTCACCATGCACCAATCGCACGCCGTTGCTGGGCACTTGCAATCGCGCCCGCATGGCCACGGCCGCAGCCACTTGTTTTTCAAAAAAAGCGGCGTCAATCCGCTCATCGCTTTGGAAACTCCAGATGCGCGCACGGATGCGCGAGGTCGGACTGAATGCCGCCCAACCGAGGAACTGGCCTGTTTGCGATTCGACACGCACGGTTTCACCCGCGTCCCCACCGCCTTTGGCGATGGCACTGTCAAACACCCAAGGGTGACCGCGCAATGCCGAGCGCTCTTTACCGGCTTTGAGTTGGATGGTTTTCATGGGGATTTGCGTTTGGCTCTCGGATGCGCGGCGTCATAGGCCTTGGCCAAATGTTGGTAATCCAACCGAGTGTAAATCTGTGTGGTGCCAATGTTGGCATGGCCCAGCATTTCTTGCACGGCACGCAAGTCGCCGCTGGACTGCAACACATGGCTGGCAAACGAATGTCGCAACATGTGCGGATGCACTGGGGTGTTGATGCCCGCTTGCACCCCACGCAAGCGCAAACGTTGCCAAATCGCTTGCGAGGTCAAACGCGTTCCACGCACGCCAACAAACAAGGCTTGCTGTGACTGCGCATGCGCGGGCAGCTTCTGCTCCCGCCACGCCAACCATGCTTGCAAGGCTGCCATCGCCTGTGTGCCCACTGGCACGCTTCGGCGCTTGGAACCTTTGCCCAGCACATGCGCTTGCGCGTCTTGCATGTCAATCCAACCGCGCGCCTGGGGTCCGGCTTGCACATCCAAGCCGGTGAGCTCAGCGACTCGCAAACCACTGCTGTAGAGCAACTCGACCATGGCTGCATCACGCGATTGCAACCACGGGTCTTGCGCCTCTTGCCGGAATGCAGCGAGTTGCACCGCTTCGTCCACGTTCAAGGCTTTGGGTAAAGGTTTGGCAGATTTCGGGGCTCGCATGCCTGCCAGCGGATGGCTTTTGACCCAACCCTCGCGGCCCAACCACGTGTAAAAACCGCGCCACCCAGAGGTGATCAAGGCAATGCCGCGCGGCGAACGGCCGCTGGCGTGCATTTGCGCCATCCACCGACGCATGTGGTGCGCTTGCACCGCCGTCAACGCCACCTTGTCGGCTGCGGCCAAAGCCTGCAAACGAAGCAAATCACCACGGTACAAAGCCAAGGTGCGCTCGGCCAAGCGTTTTTCAAACTGGGCATGCGCCAAATAGCGTTCGACCAGTGCGACGTCATCGGCCATGTCGGGCATGTGTCTTATTGCAATCGCACCAGTGCAGCAGCGGCCAACTCGGCGATGCGCGTCAACACATCCGTGCCCATGGACGGGTGGAAACGCTGAGGATCCGGAGAGGCCAGCACCAACAACCCAATGCTGTCGGCTGCCGTGGCGTTTTCAGCGGGGTCGGTCCAAGGCGCGGTGTTGTGCCGCAAGGGCAACAACGCCACCGATTGCGCCTCGTGCGGATGCGCCAGCCATTGCACTGCTTCAAATTCGGCATTGGCACCGCAATATGGGGCAGCCAATTCGCGGGTGAAGTGCTTGACCTCTTCGCTGATGTTTTGCGCAAACGATTTTTTCTGGAATTTATCGGCCACACGCCAAACCCGCAAAGCAACTTGGGGCACCATGAAATGGTGCTGAATTTCAGCAACGATGGCCGCAGGTAAATCGGCGGGTTGTTGCAGTATCAACAAACTTTGCGCCCAACGGTGCAAGCGGTCAGCCAACACCGCGTTGTCACTGCCGTTGCGAATCATCTCCATCATGCGGTGTTCAAGGGCGCGGATTTTTTCGCGCAGCATGTCGGCTTGTCGCTCTTGCAGACTGACTGCCCGTTGTCCATGCGGACTGACGATGCGAACGCTGGAGAGCAGTTGCGCATGGCGGTCAAAAAAATCCGGTGTGTTCACCAAAAAATTGGCGATGTCGTCTTCTGTGATCGGGGTGATCGGGTTGCTCATCGGGGAATCTCCATCTCGCCAGTAAATACCGTGGTGGCCGGTCCTGTCATCCACACGGGATGACCAAGCCCTTGCCATTCAATCGTCAACAAGCCGCCGCGCGTGTGCACTTCAACCACCGGGTCGAGCCACGCTTGTCGAATGCCAGCGACCACCGCCGCACACGCACCTGTGCCGCAGGCCAAGGTCTCGCCCGCACCGCGCTCGAACACGCGCAACTTGATGCGTTGCTTTGACAAGATTTGCATGAAGCCCGCGTTGACACGTTGAGGAAAGGCAGGATGGTGCTCGATCAACGGGCCGAGTTCTGTCACCGGCGCCTTGTCGACGTCACTGACCCGCATGACAGCATGCGGATTGCCCATGGACACCACGGCCACGTCGGCAACCTGCGTGTTGCATTGCAAGCGCCACAACAAAGGCGGATCGTCCAATGCCTGTGCGTGCTCGGTGAGGAAGGGAATCTGCGGCTCATCTAACACGGGCTGTCCCATGTCAACTTTCACTTGACCATCTGGCAATTCGTTCAAAGTGATGACACCGCCATGCACCTTGACGCGAATGCTTTGCTTGGTGGTCAGCCCTTGTTCACGCACAAAACGCACAAAACAACGCGAGCCGTTACCGCACTGTTCCACCTCGCCGCCGTCGGCGTTGTGAATCACATATTCAAAATCCACATCGGCGGAGGGTGCGGCGCGTACGCTGAGTATTTGATCGGCACCCACCCCAAAATGGCGATCCGCCAAAAAACGGTAATCATCCGCGCTCAGTCCCAGCAAACCTTGGGTCTCGTCGAGCACCACAAAATCGTTGCCCGCGCCTTGCATTTTGGTAAATCGGATTCGCATGCGGGGATTATCATGCCTGATTCACTCTCCATTTCAGCCATGGTCCGTCCGCATTTACAACTGCATCCTCAACGCGATCCCGCTCCCTTGTTGCCAGCCGCCACCGTTTTGTTGCTGCGCGATAGCGACCAAGGCATCGAAGTGCTGATGACCAGACGCTCAATGAACGCCAGCTTTGCACCAGGCGCCTATGTGTTTCCTGGAGGCGGCATTGACCCTGCAGACCACAGCGCACACCCGTTGGCTGCGCGACGAGCCAGCCAAACCGATGAGCGACTCACCCAAGCGATCGCGGCCATTCGTGAAAGCTTTGAAGAACTGGGTGTGCTGTTGGCGCGTCATTCGGATGGGCGCATGGCCAACAAGGATGACATCGCGCGGTTAGACCGTACCCAAGCGTTGGCGCCACAAATACAAACGCATGGCATGCGCATGGCGGCGGACCAGGTGTTTGTGTTGGCGCATTGGGTGACCGACCGAGATTTGAAGCGTCGATTTGACGTGCCATTTTTGGTGGCGCGCATGCCGCAAGACCAAACCCCAGTGGCCGATGACAAAGAGCAATTCGAGCCTTTATGGATTCGTCCAGCACAAGCCCTGCAACGACACCGCGACAACGATTTCTTCATCATCTTTCCCACCATTCGCACGCTGGAACGCATGCAAGCCTTTGACACGGTGGACGCGGTGTTGGCCGCGTGTGCCAATGAACAACCTTGGTTTCACAGTTGCCCTCGCGCCGGTTGGCTCAACGGCAAAGAATCGCGCCACATGGAACACGAGCCACCGTTTGGCGAACTGGCGCTGACTTGCCGAGACGGGCAAATCCTGCACCATTTGGATTGGCAAACAGAACAACCTGTGCGTTTGCTGGCACATGTGCAACGGTTGACCGCCCCGAACCCGGGCATGATGACCGGCCCGGGCACCAACACGTATTTGATCGGCGATGTTGACAGTGGGTTCATCGTCATCGATCCGGGGCCGCCAGACGCGCAACATGTGCAACGCCTTTGGCAAGCCTGCAGCGGTCAAGTTCGTTACATCGTTTGCACCCATTCCCACCCAGACCATTCACCGGGTGCGGCCATGCTGCAACGCTTATGCGCTGAACAGGGTGTGGACGCGCGCATCATGGGCATGGCTTCGGCTGACACGGCGCGAGCACACAGCCAGTTTGTGCCAGACCACCCTTTGAACGATGGCGACCACCTGGTGCTGCACAGCGGCCCAGACACGCACACCTTGCGGGTCATACACACACCCGGGCATGCGGCCAACCATGTGTGTTTGTTGTTGGAAGAAGATGGTTTGCTGGTCAGCGGTGACCATGTGTTGAACGGCAGTACCACCGTGATCGATCCGCCGGATGGCCACATGGGCGAC
>RFYK01000033.1 GCA_009925585.1 Betaproteobacteria bacterium | reverse complement strand
TTCAACTGTTTTTTCTCGAGCAGAAAATCGTTCACAAATTGTTTGAGCAGGTGATGGTGATTTTCATGGTGCCAATGGGGCTGCATGTATTTTTTGGTGTACCAATTGGCTTGGCTTTCCGGGTGGCAGCCAATCAAGCCCACCGAGCCTTGGACGATCGCCATCGGGTCGCCATTGGCGTAGGTTGCGATTGTGTCAAATTGGCCGCCTAAATAGGTGGAGCCATCGTAAAAATACATGTGCTCGGGTTGGTTACGCCATTGGATAGGTGCCACTGTGCCATACGAAGAGCGTATGTCTGCGCCCGGGCGACGGATGTATTGCACGACCCGTGTAGATTTCAAAATATCGAAATAGTGTGCATCGGCCCAATAAGCACCCATGCATATGCCCAAGTACTTTCCGCCCTTTTGTAAAAATGTTTTGACGGATGGCGCGTTGTCTTTCAGCAAGTAGCGAAATGAACTCGCCTCGCCATCGCCTCCAGGAAAAACCACCAAATCCACATCATCGAAGAAATCCTGCGCCACAGGGTGGCGTGTGAAAATTTTCAAGCGGAAGTCTGCGCTGAAGGCTTGCAAGACGCCATTGACGGAGTCCACCGAGCACATGGGGTGGTGCACGAACACAGCCACCGTGTGTGTTCGATGGGCAGATGACAATGAACCTGGCATCACTTCAACCCCAACAATGCCCCCATCAATTTGGTTTGATCAATGTGCGAAGCGAATGCGCCGATTTCCTTGTTTACCTCGGGGTTGGACATCAGTTCTTTGATCAATTGTTGAGACAGCGTTTCCAGTGCGCCTTGCAACGCAGGCAAGCCTTCGGTCTGCAATGTGTCAATCGTTTGCCTTTTGCAGTCATTGATCAGAATTTTTTCGACAAAGGCGGCGAATTCACGGTCGATGGTGGTTTTGTCAGTCGCTTTCATGGCTGGAATTTCTGTCAACGCAGGATGAGCCACGATCGCTTTGACAATCCATTTCAACAAAGTGACATTGTCTTTGCTGGTGGAAGATTGCGCGAAACATTTCTTCAATTCCTCAGATGCGCTGGCGGACATGGCCCAGCCAGAACTCAGGCATAAACAAAGACTCAACACAATTGTTCGCATGGCTAGGCTCCTTGGGGCAGTGGTCATGTCAATGGTATGCGGTGTCAGGGCGCTTCGATTTCCACCATGATTTCGTTTCTTCGCCACATCGGCAGCGTCCAAGGTGGGTCGTACCGCGCAAGCTGAGGTGCGCTCTTGGCAACCAGGGAATGGGCTTTGAGCCATTGCAGCAGTTCATCTGTCTTGTCCTGCACGCGCTGCAATGTATTGAGCCCCGAATAGCTGTGCACCACCACCCATTTTTCGCTGACCTCGGCGAGTGTCACCGCGCTGTTTTTGGGTTTGGGGATGGTAGCCATCGTGTATTGGCGCGGCATGGCAAATTGCACGCGCCAACGTTGTGCAGACTTCATGCCATTGGCGATGTCGCCTGGCTCCAGGGTGACGGGCGCGGTCATGGCGATCTTGGCAGATTGTGGTTCCATGGTGACGGGCGCGGTCATGGCGATCTTGCCGGAACCGTCGGCACCCGGCAGTTGGTTATTGCCAAAAATGTAATCGGCGATGCGTCTGAAGCCTTGGCTGCCCGCGTCATCCATGTCACCTTCAACCCAAGTTTGCGCAATCAGGTAGGGCGCGTACTGCCTGATTTCAAATTTCCCCGAGGTGGAAATCACTTTGAACGCGGGTTCTTCAATGGCCATGGCAAACGGTGAGCATAAAAAAATGTAACTAAAAAATAATAATCTCTTCATGGTCGGCTGGCGGTTGATTCAAAAAACGAACCTGTTTAAGACTAAAATTGGCAAATGCATTCACTGAGACAAGCCAAATCATTTGCCCGCTTCATGCTGGTGTGGTTTGTCATGTCGCTGGGAGTGGCATCTGCTTCATCTTTGGTGTCTCCCAAAGCCATGGAAATCGTGTGTACCGCAGGCGGTGTGATGAAGCTGGTACCCAGCGATAACAACAACGCCGACAGCCATGAACACATGCCTGTTGGTAGCTTTGCCACCGTCGTCTAACGGCATGGCATTTGTAAAACCTTCTGCATTAGCCCACGCACTGCACCCCATCGCAGCTGCACATATCGCAGCAGCAACTGCACCTCCCTTACCTTCTCGCGGCCCACCCGTACTCTGAACTTCATCTGACGTCGGCACCAAGCATGGCTTGGTGTTTTTTGTTACTTTGATTTTCAGAGGTTGTGATGCGTAAATTTCATATGACATGGGCAGCTGCCATGGTGTTTGCATGCGCACCATGGGTGTGGGCACAAGAATCCACGACAGTGTTGGGGTCTGTGGTTGTCACTGCAGAGAGGGAAGGGGCTTTACCCGCCTCAGCAGTGTTGACATCGGTGGACTTGATGGGTTCAGACATGATTGAGGACAAGCATGTCAAAAACAGTTGGGAATTGTTGGGGCAGATGCCGGGAATTTCATTGAAGTCGTGGCAAATGGGTTTGGAAACAGGCAAACCCGCGCTTCGTGGATTCAATGGCGAAGGCTATGTCAGCGGTGTGAAGTTGCTGATTGATGGAATACCTTCCAACACGAATGCGGGTCACATGCGGCAGATGGACATGGTGTTCCCGATGGACATCGATTACATCGAAGTGGTGCGCGGCACCAATGACCCGCGGTATGGTTTGCACAGCATCGGTGGCAACATCAATGTTGTCACCAAGCAAGGTGGCAACTACCGAGATGCACGGTTGTCATATGGAACTTGGAACACCACGGACTTTCAAGCAGTGCTTGGAAGTCAAACCGATGAAGTGTCTTCCAACTATTTTTTGGCGACTTACAAATCGGACGGATTCAGAGACCATTCCAACACAGACAAATACGGCATTGGCGCGAAATGGTTTTATCGACCCATTGGCAGTGACATGAGGGTAGGCTTGGTGGTCAGGTATTTTGATGGAAACGCGGACGAGGCAGGTTACCTGACCCAATCTGAATACAACGCATCACCACAACAGCATGTTTCCACAAGGAGTGGCGCTGACACAGACAGTCGTCAGATGCAAACGGTCAGCGCACACTTTGACTATGCAGTGACATCAAGCGCATTTGTTTCGGGAAAGCTGTATTACAGCGGGTTGACGGACGACCGAAAAATGACTTATCCAGCAGACAGCACTGCGAACGTCTACTCACAAAACAGGCATTGGAATGAAGACCATGTGGGTTTAGCGGGTTCGTTCACTTGGGAAACCCATCCCAATTTGACGATTGAAACGGGTTTCAATGTTGAAAAGCAAGATAACCAATACAAAAGACATTACTGGGCTGCGACAGGTGCTTATGTGGGCACTGTCAGCACGTGTACGGCCTCTCGACTGAATGCAGCCGGGGCAGCCACTGGGCGATACAGCGAGTGCTGGGATTACACAGTGGAAAACACAGGTGCCTATGCGCAAGCAATTTTGCGTCCGACTGATCACCTGAAGGTCATTCCTGCCTGGCGCGTGGACCATTTCTCAGGGTCATCGCAGGGACACAAAAACAATACCGCTACTGATTCTTCCAATGACATGACCGATTATGGTTGGATCAATCAACCAAAGTTGAGCGTGGTCTACAACTTCAATTCGCACAACAGTGTGTATGTGAATTGGGGTAAAACTTTTCAACTGTTGACTGGCGGTGCATACACCTCGGGTCCCTATGCTTCAAGCTTGACCAGTCCCTCGGTCAACACCGGCGAGGAATTGGGGTACAAGTTCAGCAATGGTTCTGGTATGGATGGGCGCATGGCTGTTTGGCAGCAAGTTGCGCCTGACGAAGTGGCCAACTTGGCCGCGGCAGGCACCTTCAGCCGTTTGGGTGCGACGCGCAGAAGAGGTGTCGATTTCCAAATCACCAACCAATGGGCAAGTCACACCAAACTTTGGTTGTCTCATTCTGTGCAGGAAGCAAACATTGTTTCTGGCTACACCGCTTCTTTGACTGGCAAACAAGTGTTTGGGACGCCCAACTACATGACCACGCTGGGTGCTGAGCACACCTTGACCGAACAGATGAGTGTGGGTTTACAGGGCAGGGCACAAGGTGACTATTACATCAACACCTACAACACCAATGGAAAATTTGGTGAATTCACTTTATTGGATGCCAGTGTCAAATACCAGCCCTCCAAATCAGTGAACATAGATTTTCAAGTGCGAAACTTCCTCAACAGAGTCTACGCATCAGATGTCTGGGATTACAACGCAGACAGCACCGCAGGTTCTTCCGTTCCTTTCTTTTCTGCAGGTGCGCCACGTTCATATTTTCTGGCCGCCACTGTCAGGTTCTGAGCCATGACCAAATTTTCTTGGCGTCGGTATGTGCGGATGCTGCACCTGTACCTTGGCTTGTTCCTCGGTGCAGTGTTTGTATTGCTGGGGTTAACGGGCAGTTTTTTGGTGTTTTACCCAGAGATTGACCGTTGGTTGAATCCTGCGTTGGTTCATCAACAACCACTTCAACCAAACGCTGCGATCCAAACTTGGTTTGACCAATTGCATGAACAGTTCCCCGAGCGCCAAGGTGCTTGGCGAATTGAATTGCCACGGCAAGCAGACCAAGTGGTGTTTGCCAGGTACTTGAAACCTGAGGAACGAGATCCGAATGAGTTTTCGCCGATCGTGGTGGCCCTTGATCCCAGTTCAGGTGCGGTGCTCAGCACGCGAATTTGGGGGGAGTATCTGGTCACGTGGATGTATGACTTGCATTATTCGTTGCTGATGGGTCAATCTGGCAAGGCGTGGGTCAGTGTGTTCGGTATCGCGTTGATCGTCAGTGTGATCTTGGGCTTGTGCTTGTGGGTGCCACGCGGAAAACACCGACTGACCAAAGCCATGCCCAAGGTTCGTAATGGCAGCAAAAAAGCCGTTTACGACATACACAGTTATGCCGGCGCATATGGCGCGGCATGGTTGCTATTGATTGCCGTGACAGGTGTGGGTTTGGCCACACCACATTGGTTGGAGCCCATGGTGAATCGCATGTCGGTTCGCTGGGACATGCAAACAGTCCCTTCGGTTGTTCCATTGCCAGACGCAAAGCGCATCAGCGCTGATCAAGCGGTTTCGCTGGCGCTCACGCATTTTCCGAATGCCAAGTTGCGTTGGATTGAAGCGCCGGTCAAGCCAGAAGACGCTTATGTTTTGCGTTTGCAACAGGCTGGCGAGCCGAGCGAGCGGTTTCCCAAAACATTTGTTTGGGTAGACCCCTTTGCTGCGCAGGTGCTTGCCAGCAGAGACCCCTTGAAACTGGGCGCAGCTGATGTGTTCTTTGACTGGTTACATCCCTTGCATAACGGAGAGGCTTTCGGACGGACAGGCCGAATTCTGGCGGTCATCACGGGGTGTTTGCCGTTGGTCTTAATGTTGACAGGGTGGTTACGGTGGCGTCAAAAAAACCATGCCCAAAAGCTCGGTGCAAATGGGAGACGACATCAGCACCCCCCGGTCGATTAATATGCGGCGATGGGTTGTTTGCATTGCCTGTTGATTCACCAAGGAGACCATGATGCGTCGATTACTTCAGTCGTTGTTTTGCTTTTTATGCCTGTCGTTGAGTTTGAGTGCTTGGTCCATGACAGAAGAACAGATCATCGCAGCGCTGTCTTTGCCTGAAAACAGCACGGGCAACATCGCTGATGCGATCGAAGAGGCCACGGGTGCACGTGGTTGGATGTCGGCTGACATGAAACCTATTTTTGATGCCCGTGTGGTCGGGCGTGCAGCCACGGCCGTGCTGCGCCCTGTGCTGAAAAACGATAACCGCAAGTACCCCAATTTGGCGCTGGAGTTGCTTGATCAAGCGCCTGAGGGCTCGGTGCTGGTGTATGTCATGCAAGATGGCATTGACATCGCGGCCATGGGTAACCTGATGGGCACGACCGCCAAAGTGCGTGGTCTCGCAGGTGCGGTCATTGATGGCGCTGTGCGAGATGTGGCAGAGCTGCGCCGCATCGGTTTCCCTGTCTGGTCCAGACGCATCACACCGGCCACCTCGGTGGGCCGCATGGTGGGTGTGGAAAAACAAGTGCCAGTGAAATGTGGCGATGTGATGGTCAACCCGGGCGATTACATCGTTGGCGATACCGATGGCGTGGTGGTGGTGCCGGCGGCTGCAGCCGAGAAGGTGGTGGCATTGCTCAAGCAATACGATGACAAGGAATCGAAAATGATCCCGATCATTGAGAAAGAAAAATCCATGCTCAAGGCATTGGAAATTTACAACCGCTATTGACGATGGGTGGCAAGGCGAAATCGCCTTGGATCAAGGGTTAACCATAGGTGGTTGGCCCAATGGCAGGCGCGAAGATACTTCGTTGCTGATATGTCGTGATTGGGCGCTGAAGATGGTCGACGAAGTCATCCTGGAAACACACCAACTGGTCAAAGAGTTCAAGGGATTTGTGGCTGTCAATGCGGTGGATTTGAAAATTCGCCGAGGTCAGATTCACGCGCTCATTGGCCCCAACGGCGCTGGCAAGACCACATTTTTCAATTTGCTGACCAAGTTTTTGATCCCCAACAGCGGTCGCATCTTGTTCAACGGTCACGACATCACCAAAGAAAAACCAGCGCAAGTGGCCCGGCGCGGCATGGTGCGTTCTTTTCAAATTTCCGCCACTTTTCCGCATTTGACCGTGCTTGAAAATGTGCGCATCGCATTGCAACGCGCCCAAGGTTCATCGTTTGATTTTTGGCGCTCCCAATCTCGACTCAACCGCTTGAATGACAAAGCGATGGAGTTGCTCTTGCAAGTGGACTTGTCTGAATTTGCGCAGGTGCAAGCGGTTGAATTGGCTTATGGCAGAAAACGCGCATTGGAAATTGCCACCACCTTGGCCACCGAACCCGCATTGATGTTGCTTGACGAACCCACACAAGGCATGGGCCATGAGGACGTTGACAAAGTCACGCAATTGATCAAGAAAGTCAGCGCTGATCGCACGGTCTTGATGGTGGAGCACAACATGGGTGTGGTCTCACAAATTGCTGACACCATCAGCGTGTTGCAGCGTGGCCAAATCATTGCCGAAGGTTCTTACGACACGGTCTCGTCGAACCCGCAAGTTTTAGAAGCTTACATGGGCAGCACAGAGCACGCGCTGGGGGCTTCGCATGGTCACTGAATCTGTTGCTGCATCGGTGCCTTTTTTGCGCTTGCAAGGGGTGAATGCGTACTACGGTGAATCGCACATCTTGCATGGTGTTGACATGGTGGTGAACCAAGGTGAGTTGGTGACATTGCTGGGTCGCAACGGCGCGGGCCGAACCACCACCATCAAATCCATTCTGGGTTTGGTTGGCCAGCGCAGCGGCTCTGTCCAAGTGTTAGGCCACGAAACTGTGGGATGGTCAACCCACCAAATTGCACGTTTGGGTGTGGGCTATTGCCCCGAAGAACGTGGCATCTTCGCCAGCCTCAGCTGTGAAGAAAACCTGTTGTTGCCACCCGTGATCGCGCCGGGCGCCATGAGCTTGGACGAAATCTACAGCTTGTTTCCCAATTTGTATGAGCGTCGTCACAGTCCCGGCACGCGTTTGTCGGGTGGCGAGCAACAAATGTTGGCCATTGCACGCATCTTGCGTACTGGGGCCCGTTTGTTGTTGCTGGATGAAATTTCAGAAGGGTTGGCGCCCGTGATCGTGCAGTCTTTGTCGCGCATGATTCAAACCTTGCGCGAGCGGAAATTCACCATCGTCATGATTGAACAAAATTTTCGATTTGCCAGTGGTTTGTCAGACCGCTTTTACGTGATGGAGCACGGGCAAGTGGTTCAAGGGTTTGCAGCTGCCGAATTAGACAGCCGCATGGACATGCTCAAGCAGTACTTGGGCGTTTGATTTTTTTGCAAGGTGAAGCACATGAAATTTTCTTTAAAAACTGTATTGGCAATGATGTTGACCGTGGCAGGCATGCAAGCCCATGCCCAAATTTCAGATGGCATCGTCAAGATCGGAGTACTCAACGACATGTCTGGTTTGTATGCCGACATTGGCGGGCCTGGATCAGTCATCGCGGCGAAGATGGCGGTGGACGACTATTTGAAGAGCACCAAAAGCAGCCTCAAGGTTGAAATTGTCAGCGCTGACCACCAAAACAAACCTGACATCGGTTCAAACATTGCCAGGCAGTGGTTTGACGCTGACAAGGTGGACATGATCATCGACGTACCGACCTCATCGGTGGCGTTGGCCATCAGCCAAGTCAGCCGTGAAAAAGGAAAAATCCATATCAACACTGGCGCCGCCACCGCAGACTTGACCGGCAAGGCATGTTCACCCAACACCATCCACTGGTTGTATGACACCTGGATGCTGGCCAATGGCACCGGTAAAGCCGTGGTCCAGCACGGTGGCACCAGTTGGTTTTTCTTGACCGCGGATTACGCGTTCGGGCAAGCCTTGGAGCGAGACACAGAGGCCGTGATTTTGAAAAATGGCGGCAAGGTGCTGGGCAAGGTCAGGCATCCATTGGCCACGCAAGACTTTTCTTCGTTCTTGTTGCAAGCGCAAGCGTCCAAAGCCAAGGTCATCGGATTGGCCAACGCCGGTGGCGACACCACCAACTCGATCAAGCAAGCATATGAATTTGGCATTGTCAAAGGCGGGCAAACATTGGCGGGACTGTTGGTGTTCTTGACTGACATTCATGCGTTGGGTTTGGAAAAAGCACAAGGTTTGTATTTGACTGAAACCTTTTACTGGGATTTGAATGACCAGACCCGAGCATGGTCCAAGCGTTTTGCCGCGTTGAACAATGGCAAGTACCCTTCGATGGACCAGGCAGGTGTTTATGCGGGCATCTTGCATTACCTCAAAGCGGTTGACGCGGGCAAGACGGACGATGGCACCAAAGTCACGCAAAAAATGAAAGACCTGCCCACAGACGATGTGTTGTTCGGCAAAGGCAGCATTCGCAAAGACGGTCGCAAATTGCATCCGGCTTATTTGTTCGAGGTCAAAAAACCGGCTGAGTCCAAAGGCCCTTACGACTACTACAAGTTATTGGCCACCATTCCCGCAGACCAAGCGTTTCGTCCATTGAGCGAAGGCGATTGTCCTTTGGTGAAGAACTGACCGCCCCATGGAATTGTTTGGCATTCCATCGCAGGCCTTGTTTGGTCAATTGTTGATCGGGTTGATCAACGGATCGTTTTATGCCCTGTTGTCGCTCGGGTTGGCCGTGATTTTTGGATTGCTCAACATCATCAATTTCACCCATGGTGCGCAATACATGATGGGCGCGTTTGTGGCGTATTTGTCGCTGCAATGGTTGGGTTTGAATTATTGGGTGGCATTGGTACTTTCTCCGTTGGTGGTTGGGGCCACCGGTGCGCTCATTGAAAGAAGCATGCTGGTGCGTTTGTACAAGCTCGACCATTTGTACGGTTTGTTATTGACCTTCGGTTTGGCCTTGGTCATCCAAGGTTTGTTCCGCAATGCTTATGGTGCATCAGGCATGCCTTATGCCGTGCCTGAAGTGTTCATGGGCGCGGTGGATTTGGGGTTCATGTTTTTGCCCAAGTACCGAGCGTGGGTGATTGTGGCTTCGGTGGTCATGTGTTTTGGTACGTGGTTTGTCATCGAGCGAACCAAACTCGGTGCATATTTGCGTGCAGCCACCGAGAACCCATCATTGGTACAAGCGTTTGGCATCAATGTGCCACGCATGGTCACATTGACGTATGCCTTTGGTGTCGGTTTGGCAGCCATCGCAGGGGTGATGGCTGCGCCCATCTACCAAGTCAGTCCCATGATGGGGGCAGACATCATCATCGTCGTGTTTGCGGTGGTGGTGATCGGTGGCATGGGATCGATCTTGGGGGCCATCTTGTCTGGGTTTGGCTTGGGTTTGATCGAGGGATTGACCAAAGTGGTGTACCCAGAAGCTTCGAACACGGTCATTTTTGTCATCATGGCGCTGGTGTTGCTGATCAAACCCGCCGGTCTGTTTGGAACGGAAAAATAAGCCCATGAAATCCAGCGCCATGCACGACGAAGACTTGCGTCACCAATGGGTGGCGTTGGGCTTGATGTTTGCGTTTTTTGCCATCGCCCCTTATTTTGTGTATCCGGTTTTTTTAATGAAGGTCATGTGCTTTGCCTTGTTTGCTTGCGCCTTCAATTTGTTGTTGGGCTTTGGCGGATTGTTGTCGTTCGGTCATGCGATGTTTTTTGGAACAGCGGGTTATGCCGCCGCGCATGCGGCCAAAGTGTGGGGGTGGACACCAGAGTGGTGCATCGTGTTTGCCACGTTGTGTGCCACGGTGTTGGCTTGGGTGGTGGGTTTGTTGGCCATTCGCCGACAAGGCATTTACTTCGCCATGATCACTTTGGCGCTGTCGCAAATGGTGTTTTTTGTCTATTTGCAAATGCCATTCACCGGTGGCGAAGACGGCATACAAGGTGTGCCGCGTGGCATGTTGTTCGGCTTGCTCGATTTGGGTGTGCCATCCAACATGTACATCTTCGTGATGGCTGTGTTTTTTCTCGGCTTCGGGTTGGTTTGGCGCATCGTGCATTCACCGTTTGGACAAGTGCTCAAAGACCAATTCAAATTGATTGCCTTTGTCTTGTCTGGTTGGGTGGCAGGCATGGCCGGTGGCACCAAGGCGTTGGTGTTTCAGTTGGCATCGTTGACCGATGTGCATTGGACCATGTCGGGCGAGGTCGTCCTCATGACCTTGGTCGGCGGGTTGGGTACGTTGTTCGGGCCTGTCGTGGGTGCGGCTGTCATCGTCACCATGCAAAACTATTTGGCGCAATTGGGCTCTTGGGTCACCGTGGTGCAAGGCTTGGTGTTTGTGGTGTGTGTGATGTTGTTTCGCAAAGGCATCATTGGCGAGTTGGCCAGCAAGCTTCGCAAGTCTTTGTAAGCCGTTGGGTTTTCAGTTGTCAAAAGGGGAATACGCATGAGCAGTTCAACGCGTTGGAAACAAAGACCCCCTGGCTCCACATGGGGCGATTTCGGGCCAGACGACCAAGCCGGTCGCATGAATTTACTCACGCCAGACAAAGTATTGCAAGGCATGGCAGAGGTGAAACACGGCCTCACGTTCAACCTCAGTTTGCCTTTGGATTTTCCGGGGGGCAGTGTGCTCAACCCCAGACGCAGCGCACCTGTGTTGCGACCCACGGTACGCAATGGCAAGCCCAATATGAATTACCAACTGTGGTGCGATGACCCGTTGTGTACGGATGTGATGAGCGATGACTTGGTGATCATGCATCTGCAATACAGCACCCAGTGGGACAGTCTGGCGCACGCCGGTTCCATGTTTGATGCCGATGGCGATGGTGTGCCTGAGCCGCTTTACTACAACGGCTTTCGCGCTGGCGTGGATGTGGTTGGCCCCGACAAGCCCGAAGGCGCGGGCATCTTTGATTTCATCAACATTCCCAAAGAATCCACCTCCTATGCGAAAGCCTTAGGCATTGAAGTCATGGCCGAGCGCTGTGTGCAAGGCCGTGCGGTGATGGTCGATTTGCATGCCCATTTGGGGCACACGGGTGAGGCTGTCGGGTATGACACGTGGATGCGTGTGCTGGACAAAGAGGGGATCGAGGTGACCTCTGGTGACATGGTGTGCATCCACACCGGGTTTGGCGAGGTTTTGCTGCAAATGAACAAGCAGCCAGATGCAGACGTGTTGGCGCGAACCGGTTGTGCCTTGGATGGACGCGACGAGAAACTCAAACAATGGATCACAGACAGTGGCTTGGTGGCATTGATCGCTGACAACTATGCGGTTGAAACCCACCCTGCACTGCCAAGGGAGGGTGCCTGCGCCAGCTTGCCATTGCACGAACATTGTTTGTTCAAGTTGGGTGTGCATTTGGGCGAACTTTGGCATTTGACCCCGTTGGCCAACTGGCTGCGGGCGCACCAACGACACCGTTTCTTGTTGACCGCGCCGCCATTGCGTTTGCCCGGCGCCATTGGCTCGCCTGCCGCACCGATCGCCACGGTGTGAAAGTGGTTGCCTGACATGAAAAACAGATCCTAAAGCGTTATTGCGCCTGTTTTTCAGTGAAATTTATCAAAATGCGTTTGACAGAGATCAACATTTAGTCGTAGCTTCCGATCACACAATAGGTCAATTGAAAACCCTGTTCAATTTGGGAAGATTTTCAAGGGTAAGGGGAATCATTGGTTAAGATTCCAGTGTGTTTTTTTGTGAGGATTACTGAGCAAATATGGTCGTACGTACAGAGGCAGAGTTCAAAGAAAAAATCGAATACGGCATGGAGCTTTTTTACAAAGACGTGCTGGAGAAAAAAGACATCCGCCATTTTTTCTTTGGCATCACATTGCAAAAAATCATTGAGGACTACCACCTCTTCAAAGACTTTGTGATGCCCAAACCTGACCGTTACTACAAAGAAATGGTCATGCAAACCGCGCCCTCAGCGGTGCAAGTCAAAGCGCCGCAATTCGATGAAATACAAATCGCGTTTCAAAACAATTTGCGCTTGGCTGGTTTTCTGAAAGTTGAAATCCCCAAATTGGCAGCGCATGCGCTTGAAGTCATGGAAGAGACCCGCGCACAAAAAGCGGATGCAGACAGCCCCAAGGTTTGGAAGCCATTCGAGGTAACCAACCAAATCGTGTGCGACTATTTCAACAGCAACCGCACGGATGCCCGATTGGAAAAAAACGGAGACATTTATTGCTCTCGTGGCTTCATGTACCCGTTTTGGGTTCGGGTCGTGCCAGACTCCAAGCAAATCATCTTCATTGGTCAGGCTTTCCCCACCAGCACCATGACGCCGGTCGCCGAGGTGCAAAAACTGTGCGATCAAGTCAATGAACGATTGACCCATCAAAAGTTTGCTGTACGCGAAACACCCAACGGCCCGGTGTTGTTTGCCAGACATTCTTTTTCTTATGTCAATGGCGTACCGGTGCGCATGTTGTTGCGTGCGGCCAAGCAATTTGCATCAAGTTTTGAAGCGGCTATCAACATGGACACCAACCAGTTGATGATCAAGAAGCTCAGCTAGCCGGCGTCTGTTTGCCTGGGCTTTGACGGGAAACTGTCCATCCTGCGCATGCCACCGAAACCGCGAACACCGCCAGCGTTTCATGCAACCAGTGGGCGTCTAAGCTCCATGACAGCAGGATCACGCCGCAAGACTGGCCCAAAAACAGCAAGCTGGCAAACATGGTCAGCGCGGTGCTTCGGTTGTCAGGCGCCATTTGCGTGGCTTGGGTTTGCAGCACGTTATGCAACATGTACAAACCCATGCCAATCACCAAGCAGGCGCTTAGCGCGCCCAAGGTGTGATGGGTGAGCAGCAACAACGCCAAGCCGATCGCAATCAACCCTCCGCCTGCCGTGGCCAAGCCGGATTCGCCCAGCCATGCAATCCAACGTTTTGCAAAGTAGCTGTAACCCAGACCACCGAAACCATAGAGCAACATGGCTGCACCGGCGGCCGATGTGCTCATGTGGAAATCTTTGATGAGCACGCTGGGGATGAAGACCAACGCACCAAAAGCCAACACACCTTCTACCCAAGTGAGCAGCAAAACTGTTTGAACCAACTTGGCGCGAAAAAAATCGCGCAGGTGACGCACATAGCTGGCCAAGGTGACCGGGCCTTTGTTGGTTTCACCCGATGCCATGACCAGCATGTCACTGCGCCATAACAACACGCTGGCGATGGCATACACCATGGCCAATGCATAAAACGCCCATCGCCAACCCAAGTATTGCGCGGCGAATCCTCCAAACCATTGGCCTGCCATCAACCCGGTGACGGTGGCGCTCATCAGCCGTGCCAAGGTCTGTTGTCGCCATTCATAGGCCACTTGGTCACCAATCAATGCCATGCTCATGGGGATGATGCCTGCGGCCACGGCTCCCATGGCGCTGCGACTCCACAGCAAACTGTCGATGCCCACAGACCAAGCCGTCAACACACTCAACGCAGCGCTCAGCGCGGTTGCCCATGCAATCAGCCGAACTTTTGAAAAACGATCGCCCAAAGGCCCATAGACCAATTGCATGACGCCATAGGCAATCGCAAATGCAGCGATCACATGCGAGGCTTGCCCAGCAGTGGCATTGAAATCGCTTGACCATTGCAACAACATCGGGTCACACATGCGCATGGAAGCCATGCTGGCGAACGACGCCAACCCCAACAAACGGATGTCAGTGTTGTTCATCTGGTGGCATTCACACGATTGGTGCGCTGGCGCAGATCAGTCAAAGCGTGATCCCAAATTCCGCAAGAATTTGGTCGGTGTGTTCGCCGACACGGGGGATCGCTCCCATGGTGTATTCAAAGGCATCGCTTTGGCCTGGGGGCAGCAAGGCGGGCAATTTGCCAACGGGTGAATCGATGTCAACCCAACGCTCACGCGCTTTCAATTGGGGATGCGCCCAGACATCGGCCATGTGGTTCATGCGGGCATTGGCGATTTGCGCTTGGTCCAATTTTTCAATGACTTGCACTGCGGTCATGCTCGCAAACACGTTCAAGATGATGGCTTCCAGTGTCTGCCGGTTGTCGTGTCGCAAGCGGTTGCTGTTGAAGCGCGGGTCGGATGCCAAGGTTTTGTCTTGCATCACCACGTCGCAAAATTGCAGCCACTCGCGTTCATTTTGCAAGCCCAGCATCACGCTGTTGCCGTCGCCGGCCACAAACGGGCCGTATGGATAAATCGTGGCATGCGATGCACCATTGCGCGGTGGTGGGGCGGCGTTGTCGGTCGAGTAATACAGGGGGAACCCCATCCACTCGGTCAGCGCTTCCAGCATTGAGACGTCGATGTGTGCGCCTTGACCGGTTTTGTCACGGTGGATCAAGGCGGCCAATATGCTGCTGTAAGCGTACATGCCCGCTGCGATGTCGGCGATGGAGTTACCACTTTTGCTGGGCTGCTCAGGCGTGCCGGTGATAGACAAATAACCGGCTTCACTTTGTATCAACAGATCGTAGGCTTTTTTGTCGCGGTAGGGCCCGTTTAAGCCATAACCAGAAATGTCGCAAACAATCAGCCGAGGGTGCTGGGTGCGCAATTGCGCCGCATCCAAACCCATGCGAGCGGTGGCACCGGGCGCCAGGTTTTGCACCAACACATCCGCATGGCTGATCAGTTGCTTCAATGCGGACAGGTGCGCGGGTTGTTTCAAATCGAGCGCCAAACTTTCCTTGGAGCGATTGACCCAAACAAAATGCGACGATGCACCCCGCGCGCGTTGGTCGTAGCCGCGTGCAAAGTCGCCTTCACCCGGGCGTTCCACTTTGATCACGCGCGCCCCCAGGTCAGCCAGTTGCCGAGTACAAAAGGGCGCCGCGATCGCATGCTCTAAAGACACAACAGTGACATGGTCCAGCGGTTTGGAGGGTGGGTGTTCAGACATCAGTAAGACTTTGGCAGGCCCAGCACATGTTCTGCGACATAGGCGTAAATCAGGTTGGTCGACACGGGTGCCACTTGGTACAGGCGTGTCTCGCGGAATTTTCGCTCAATATCGTATTCGCTCGCGAACCCAAACCCACCATGCGTTTGCAAGCAGACGTTGGCCGCTTCCCAAGAAGCTTTGGCGGCCAAATACTTGGCCATGTTGGCTTGCGCACCACAGGCTTGTTGCGCGTCAAACCGTTTGCAAGCTTCATAACGCATCAAGTTGGCGGCCTCGGTTTCCATCAAGTTGTCAGCGATGGGAAATTGCACCCCTTGGTTTTGGCCGATGCTGCGACCAAACACCTCGCGCGTGTTCGCATAGTCACGTGCTTTGCGAATGAACCAATACGCGTCACCAATGCATTCGGCGGCGATCAATGCCCGCTCTGCGTTCAATCCATCCAGGATGTAAGAAAAGCCTTCGCCTTCTTTGCCAATCAAGTTGTCGTGCGGAATGTCCAAGTTCTCGAAAAACACTTCGTTGGTTTCGTGGTTGGGCATGTTGCGAATCGGCTTGAGTACCATGCCGTTGGCCAAAGCGTGGTTGACATCGACAATGAACACGGACAGGCCTTGGCTTTTGCGCGTGACATCTGCCAAAGGCGTGGTCCGTGCCAATAACACCATGAAGTCGGAATGCTGTACTCGGGAAATCCACACTTTTTGGCCGTTGATGACGTAACGGTCGCCGCGTTTGGTGGCGGTGGTTTTGAGTCGTGTGGTGTCACTGCCCGTGTCAGGTTCGGTGACCGCCATGGACTGCATGCGCCACTCACCGCTGGCGATGCGCGGCAAGTAAGTCTGTTTTTGCAAATCCGAACCATGGCGCAACACCGTGCCCATGTTGTACATCTGCCCGTGGCATGCACCGGCATTACCGCCTGACAGATTGATTTCTTCCATGATCACCGAGGCTTGTGTCAGGTTCAAACCCGAACCTCCGTACTCGGTCGGGATCAAGGCAGCCAGCCAACCGGCTTGTGTCAGCGCATCCACAAACGCGTCGGGGTAGGCGCGTTGCTCGTCAACGCTTTGCCAGTAGGCGCTGCCAAATGGGGCACACAACTGCCGAACCGCGTCGCGGATGTCTTGGTGTTCGTCAATGGCGGGCAAGGCATGCATGAATATCAATGGGTGGTTTGCCAGTGTGCAGAGGCTTGCATGCAAACATGGCCTTCATGGTCCTGGGTCCATGCCTGCACATGATCGCCCTCAGTGGATGCGCACAATGTCAGTACGCGTTGGTCAGCGCATTCAAACACAGGCTTGAGCGCTTTGAATGAAAACGAGGTCAAGACACGGTTGCTGTGGCGACGAAGCAAATCCACCAACCATGTCGCCATCAACGGGCCATGCACCACCAAGCCAGGATAGCCTTCGGTCTGCATGGCGTAACGGCGGTCATAGTGAATCCGGTGGCTGTTGAAGGTCAAGGCCGAGTAACGAAACAACAGCACATCGTCTGGAACGACATCGCGTTGCCATTCAGGTGAGAAGGGTGAAGTGACACCTGTTGGTGGTGTGTCTGACGTTGGCTCAGTGGGTTTGTAAACAATGTCATGGCTCTCCTCAAGGCAGATACCTTGTGGACCGAGGTAGCTGTGATGCACTTGCACAAACAGCAGTTCACCGCTGCGGCCTTGTTTGTGTTGAACCTGTTCAATTCGTGATTCGCGTTGAACCTGGTCACCCAGTCGCATGGGTTGATGCCAACGCAACTGACCCCCCGCCCACATCCGGCGAGGAAACGGAACCGGCGGTAAAAAACCACCGCGCTTGGGATGGCCATCGGCGCCCAGCTCTGAGGAGGGCGTGAGCGGCCAGAAATACAACCAATGCCACAAGGGTGGCAACACATCCCCGACCTGCGGCGCAGGGTCGGTGCGGTCTAGCAGGGCCGACATCGCGTGCATCGGCGCAGCGGTGATCTGGTCATGACGGGTTTCGGTCTGACCTTGCCAGCTTTGCAGATGCGCCAATGTGTTGGCGTCAAGCGTGTGCATCAAATCGTGCGTCCACCATCGACAGGCATTTCTAAACCTGTGAAAAATTCGGCGGCATCACTGGCCAAAAACACGGCGGCGGCGGCCACATCACTGGCTTGTGCAAAACGGCCCAAGGGAATCGTGCCTAAAAATTTGGCGCGGTTCGTGGGCGTGTCTGGCAACCCCATGAAGTCTTCAAACAAGCCCGTCACGCCCATGACCGGGCAGATTGCATTCACGCGAATGTTTTCTGGACCCAGTTCAACCGCCATGGATTTGGACAACACATTGACCGCGCCTTTGGACGCGTTGTACCAGGACAAGCCAGGGCGAGGACGTATGCCAGCCACCGATCCGATGTTCAATATCACGCCGCGTTGTTGTTGGCGCATGAGTGGCACCACGGCGTGTGCCATGTGGAAAATCGATTTCACGTTCACCGCAAAAACTTTGTCAAACATGGCTTCGTCCACTTCCAACATGGGACGGTTTTTGTGGGTGGTGCCTGCGTTGTTGACCACGATGTCTGGCACACCAAAAGTGGCGACG
Source organism: Betaproteobacteria bacterium (assembly GCA_009925585.1). Classification (GTDB taxonomy): domain Bacteria; phylum Pseudomonadota; class Gammaproteobacteria; order Burkholderiales; family Burkholderiaceae_C; genus Limnohabitans. Next base: position 2,714 of record RFYK01000033.1, on the reverse strand, counting down.
CAATGCGCGACCAAGGCCTTGACCTGATCTGCTTTGCTGACATCGCAAGTGAATGCGCTGGCATTGGCCCCCAATGATTGGGCCACTTGTTGCGCAGCTGGCGCATGGATGTCGGCGACGATGACGCGCGCACCTTCTTTGACGTAGGCGCTGGCAATGCCTTGACCGAACCCGCCACCTGCACCCGTGACGATGGCGATTTTTTGATTTAACTGAGCCATGCTGTGTCTTTCAAACTGTGTGTTTATCCGTGGAAATGCACCACGGTTTTGGTCGTGCTCATTTCTTCCAATGCCAGAAAGCCTTTTTCTCGACCGTGGCCGCTACGCTTGACGCCGCCAAACGGCAACTCGACGCCGCCACCTGCGCCAAACGAATTGACAAAAACTTGTCCGCACTTGAGCGCCTTGGCCACGCGTTGTTGTCGGCCGCCGTTTTCAGTCCAAACCGCGGCCAGCAAACCGTAGTCGGTGCCATTGGCCAATGCGATCGCATGCGCTTCGTCTTGAAAAGGCATGGCAGCCAACACTGGTCCGAACACTTCTTGGTGTGCCAGCGGGTGATCCGCTGGCACGGCGCCAAAAAACGTGGGCATCACGTAGTAGCCATCGGCTGGCACGCCTGGGTCAATCTGACCTTGTGCCAGCACGGGCAGGCCGCTGGCCTTGGCTTGTTCGATGAACCGGTTCACGCGCTGTTGTTGCGTCGGGTTGACCACCGGCCCGCAGTCCAAGTTCATCTCGGGCGTACCCACGCGAACCTGTTTGAATTTTTCCGCGACGAGAGCGACAAACCGGTCATGAATCGATTGCTGCACCAACAATCGACTGCCGGCCGTGCAGGTTTGCCCCGTGTTTTGAATGATGCCGCGAACCACCGTGGTGGCTGCCAATTCGAGGTTGGCATCTTCAAACACCAAATGGGGAGATTTGCCACCCAGCTCTAACGTGCATTTCACAGCGTGTTTGGCCGCAGCTTGTTGAATCAAGACGCCAACCTCGTTGGAGCCGGTGAAGCTGATGAAATTGATGTCAGGGTGATTCGCCAATGCCGCACCGGCTTCTTCGCCGATACCGCTCACGATGTTCAGTGCACCCGCTGGAAATCCTGCTTCCAGAGCGAGTTCGGCGATGCGCAAGCAACTCAGACACGCATCTTCCGCAGGCTTGACCACCACCGCGTTGCCCATGGCCAGTGCTGGTGCGATGCTGCGTCCCATCATTTGCGCGGGGTAATTCCAAGGAATGATGTGCGCGGTGACACCCAAAGGCTCGCGCAACAAATTGACTTGGTAGCCGTTCAAAAATGGAATGACTTCTCCGTGCACTTTGTCAGCAGCACCACCGTAAAACTCAAAATACCGCGACAACACCACCATGTCATTGCGCGCGGTGGTCATGGGTTTGCCGGTGTCTTTCGCTTCCAGCAGCGCCAATGCTTCTGCGTGTGTCATGACCAGTTGACTGAGCTTGAGCATCAAGCGACCGCGCTCGGTAGCGCTCAGTTGGCCCCAAGCGCCATTCAATGCAGCGCGCGCAGCACGCACCGCCAAATCAATGTCTCGGGCATCCGAGCGGGGGATGTGGTCAAACACTTTCCCGTCAACGGGCGAGATGTGGTCAAACACTTTCCCGTCAACGGGCGAGCGAACCTCTAAGGTGTGTCCGCTGATGGCTTGACAGGGTTTGCCATCGATGATCATGTGCGCCATGCTGCTGAATCTCGAAAACTGAAACCATCGATTGTGGCCGAGTTGACACGGGTTTTCAGGGCGTGACTAGGGAAATCACTGACTCATTCAGCGACTTTGACGCCCTTCCAAAAGGCGACACGGCCACGGATTTCTTCGGCTTGCGGTTTGGGGTCGGCATAGAACCAAACGGCGTCGTTGTTGAGTTCGCCGTTGACCAGCAAAGACAAATAGCTGGCTTGGCCCTTCCAGGCGCACATGGTTTTGTGATTGCTGGGTGACACATACGCGTCATTCAATGCGGCTCTGGGGAAGTAATGGTTGCCCTCCACCAAAACGGTGTCGTTGCTTTCGGCGATCACGGTGTCGTTCCAAATGGCTTTCATCGGGCTGTCTCCAAGGTTGAGGGAATGTTTAACCACAATAAACCAAACCACTGCAGCGGATCGGTCCAGACCGGGCCTGCTTGCAAGCCTGCCATGCTCGCGGCTTGTTGCACACCCGTCAGTGTGAATTTGTGTGAATACTCGGTGTGCAAGGTTTCGCCTTGCGCGAAATCAAAGCGTTGACCGTCCAACTGTACGTGTTGTGCGCACAGGCTTTGCAAATGCATTTCAATGCGTTGCAAAGGGGCGTTGTAAAAAGCGCTGTGTGCAAATTGGGTCATGTCGAAGTTGGTACCTAATTCGCGGTTGGCGCGCGCCAACAGGTTCAAATTGAACGCGGCGGTGACACCTTGCGCATCGTTATACGCTGCATGCAACAGTTCAGGTGCTTTGATCAAATCAACGCCCAGCAAGAGCGCGCCACCCGGCAAGTGTTGCGCGCATTGCTGAAAAAAATGGTGGGCTTGCGAAGGCGAGAAATTGCCCAAGGTTGAGCCCGGAAAAAAAATGACGCGCTTACCTGCACCCTGCAGCGCGGGTGGCAGTTGCCAATCGGCGGTGTAGTCGGAAATTTGCGGTTGTATCAACAGGTCTTTGAATTCGGTTTGCAACTGCGATGAAGCGGTTTGCAAATGGTC
>RFYK01000032.1 GCA_009925585.1 Betaproteobacteria bacterium | reverse complement strand
AAAAAACCTGCAGCCAAAAAGCCAGTCGCTAAAAAAGCAGCAGCTAAAAAGCCCGCAGCCAAGAAAAAGCCTGTCGCCAAAAAACCCGCGGCCAAAAAAAAAGTAACAAGTAGCAAACCCGCAGCAGCGAAGAAGCCGGCCGCCAAGCCAGCCGCAAAACCTGCAGCCAAACCAGCGGTCAAAAAGCCACATGCCAGTCCCGCAACCCACCATGCGGTTGCACATGTGGCTCAAACCACGTTGAACCCGCAAGCAGCATGGCCGTTTCCAACGGCCACCAAGCCCTGAAAAGGCGCTTGATGTTTGCCTATAACCCGGTGTCTGATCGCACCGGGTTTTTTTATGTCAGCGAGTAATTTTGCGGCCCGCGAGTGGCAATTTTTTTGGCGCCCACTTGGTTACCCAATTCTGCGCAACGGATCAAATCCCATCCCTGATCCAAACCAAACAGCAATGCACTTCGCCATGCATCGCCACAGCCCGTGGGGTCCACCACCGCCTCGGCTTTGACCGGTTGCACCCATTGCATATGGCCTTGTTGCCAGACCTCGCAGCCTTTTTCACCCAAGGTCACGACCAAGCCATTCACTTTGTTTGAAATGGTGGCACTGTCCCAACCGGTTCGGTCTGACAGCATTTTTCCTTCGTAGTCATTCACCGTCACCCAAGTGGCCAACTCGATGAAATGGCGCAATGTTTCACCGTCGAACATGGGCAAGCCTTGGCCGGGATCAAACACAAACGGGATGCCAGCGGCTGCAAATTGCTCAGCGTGCTGCAGCATGGCATCACGACCATCGGGCGAGACGATGCCCAAACTGATGTCAGCACGGGGTTGCACCTGTGTGATGTGCGCTTGCATCATGGCACCGGGGTGAAACGCAGTGATTTGGTTGTTGTCCAAATCGGTCATGATCATGGCTTGTGCGGTGTAATCATCGGCGACCATCTTCACGAAATCGGTCGCGATGCCCAAATGCTTGAGTCGGTTGAAATAGGTTTCACCATCGTTGCCCAAGGTCGCCATGGGTAACGGGTGGCCGCCCAGCAGTTTCAAACCATATGCAATGTTGCCGGCGCATCCACCAAACTCTCGCTGCAGACGCGGCACCAGAAATGAGACATTCAAAATATGCAATTGCTCAGGCAGTATTTGTTCTTTGAAACGCCCCTCAAAATGCATGATGGTGTCAAACGCCAACGATCCACAAATCACAACTGCCATGGGTACATCCAATCTGAAAATTTAAGGGTAAAAAAGCAAGGCCTTGTAACCATCGATTGTCGGAGACAACGACGGCTCGAGCTTGAAGCTCAAAAAAAACGCGTGGTTGCCGCGAGGACGCAAAGGCTCGGTCAACCCCAACTCTGAAGGCATGATGACTTTGCGAACCACATCGCGGCCATCGGCATTCAAGGTCAGCTCCAAGGCGGGTGGCGTCAGCACAGAGTCGCCAAGGTTTTTGACCACCCCTTCGAAGACGAATGCATGCTCACCCGCTTTTTTGAAACTGCTGGACTCCAATGACACTTGGTCTGGGTCCATCGGCAAATGCACATCACAAGACACAGGATGGCATAACCACTGCAAGAGAGGAAACAATTCGGGCACACGGCCTGCGATCGCATGGCGCTGGTGCACTGCCCACTGGCATGCCAAGACCAGCAGCATCAAGCCCAGCCAAAACCCAGCCCAACCATGTGAGGCTGGTTCAGACACACTCAGTGACGTGTCTGCTGACGACGCCGTGGGTCGAGACAACGGCTGTACCAATTCCGGCGCTGGTTTGGGATCGTCCATCTCAAACAAGTGCTGATCAATCTGAAACACATGGGCACAGCGGCTGCAACGCACCCAACCGTCAGCCGTGCTGAAATGCTCCGGTTGCACCGAGAAGCCAGTTTGGCATTGGGGGCAAAGGGTGACGAAAGCCATGGGTTTGAAACGCTGGATCGGTTGAAGTGTCAGTGTGACTGACCGTGCATCAACACCCAACCATCTTGTTCATCGGCCACTTGCAATGCCATGAACGGTTGGTAGGCCTGAACAATTTCTTCGGTCTGGCGCGACAAAATACCAGCCAACAACAACTGACCGCCAGCGGCCACGTGGGCACACAACAAAGGTGCCAACACTTTGAGAGGCGCTGCCAAGATATTGGCCACCACCAGCGGGTACGTGCCACTGGCCAGCGAGGGCGGCCCGGTGTTCACCTGCACTTGGTTGTCGCGGGCATTTGCTTGGGTGGCAACCAACGCGTCCGGATCGATGTCCACCGCGTCCACGTTTGCAGCACCAAGCATCGCCGCGCCGATCGCCAAAATGCCCGAGCCACACCCATAGTCCAGCACGCGTTGCCCTTGCGGCGGGTGCATGGCGATCCAACGCAGACACATGCGGGTCGTAGGGTGTGTGCCCGTGCCAAATGCCAAACCCGGGTCTAAGCGAAGCACCCAATGTGCTTGCGTTGGAGGTTCGTGCCAACTTGGCACCACCCAAAATGTGTCCGTGATCGGGACAGGTTCAAATTGTGATTGCGTCAGCCGCACCCAATCTTGTTCTGACAAGGCCTCTATGCCTTTGAGTTCGGCCTCTTGAAAGAAGGGCTGCAGTACCAACAATTGGCCTGCTTCTTGTGCAGCCGCTTCACTGGCAAACAAAGCCACCACTTGCGAACGGGCCCAACCAGCCGCAGGCGGGGGCATGCCCGGTTCGCCAAACAACGCTTGTTCTTGGTCGGTGTGGGCGTCAGCGTCTTCGACCGACACGCTGAGTGCATCCAAAGCCATCAAGGCATCACTGATGGTTTCCACCTCATGCTGCGGGCAATGCAAATGCAGTTCAACCATCAGGCTTGACGAACCGCCAACCATTCTTCTAGGTAATGGATATTGGTGCCACCGCTGATGAATCCTGGGTCGTTCATCAATGCCTTGTGCAAGGCGATGTTGGTGCTGATGCCTTCGATCACGGTCTCGCCCAAAGCCGTGCGCATGCGCGCCAATGCGTGCTCGCGGGTGTCGCCATGCACGATGATTTTCCCGATCATCGAGTCATAGTTGGAGGGCACAAAGTAATTGGTGTAGACATGTGAATCCACGCGCACACCAGGCCCCCCCGGTGGATGCCACATGGTGATGCGTCCGGGTGAAGGGGTGAATTTGAACGGGTCTTCGGCGTTCACGCGGCATTCAATCGCATGGCCTTTGATCTCGATTTGCCGCTGGGTATAGGGCAACTTCATGCCCGAGGCCGTCATGATTTGGGTTTTGACGATGTCAACACCGGTGATGAATTCGGTGACCGGGTGTTCCACTTGAACACGGGTGTTCATTTCAATGAAATAAAACTCGCCGTTCTCATACAAGAACTCAAAGGTGCCTGCGCCTCGGTAACCCATTTTTTTACAGGCAGCCACGCAGCGTTCACCGATGCGCTCAATCAATTTGCGCGCGATGCCTGGGGCCGGTGCCTCTTCAATGACTTTTTGGTGGCGTCGCTGCATAGAGCAATCACGCTCGCCCAAGTAAATGGCGTTCTTGAAGTTGTCCGCCAATATTTGAATCTCGATGTGCCTGGGGTTTTGCAAAAACTTTTCCATGTACACCGCCGGGTTGCCAAATGCTGCGCCCGCCTCGGCTTTGGTGGTTTGTACCGCGTGGATCAATGCGGCTTCGTTGTGCACCACCCGCATGCCGCGACCACCACCACCCCCTGCGGCTTTGATGATGACCGGATAACCCACGGCTTTGCCAATGCGTCGAATTTGCGCGGGGTCGTCTGGCAATTCACCGTCAGAGCCGGGGACGCAAGGCACGCCTGCTTTGATCATGGCTTGCTTGGCCGATACTTTGTCGCCCATCATGCGAATCGAATCCGGCGTGGGCCCAATGAAGACGAACCCGCTTTTTTCCACCCGCTCTGCGAAATCAGCGTTCTCGCTCAAGAACCCGTAACCGGGGTGGATCGCTTGCGCATCAGTGACCTCGGCCGCAGAAATGATGGCGGGCATGTTCAAGTAACTTTGTGCTGAAGCCGCCGGCCCAATGCAGACCGCTTCTTCTGCCAATTTGACGTATTTGGCATCACGGTCAGCTTCGGAATACACCACCACGGCCTCGACACCGAGTTCTTTGCAGGCGCGTTGGATGCGCAGTGCAATTTCGCCCCGGTTGGCGATCAATATCTTTTTAAACATGTCCGGGGGTCACTCAATCATGAACAGGGGTTGACCGTACTCAACGGCTTGGCCGTTGTCCACCAACACGCGGGTCACGGTACCGCTTTTATCGGCTTCAATTTCGTTGAGGATTTTCATGGCCTCGATGATGCAAATGGTTTCGCCTTCTTTGACCACGCTTCCGACCTGAACAAACGGTTTGGCTTCGGGGCTGGAGGCGGTGTAGAACGTGCCCACCATGGGCGATTTGACGACATGGCCACTGGCGACTGGCGTCTCCGCAGGCAGAGCGGCCACGGGTGCCGATGTCGCTGCCGCCGCCAGAGGTGCTGCAGGCGCAGCCACCGCCACAGGCGCGGCCATGACAACTGGTCCACCGACCGGGCCTTTGACGATGCGGACTTTGCCCTCGGCCTCGGTGATCTCCAATTCGGACACATTGGACTCGGAAACCAAGTCAATCAAAGTTTTAAGTTTTCTTAAATCCATATAACTTGCAGTCAATTGCTGTTAACAAGGTGCTAATTTACACCATTTAGAGGCTTCAATCGAAGTAAGCTGAATGTCAAAGCCAAGAACCGATGTCTGCGTCTGTCAGTTTACCGAGCTTTCTCATGCGCAGCCCTTGCTGTGCATCGATGACCAAAGTGAAAGGCAAACCACCTTGCAAATTGCCCAACTCGGTCATCAGTGCGGTGCCCGTCAGACCCGCCAAACCGATGGGATATTCTACCGGATGCTGGCCCAAAAAACGCTTGACCGCACTGGGCTGATCAATCGCTAATCCAAGCACTTGCCAGCTTTTAGACTTATTTTGCTGATAAAAGGCGTTCAATAACGGCATTTCTTCAACGCACGGCGTGCACCAAGTTGCCCAAAAATTGATCACCAGCGGCTGGCCTTTGAAAGATGCCAATGACAAAGGCGAGCCATCGGGTTGTTCGAACTCAGCTGCCCACAAGGCGGTAAGTGCGGTTTCTGGCAAGGCTTCGCGGCGTTGACGCCACCAAGCCACTGCCAGTCCTGTGGCCAGTGCACCGGCAGCGACAGACAGAAATGTGCGGCGGCTGCCAGCCAATGTGGGGCGCGGTATTTCGGAACTCATCAGGCATTGTCCACCAGTTGCCGAACCGCGTTGATATCGCCTCGCCAAGCCCTGCCTTGCTTGTCAGGCAACAAAGCACCGCGCAAATCGTCATGGTCATACACCATCAAATGCACACCAATGTCTTCATTCAGTTCAGGGCAATGGCTGTGGATGCTCAGCGCGTCCACAGTTTCCCCGCGAAAACCAGGGACCGCGCGAACATCGAAACGCACGCCTTGGTCGAGCAACGCAATTTCAGCTTGCTTGCTGTCATCGCAAAACAATTGGATGGCGATGTCTGACAAACGCGTGGCCGTGCCGCGCCATACTGCGCCAGTCAAATGCGGACGAAATGCGCAGAGTCGCTCCATCCATGTCAACGCCAAGCGACGCAACGCGCGCAATTCGCCTGGCTGGGTGTCAGCGCAAAACAGTTGCAAATAGTCCATGACTTCGCTCTCGACCATGTCGTTGTCTGGCAAAGCCTGACGGGCAGGCAGGCCAAGTTCTTTGAGGGCACGGTGTTTGGCTGGTCCAAACTCCAAGCCCTCCTCGACCACCAAGCGAGCGGCAGTGGCGGCAATTTCCCTTTTGGTGTCGCTGTGCATAGCGGCGATTGTGACCTCGCTGGCGCAGGCCATGCACCCTGTGCCTTGTCAAAGCCTTGGTTGGCATCAGGGCACTTCTACAATGCCAATCCATGCACATACACATACTAGGCATTTGCGGCACCTTCATGGGCGGTCTGGCTGCCCTGGCCCGCGAAGCCGGTCACCGAGTCACCGGTTGTGACACTGGTGTTTACCCCCCGATGAGCGATCAGTTGCGCGCTTTGGGCATCGAATTGATCGAAGGCTATGGCGTCGATCAAATGGCATTGAAGCCCGACATGTATGTGATCGGTAATGTCGTGTCTCGCGCCCGCCTGCCCGACGGTGCCCCGCGATATCCCTTGATGGAAGCCATTCTGGAAGACGGTGTGCCTTACACCAGCGGACCACAGTGGCTGAGCGACCATGTGCTTCATGCGCCCGGACAATCTCGGCATGTGTTGGCGGTCGCCGGAACCCATGGCAAAACCACCACCACCGCCATGCTGGCATGGGTGCTGGAACAAGCGGGATTGACGCCAGGGTTTTTGATTGGCGGCGTGCCTTTGAATTTCGGTGTCTCAGCCAGACTGGGTCAACAGGCTTCGGGCCAACCCCGCCCGTTGTTTGTGATCGAGGCCGACGAGTACGACACCGCATTTTTTGACAAACGCAGCAAGTTTGTTCATTACCGGCCACGCACTGCCGTGTTGAACAACCTCGAATTCGACCATGCCGATATTTTTGATGACTTGGCCGCGATTGAGCGGCAATTTCACCACTTGGTGCGCACCGTGCCCGCCAGCGGATGCTTGGTCGTCAATGCCGAGCAAGACAGTTTGAAACGTGTGTTGCACCAGGGACACTGGAGCCAAGTGGACCGGTTTGGTCACACCGGAAATTGGCAAGCCGCAGGTGAACCGCATGCGTTTGAAGTGCTGCATGCAGGAAAGCCCGTGGCGCAAGTTCATTGGTCACTCACTGGCGTGCACAACCAGATGAACGCACTGGCCGCGATCGCGGCCGCTCAACATGTTGGCGTGTCTCCGGCGCAAGCCGCCAAAGCGTTGGCAACGTTCGAGAATGTGCGACGTCGAATGGAATTACGCGGCACCGTGGGCAGCGGGGCACAAGCCATTCGGGTGTATGACGATTTCGCTCACCACCCAACGGCCATTCGCACCACCTTGGATGGTTTGCGCCGCCGCGTTCCCGAAGGACGCTTGTTGGCCGTGTTTGAACCGCGCAGCAACACCATGAAATTGGGTGCCATGAAATCGCAGTTGCCTTGGAGTTTGGCGTTGGCGGATTTGGCCTTTTGTCACACTGCCGGTCTCGATTGGGATGCCGCCGATGCCCTGTCCCCCATGGGTGAACGGGCGCGTACCGCTGCGTCCATCGATGAGTTGGTGGCGCAAATCAAGTCGGCGGTCCTGCCGGGCGATCACATCGTCTGCATGAGCAACGGCGGCTTTGGTGGCATCCACCAAAAATTACTCAACGCCTTACAGCATTGAGCCTACCCGGTGGTTATTTTTTCGCTTTGCGTCTGGCTTTGATACCGGCGTCCAACACTTTCAGCACCTCAAGCGAATCATCCCAAGCCAAGCAGGCATCGGTGATGCTTTGCCCATAGACCAAGCCTTCGACTTTGTCTTTTCCGGGCGTGAATTTTTGCGCGCCGGGTTGCAAATGGCTCTCTACCATCACGCCGAACACCTTGTGCGAGCCCGCTGAGATTTGACCCGCGATGTCTTTGGCCACATCCAACTGGCGCTCGTGCTGCTTGCTGCTGTTGGCATGGCTGCAGTCCACCATCAGGCTGGCTGGCAACTTGGCTGCTTCCAGTTCTTTGCAAGCCGCCTCCACGCTCGCTGCATCGTAGTTGGGCGTTTTACCGCCGCGCAAAATCACGTGGCAATCTGGGTTGCCTTGGGTTTGCACAATCGCCACTTGTCCGTTTTTGTGCACCGACAAAAAGTGGTGACCGCGGGCCGCCGCTTGGATCGCGTCGGTCGCGATTTTGATGTTGCCGTCTGTGCCGTTTTTGAAGCCGATGGGTGCCGATAAACCAGACGCCAATTCGCGATGCACTTGGCTTTCGGTGGTGCGCGCACCGATGGCACCCCAGCTGATCAGGTCCCCGATGTATTGCGGAGAAATCACGTCCAAAAATTCACTGCCAGCAGGCACGCCGCTGCGGTTGATTTCAATCAGCAACTGACGCGCAATGCGCAGGCCCTCGTCAATGCGAAAACTCTCATCCAAATAAGGGTCGTTGATCAAACCCTTCCAGCCCACCGTGGTGCGTGGCTTTTCAAAATACACACGCATGACGATTTCCAACGTGTCTTTGTAAGTTTCACGCTCTGCCTTCAAACGTCGGGCGTAATCCAGCGCAGCAGCAGGGTCATGGATAGAGCAAGGCCCCATCACCACCAGCAAACGGTCATCCTTGCCCGACATGATGGCAGCGATGCGCTGGCGCGTGTCACTGATGAGCTTCTCAACCGCCGTGCCAGCGATGGGGAAAAAGCGAATCAAATGTTCGGGAGGCGGCAACACGGTGATGTCCTTGATGCGTTGGTCGTCGGTCTGGCTGGTTTGGTCATCGATCGGTGCATAAGCATCTTTGGGATGGGATTTCATTCAAGACTCCTGGGCTTCAACAAGGAAGGATCAAATATCGTCAACAAAAAAAAACCGCCGGGGTCCGGCGGTAGGTTGGGGAGTTCAGAGCGTTGTTGCGTTCAGACCTCTCGACCGCCGGTGGGGCGTGAGACATCAAAATAAGCAAAGTGAAAGAGCACTGAATTCATGGCTTGAAATGTAGCACAGGCCAAACACGGGCTTTAAGCCGTGCCGCCGACGGTCAAACCATCGATGCGCAAAGTGGGTTGGCCCACGCCGACTGGCACACTTTGGCCTTCTTTGCCACAGGTGCCCACCCCGGGGTCAAGCGCCATGTCATTGCCAATCATTTTGACCCGGGTCAGCGCGTCCGGGCCATTGCCCACCAGCGTGGCGCCTTTGACCGGGTATTGGATTTTTCCGTTCTCCACCCAATACGCTTGGCTCGCGGAAAACACAAATTTGCCCGACGTGATGTCGACCTGACCGCCACCAAAATTGGTGGCGTACAAACCTTTTTTGATGCTGGCCACGATCTCTTGCGGATGCATGTCACCGCCCAACATGTAGGTGTTGGTCATGCGAGGCATGGGCACATGGGCATAACTTTCACGCCGACCATTGCCCGTCGGCGCCACGCCCATCAAACGCGCGTTCATGCTGTCTTGGATGTAGGCTTTCAAAATACCATCTTCAATCAAGACATTGCGCTGGCTGGCATGGCCTTCGTCGTCCACATTGAGTGAACCACGGCGATCTGCAATCGTGCCATCGTCCAACACGGTCACACCTTTGGCGGCAACCCGCTGGCCAATCATGCCGCTGAAAGCGCTGGAGCCCTTGCGGTTGAAGTCACCTTCCAGGCCGTGGCCAATCGCCTCGTGCAACAAAATGCCGGGCCAACCCGAACCCAGCACCACGGTCATTTCACCGGCGGGCGCGGCTTGCGCTTGCAAATTGGTCAAGGCGGCACCCACCGCTTCGTCCACATAACGCGTCAATGCAGCGTCATCGAAATATGCCAAACCAAAACGTCCGCCACCCCCTGCCGAGCCACTTTCGCGACGGCCGTTTTCTTCGACGATCACGTTCAATGACAAACGCACCAGCGGGCGCACATCAGCGGCCAACGTGCCATCGGCGCGGGCCACCAACACCACGTCATATTCGCTGGCCAGACCAGCCATGACTTGCACCACACGCGGGTCTTTGGCGCGGGCTTGTTGCTCGATTCGCTCGAGCAGGTTCACTTTGGCGGTGCTGTCCAAACTGGCGATCGGGTCATCGTCGCGGTAGAGGCTGCGAGAGCCCGCAATTTTTCTGGCGGGAACTTTGGTTTTGGCGTTTTTTCCGCTGGCCGCGATGCTGCGCACTGTGTGAGCGGCATCCATCAGGGAAGCCAAGGAAATGTCGTCTGAATAGGCAAAGGCGGTTTTTTCACCGCTGACAGCTCGCACACCCACGCCTTGGTCAATGCTGAACGAGCCGGTCTTGACGATGCCCTCCTCCAAACTCCAGCCTTCGGATCGGGTGTATTGGAAATACAAATCCGCGTCATCGATGCGGTGCGCTCGGATCGCTGACAAAGCCTGCGACAGATGGCTTTCGTCCAAACCATAAGGCTTGAGCAACAGGTTGTGGGCGATGGAGAGGCGTTCTAAGGTGGGTTCATGTGCAATCATGACGCCATTGTAGGAGTCGGGCCCAGAACCGCGTGTTCGTCAGGTCTTTTTCGCTTGCCGGATGAATGCCAGCATTTGGCTGTCGTCCATGTCGGTCATGCCTTGCTCGCACGCCATGGCAAAGGCTTTGGCCGCGTCGGCGCCCAGCCAACCAGAAAACCCCACTTGTTCAGCCGACGCCATTGCCAAGCGGGTGTCTTTGGCCAACAAGCGCATGTGTGAACCGATGCTGGTGTCGTTGGCAAACACGCGCCGCAAACGGTCTGTGGCGATCCAACTTTGCCCGCTAGAGCGCTCAATCAAGGACAAGGCGGTGTCTTGGCTCAGTCCCATTTTTTCGGCCAGCACCATGGCTTCGCAGGCGCCAACCAAGTTGATGCCAGCCAACAGGTTGTTGACCAATTTGACGCGTGCACCGTCACCCACCCGGTGGCTGATCAACACACATTGGTTGGACAAGGCTTGTAACAACGCATCTTGGGCAGCCAGCACGTCCTCGGGGGCTGCAAGCATCAAACTCATGGTGCCATTGCCGGCCCGGATCGGCCCGCCAGACATCGGTGCGTCCACCATGTGCACGCCAATGGCCTGCAATTGCTGTGCGAAATGTTCGGTGTCAGAAGGTGCGATCGTCGGACACATGATCACCGTCTGGCCGGCTTTCAAGCCCGCCAGCAAACCCTGCGGCCCATCAAACACTTGCTGTATTTGTGCGGCGTCAATCACACACACGATCACCGTGTCGGCGGCTTGTGCCACCGCTGCTGCGTTGGCGCTGATTTGCGCCCCCAGAGCGTTCAACTCAGACAGCTTGTTTGCGTCCAAATCATGCACCACCACCGGCCAGCCCAAGCTCAGCAAACGCTTGGCCATGCCGCCGCCCATGTTGCCCACCCCAACGATGCCTGTTTGTGTATTCATGATTGCACCAACTGTTTGGCTTTTGCCACCGACAACAAGATACCAATGCCAAAGCCGAGCGTGACCATGGCCGTACCCCCATAACTGATGAAAGGCAAAGGCACGCCCACGACCGGCAATATGCCGCTGACCATGCCCATGTTGACAAATGCGTAGGTAAAGAAAATCAAGGTCACGCTGCCTGCCAATAAACGGGCAAACAAGGTCGGGCCTTCGAGTGAAATGGCCAGTCCTCGCAATACCAAAAACACGAAACCGGCGATCAACAACAGATTTCCCAGCAAGCCAAATTCTTCACCGTAGGCTGCAAAGATGAAATCGGTGGTGCGTTCAGGAATGAAGTCCAAATGGGTTTGTGTGCCTTGCATGAACCCTTTGCCAAAAAATCCGCCAGAGCCTATGGCGATCATGCCTTGAATGATGTGAAAGCCTTTGCCTAGCGGGTCACGCCACGGGTCCAACAAGGTACACACGCGTTGCCGTTGGTATTCGCGAAACATGGGCCAATTGACATCGTCTGCACACAACATCGGTCCAAACACCACCAACAACACGGCACCTACCAATCCAATGACAATGGGCGGAATGATCCACTTCCAGCCCAACCCCGCGAAATACAGCACATAAAAACCAGCTGCCATGACCAAAATGGCAGTGCCCATGTCAGGTTGTTTGGCAATCAACGCAACAGGCATCACCAACAAAATGGTCGCTGCCAAAAAATCCAACGGTCTCAACTGCCCTTCGCGCTTTTGAAACCACCACGCCAACATCAAAGGCATGCCGATCTTCATGATCTCGCTGGGCTGAATCACGATACCCACATTCAACCAACGCCGCGCGCCATTCTTCGTCAAACCAAACAAAGCCACGCCCACCAGCAATGCCAGTCCCACGGTATAGATGGGAACCGCAAATGTCATCAACCTCTGCGGCGGAATTTGAGCCACCACAAACATGATGCCAAACGCCAAGGTCAGGTTACGTGCATGGTCCCAAAACCGCATGCCATTCGCATAACCCGAAGCAAACATGGTGATCAAACCCGCCATGGCCAGTAACGCCACAGCCAGCGTCAGCTGTCCATCAAAGCCGCGCAACACATGGGTGAATTGGCGCAACACATAGGGTTTTTCAAAACTCAGGGCCATGTCGGAATTATCAACCCATTCCCATGCAGGCCGGCTTGCGCTCGCCCCGCATGTGACAATTGCAGCCATGTATGCATTGTTCGAAGAAGCCGGCAAACTCCACAGCGGTCGCGTGCTGTCTGAGGCCGACACATCCGCCCAAATTGAGCTTGAATCCGGCAAGCGCGTCAAGGTTAAAGCGGCTCAAATGTTGTTGCGGTTTGAAAAACCTGCGCCGGCTGAATTGCTGCGCGACGCCAGTGCCACTGCCAGCAGCATCGAATTGGAGCTGGCTTGGGAATTTGCGCCGCCCGACGAGTTTTCGTTCACAGACTTGGCGCGCGAATATTTCAGTGACAAAGCCAGCTTGTCAGAGCAAGTCGCTTGTCTGCTCAAACTGAGCGAAGCGCCGCATTACTTTCGCCGTGCCGGCAAAGGACATTTCAAAAAAGCACCGGCTGACATCATTGCGCAAGCATTGGCAGCGATTGAAAAGAAAAAACAGCTGCAAGCGCAAATCGAAGACTGGGCGCAACAACTCGTTGACGGCAGTTGCCCTTCGCCCATCCAGACTCAGCTTTACAAAATTTTGTTCAAGCCGGACAAAAATTCACCCGAATACAAAGCCGTGGTGCTGGCTGCCAAACAAAGCCAGCAAGCCCCGCTGACCCTGTTGCTCAAAGCAGGTGCCATTCAAAGCGCGTATGACTTTCATTGGCAACGGTTTTTGTTTGACCATTTCCCTAAAGGCACGGCTTTTCCCCATTTACAAGCACCCGCTTTACCGCAAGACTTGCCCTTGGCAGATGTTCAAGCCTATTCCATTGACGACTCTCAAACCACAGAAATTGATGATGCGTTGTCGGTGCAAGGTTTGGGCACAGGTCGTGTGGTGCTGGGCATTCACATTGCCGCACCCGCATTGGCATTGCAACCGGGGGACGCGCTAGACCAAGTGGCACGTCAGCGCTTGTCAACGGTTTACATGCCCGGCCACAAAATCACCATGCTGCCCGACAGCGTGGTGCAAACCTATACCTTGGACGAAGGACGGGCTTGCCCAGCGTTGTCGCTCTATGTCAGCTTCAACGAAGACACGCTGGCGATTGAACACACGTCAACAAAGTTGGAGCAAGTGCCCATCGTTGCCAATTTGCGGCACGACAAACTCGATCACATCGTGACCGAGCAATGGCTGACTGACCCGGGCTTTCAGCATGCAGACCCCGCGCTTGACCAACACCTGCCCCGCGCCGCGCTGACGTTCATGCACCGACTGGCCAAGCACCTCAAAACCCTGCGCGAACAAGTGCGCGGCAAACCCGAACAGTTCAATCGACCCGATTTCAATTTCAAATTGGACGGTGTGCCGGCACAAGGTCCAGCGGGCGAAGAAACGGTTCACCTGAGCATTCGCCCGCGCGGTGCCGCGTTGGACCTGATCGTGGCCGAGGCCATGATTTTGGCCAACAGCACATGGGGCCAATGGCTGTCAGATTTGGGCGTGCCGGGGCTCTACCGCAGTCAAGCCAGCATGGCGCCTGGTGTCAAGGTCCGCATGGGCACCCGCGCGTTGCCGCATGCAGGTATTGGTGTCTCTTGCTATGCATGGAGCACCTCGCCCTTGCGTCGCTACACCGATTTGGTGAACCAATGGCAACTGGTCGCCTGCGTGCGCAACGGCAACACCGCGGCATTGGTCGCGCCATTCAAACCGAAAGACGCTGGCCTGATGTCCATCGTGTCGGCATTTGAAGAGGCATACGGCGCCTACAACACCCACCAAGCCACCATGGAAAGGTACTGGACGCTCAAGTACTTGCAACAACACCAATTGGAAGACATCGACGCCACAGTGATCAAAGCCTTTCCTGGTGAGCCACCGTTGGTCAGGGCGGTGAATTTACCGTTGGTATTGGGTGTGGCCGGGGCACCAACGCTCGAGCGCGGTGCATTGGTGCGCGTGAACCTCGGACAGGTCGACACCATGGCGCTGGATGTCAAAGCCACGTTTGTCAGTTTGCTTGACGCGGCCTCCTCCCCAGAAGAGGACGCATCGGACGATGACACCGCAGTGGGTCCGATCGCGATTGCATTGGACCTGGAAGACGCCGGTAACGACGCAGTCAACAGTGGTGACTCCTCCCCAGACGCAGCCAGTTGATTCACATGCGTTTTCAGATCACGCCCATGCAAATCGCCATCTTGGTTTCGGTGGGGTTGCATGCAGGTTTGTTGGTCTTCAGAATCGCTGACCCGCAAGGCTTTGACCGGTTGATGACACAAAGTCCGCTGGACATCATTTTGGTGAATGGCCGCAGCGAAGGCCCGCCTGCTGACAAACCGCAAGCCTTGGCACAAGCCAATTTGCAAGGGGGTGGCGAGGCTGCCACGGGCCGCACCCAATCACCCTTGCCGATGTCAGCCAAGTCGCAATCGGGTCAAGCAGAGGATGCACACTCGTCCCCATTGCAGCAAATGAAGCAGCAGCAAACCGCGCTTCTGGCGAGCATCAAGCAGCAAATCGCGGTGAACGCAGCGCGACAACCTGAAACTGCGACGCAAGCCAAGGAACAAGCGCAACAACAACGACAGTTACTCGACATGTTGGCGGAAATAGAACGTCGCATCGCAGAACAAAACGCCAGACCGCGCACACGATATGTCAGCCCCGCGACCCGCGAAGTCAGCTTTGCCATGTACCAACACCACATGCGTCGTTTGATCGAAGAACGCGGCACCCGTTTTTTTCCCCAATCGCGCGGAGAGAAACTGTATGGCAGCCTGACCATGGTGCTGACAGTCAACGCCGAAGGACGCGTGTTGTCCACCCAAATTCTGAAGAGCTCTGGCATCGCTGCGCTTGACCGAGCGGCGTTAGAGATCGCCGCAGCCGCAGGGCCGTTTGGCGTATTCACTCGCGAAATGAAACAAGAATTTGACCAACTGGCATTGGTGTCGCGCTATACCTTCAAGCGTAACCAGACGGTCCAAGCCGAGTCTTCTGAGCCATGAGCAACCCCTCTTACGTTCGCAGTGTGGGACCCGGTCGATTGTTTCGTCGCTGGTTGATGCTGGTGTTGCTGTCCGGTTTGGGACTGCAACTTTATTTGGTGGCGCGTGTGGTGATGATGCGTTATGTCGACCCCAATTCAACCGCGTTTGAACGGTCTCAAATCGTGCAAATACTCAAATCGGAACCAAGCTTTCGCTGGCGACAGCAATGGATGCCAGCCTCGCGCATTCACACGTCGCTCAGTCGTGCGGTGATTGCATCGGAGGATGACTTGTTCGCCAGCCACGACGGGGTGCAATGGCAAGCCATTGAAAAAGCTTGGACGCGCAATGAAAAAGCCCAAGCCCGCTCGTCTGCCAATGGCAAAGCCCCGAAAGTGGTGGGTGGTTCGACCATCACCCAACAGTTGGCGAAAAATTTGTTTTTGTCAGGTGAGCGCAATTTTTTGCGCAAAGGGCAAGAGCTGGTGATCACCTTGGCATTGGAAACTTTCCTCAGCAAGCAACGCATCTTGGAGATTTACCTCAACCATGTGGAATGGGGCAAAGGCGTGTTTGGTGCCCAAGCCGCGGCACAGCATTATTTTTCTAAACCGGCGGCGCAACTCAACGGCTGGGAGTCGGCACGCTTGGCTGTCATGTTGCCTCGCCCCAAATATTTTGAAAAATTACCTCAGTCACCCTACTTGGCAGAGCGCGCCCAAGTGATTCAAGGCCGCATGGCCTCTGCGGTGTTGCCATGAACATATTGGGCATTGACCCTGGTCTGCAAACCACCGGTTTTGGGGTGGTGCAATGGGCCAACGGGCAATTGCGTTATGTGGCCAGTGGCACCATCACCACCACGCATTTGCCGCGTGCCGATTTGACTGGGCGCATCGGCGTGTTGTTTGAGGGCATTTGCGAAGTCTCAAAACGGTACCAACCACAATCGGCGGCCATTGAGATCGTGTTTGTGAACGTGAATCCGCAGTCCACGTTGTTGCTGGGGCAAGCACGCGGGGCATGCTTGGCGGCGCTCTCGCACCTGTCCTTGCCTGTGGCCGAGTACACCGCGTTGCAAATGAAAAAATCGATCGCAGGCCATGGCAAAGCCGCCAAAGCCCAAGTGCAGGAAATGGTCAAACGCTTGTTGCAATTGCCTGCCTTGCCCGGCCCCGATGCCGCCGATGCCTTGGGCTTGGCCATCACACACGCGCACGCTTCGCGAGGCATGGCGTTGATGAAAGAAGCAGGCATGGGTCGCGCCAAAGCCAGTGGCATGTTGCGCGCAGGACGGGGTGGTTAACGCGGTTGAATCACCAAGCGGGTGAGAGTTGCGCCAGTCCCTTGGGTGCCAATCGCTCGTCTTCGAATGTCACCCATTCATAAGATTGAGGACGGCTTAACAATTCGCGCAACAGCAAGTTGTTCAATGCGTGGCCCGAGCGAAACGCGCGGTAGTGACCCAACATGGGTTTGCCCAACAAATACAAATCACCCATGGCATCCAAAATTTTGTGCTTCACAAATTCATCGTCATAGCGCAGGCCGTCACTGTTGAGCACTTTGTAGTCGTCCATGACGATGGCATTGTCTAAGCCACCACCCAATGCCAAACCGTTGGAGCGCATGTGCTCGACATCGCGGGTGAAGCCAAAGGTGCGGGCTCTGGCAATGTCTTTGCTGTAGTGCCCGGTGTCCATGTCAAACGTGACCGATTGACCGGTGGTATCAACCGCTGGGTGCTTGAAATCAATTTCAAAACTCAACTTGAACCCATGGTGCGGGTACAGACCCGCCCATTTTTTTTGGTCGCCTTCGCCATGGCTGACCATGACGTCTTGCAAAATCCGCAAGAAACGCTTTGGCGCGTTTTGCAACTCAATGCCCGCCGATTGCAACAAAAACACAAACGATGAGGCCGAACCGTCAAGTATGGGCACTTCCTCGGCAGTGATGTCGATGTACAAATTGTCCAAGCCCAAACCACTGCAAGCAGACATCAAATGCTCTACCGTGTGCACCTTGGCACCCTGCGCTTCGATGGTCGACGCCAAGCGGGTGTCGGTCACCGACAAAGCACCGACGGGAATGTCCACCGGTTGCGCCAAATCGACCCGCCTGAACACAATGCCCGTGTCAGGCGCGGCTGGCCGCAAGGTCAATTCCACACGCTGACCGCTGTGCAAACCCACGCCGACGGCGCGGGTCATGGTTTGGATGGTTCGTTGTTTCAGCACAGGCAAATTTTAGTCGGCCTGTTTTCTCAAGAACGCAGGGATTTCATAGTTGTCCATGCCACCCGAGGACAAAGCGTCGACCTTGGCCGCTGCTTGGGTGCGGTTGGTACGCCAAACGCTGGGCACATTGACATTCACATCGCCGCTGGTTTGTGGTGCAGACGCGCGGTTGATGCCATCACTGCCCGCATGCGCCGTGGGCGACATGGCCACGGGCATCACATCGGCCGGGTTGGCATACACCGCATTGTCGGTACCTGTGCGGATCACTGACAAGGGCGGCGCGATGCGACGACCCGGTTGCGCCAAGCCGGTGGCCACCACGGTCACGCGGATCTGGTCACCCAAAGTTTCGTCATAAGCCGTGCCGTAAATCACGTGCGCTTCGGGCGAAGCGAATGCACGGATGGTGTTCATGGCTTCGCGTGATTCAGCCAACTTCAACGCGCCTTTGGCGGCAGTGATCAACACCAACACGCCTTTGGCACCGGTCATGTCCACGCCTTCGAGCAACGGGCAAGCCACTGCTTGCTCAGCGGCAATGCGCGCACGGTCAGGACCGCTGGCTGTGGCCGTGCCCATCATCGCTTTGCCTTGTTCGCTCATCACAGTGCGAACGTCCTCAAAGTCCACGTTCACCAGGGCTTCCACATTGATGATTTCGGCAATGCCGCCGACCGAGTTTTTCAGCACATCGTTGGCAAATGCAAAGGCTTGGTCTTGGCTGACATCGTCACCCAACACTTCTTGCAATTTTTCGTTCAAGACCACGATCAATGAATCCACATTGGCTTCGAGTTCCGCCAAACCGGCTTCGGCATTCGTCATGCGACGACCGCCTTCCCAGTCGAACGGCTTGGTCACCACACCCACGGTGAGGATGCCCATTTCGCGCGCCACCCGCGCCACCACCGGCGCCGCACCCGTGCCGGTACCACCGCCCATGCCCGCTGTGATGAACACCATGTTGGCGCCTTGCAAAACTTCGCGAATGTGGTCCACCGCGGCCTCTGCCGCTGCCTGACCGCGCTCAGGTTTGCTGCCTGCACCCAGCCCGTTGTCGCCCAATTGAATCACGCGGTGTGCTGAGCTGACTTTCAACGCTTGTGCATCTGTGTTGGCGCAAATGAATTCGACACCACGCACACCACTGTTGATCATGTGCTCGACCGCGTTACCACCGCCACCACCGACACCAATGACGCGGATTTGGGTCTCTGGGTTGAATTCGCTGGATTCCATCATTTCAATTTTCATTTTTCTCTCCGAATTTAAGTTTGCAGTTGCCTTGAGTGTTTGTGTGTTTTGAAATACGTTTGGCATGTGTCAACTGGGTGGTGCCCCCCGCGAACAGGGTCGCCATCGTCGAGATTTGGAGCGGCGAGTGGTCATGGATTCGAATCGGTTCATGGAAGTGGCATGCATGGTCAAAAGGTCCCCACCAACCAGTCCTTGACACGCCCCATGGCGGTCTTGACCGAACCGTTTTTTTGCGCGACACGAAAGCCTCGCAGCCGAGCCAGTCGTGCTTCTTCGAGCAAACCCATCACGGTCGCCGCACGCGGGTGCGACACCATGTCTGACAGCGCACTGCTGTAGCGCGGCACACCGCGACGCACCGCTTTCAAAAAAATGTCTTCACCCAATTCGATCATGCCGGGCATCATGGCGCTGCCACCGGTGAGCACAATGCCCGATGACAGCACTTCTTCAAAACCCGACTCGCGCAATACCTGTTGCACCAATGCGTAAATTTCTTCCACGCGGGGTTCGATCACACCGGCCAGCGCTTGGCGACTGAGCATGCGCGGACCACGATCGCCCAAACCTGGCACTTCCACTTGGATGTTGGGGTCTGCCAGCAATTGCTTGGCATAACCCGATTCAACTTTGATTTCTTCAGCGTCCTTGGTGGGTGTGCGCAATGCCATGGCGATGTCGCTGGTGATCAAGTCACCAGCGATCGGAATGACCGCGGTGTGCCGAATCGCACCACCCGTGAAGATGGCCACATCGGTGCTGCCCGCGCCGATGTCAACCAAAGCCACGCCGAGTTCTTTTTCATCGGCGGTCAACACCGAATAGCTGGACGCCAAGGGGTTGAGCATCAGTTGCTCCACATCCAGACCACAGCGACGCACGCACTTGATGATGTTTTCAGCCGCTGTTTGCGCACCGGTGACGATGTGCACCTTGGCCTCGAGTCGGATGCCGCTCATGCCAATCGGCTCTTTCACATCTTGGCCGTCAATGATGAATTCTTGCGGCTCTACCAATAACAACCGTTGGTCATTTGAAATATTGACCGCCTTGGCGGTTTCGACCACGCGCGCTACATCGGCGGCCGTGACCTCGCGGTCCTTGACCGCGACCATGCCATGCGAATTCATGCCGCGAATATGGCTGCCCGTGATGCCGGTGTAGACCCTCGTGATCTTGCAGTCCGCCATCAACTCGGCTTCTTTCAAAGCCATTTGGATGCTTTGCACAGTGGCATCGATGTTGACCACCACACCGCGTTTGAGTCCACTGCTGGGCGCAATGCCAAAGCCCGCGAGTTTGAGTTCAGCACCGGGCAACACCTCGGCCACCACCACCATCACTTTGCTGGTTCCGATGTCCAAACCGACGACCAAGTCTTTGTATTCTTTAGCCATGCCAACCTCTTTGTACTTACCTTGTTGCTGTTGAATCCAATGTGCTGACCCCGCGCAAACGCAATGCGTAGCCATTCACATACCGCAAATCTGCCGACTCCAACGACTGTGTCTGACGGCCATAACGCTGGCTGACTTGCGCCAATGTTTGGGTCAGACGCTGTACCCGCGCCATCACCTCTTGTTCATTGCCTCTGCCCAATTCAATCTGTGCCCCGTTTTTGAAGCGGGCACGCCAACTGCCTCTGGCGGTCAATTCGAGTGCACCCAACTTCAACTGCATCTGGGTGAACACTGGCCCCAAGGTATTGAACATTTGCAACACGCGCACCGATTCGCTGTCTGGCCCTGACAAATGCGGCAGGTTTTCGTTGTCCAACTCGCCAAAGTTGGCACTGAAGACTTGGCCTTGTTTGTTGACCAAGCGAGAGTCCGCTTCTGGCCCCCAATAGGCCACAGGCTCGTGTTCCAAAATTTCCACCCGCAATCGATTGGGAAATTCACGTTGCACCACCGCTTGCCTGACCCAAGGCACGTTTTCAAACGCTGCCTTGGCGCGCGCCAAATCGACCGTGAAAAAACTGCCTTGCAAGCGCGGTACCACGTTCGCACGCAATGTGACTTCGTTGTTGTGACGCACTTCGCCCACCACGCTCATGCCTGTGATGGTGAACACCGGGTGTCTCGCCATCCACATGATGAGCATGCAGACAAACAGCACGCCAGCGAGCATCAACATCCAGCGACTGGTGATGTTCATGAGACGCACATCCAGCGCAACCTCTGGGGCTGTCTCGCGGCTCATGTACATGGCGTCACGTGCTTTCATGCCTGAGCTGCCCCCATGGTTGAGTCCAGTCGTGCAGCTTGCAATAAACGCACACACAAATCGGCATAGTCGATGCCCGCTGCTTTGGCCGACATCGGCACCAACGAATGGCTGGTCATGCCCGGGCTGGTGTTCATTTCAAGCAGAAACGGTTGGCGGTCACTGGCGCGAATCATCACATCGGCACGCCCCCAACCACGGCAACCCAATGCGCGGTAAGCGGCAACGCTCAAGGCTTGAATGGCTTGTTCTTCGTCGGCAGGCAATCCGCTGGGGCAGTGGTAGGTCACTGCGTCGGTGAAATATTTGTTTTGGTAGTCATACGCGCCATCAGGCGCTGCGATTCGAACCACGGGCAGCGCTGTGGCATGGTCCGCGTCCCCCAATACCGGACAAGTGACTTCCTCGCCTTGGATGAAGGCTTCACACAACACATACGGGTCATGCCGTGTGGCCAACTCGATGGCTGCTTGAAATTGTTCAGCTTGACTGACCTTGGTCACACCGATGGACGAGCCTTCATGCGGTGGCTTCA
>RFYK01000031.1 GCA_009925585.1 Betaproteobacteria bacterium | reverse complement strand
AACTTGATTGAAGTGGGTCAAGTGTTACGGGTATTGCCGCCCTCGGCAGAAGCGGCTTCAGATGCGGTCGTGGTCAAACCTGTTCCCGCACCTGGCGCGGTGACTTCGGGTCAGGACAACCCTGCAAACAACTCAACACCTAAACCACCTCCTGCGGTAGCGCCAGAAACTGTCGAAGACGCCATGCTGTTCAGCTGGCCTGCGGCGGGTTCTGTGCAATCTACTTTTGATGAATCCAAAAACAAAGGCATTGACATTGCTGGAAAGCTGGGAGACCCAGTGTTGGCTGCCGCTGATGGCAGAGTTGTTTACGCAGGCGCTGGGCTCAGGGGGTACGGCAATTTGATCATCCTCAAACACAGCAACAACTTTTTGAGCGCCTACGCCCATAACCAAACGCTGCTGGTCCGAGAAGACCAGTCGGTCAAAAAGGGACAAAAAATCGCTGAAATGGGCAATTCAGATTCCGAGTTGATCAAGCTGCATTTTGAAATTCGCAAACAAGGCAAACCCATCGATCCACTGAAAATGTTGCCAAACCGCTGAGCCATTGAATGTCTGAGATAACCATCGCTTCTGTGGAAGACAAAAGCTTGCTGATCGAATCGATGGATCTGGAGGCGCAAGGTATTGCACACCGTCCAGATGGCAAAGTGGTGTTCGTTGAGGGTGCGCTCCCTTTCGAGCGTGTGACCGTGAATGTGCATCGCAAGAAAAATAACTGGGAGCAGGGCACGCTTCAGCACGTTTTACAAAAGTCATCTCAGCGGATCAAAGCCGCTTGTGCCAATTTTGGAATGCACGCGGGAGCGTGTGGCGGTTGCAAGATGCAACATTTGAATCTCCCTTCTCAAATGGCTGTGAAGCAACGTGTGCTTGAGGACAATCTCTGGCACATTGGCAAAGTTAAACCTGACTTGGTGTTGCGTCCGCTGCAGGGTCCTGATTGGGCTTATCGGCACAGGGCAAGGTTGTCGGTCCGATACGTCGTCAAGAAATCAAAAGTATTGATTGGGTTTCACGAGAGAAAAAGCAGTTACGTGGCTGACATGGACAGCTGCGAAGTCTTGCCTCGTCACATGAGTGATCTGTTGCTGCCGCTTCGCGAGTTGATTGGAAATTTAAGTGTTCGTGATCAATGCCCGCAAATAGAAGTCGCTTGTGGTGACCACAACACCGCGCTTATCCTCCGCCATTTGGCCCCTTTGTCTGTCGACGATGAAAAAATGCTCAAAGATTTTTCTGCGTCGCACCGAGTGCAATGGTGGTTACAGCCCAAAGGCACAGACTCAGTGGTGCCGTTAGTGGCAACGGAGAACGATTCCAACCAAAGCAACCTGTATTACGAATTGCCAGCATTTCATTTGAAAATGCATTTTCGTCCGAATGACTTTACCCAAGTCAACCCTGCCATCAACAAAGTTTTGGTATCGCAAGCCATTCGATACTTGGATATTCAAGCTGACGACTCGCTGGTGGATTGGTTTTGCGGGTTAGGAAATTTCACACTGCCCATGGCTACTTTGGCGGCCCATGTGACTGGTGTTGAGGGCAGTCAGGCGTTGTTGGACTGGGCCCAGCATAACCTTGAATGGAACAACCAATCGCGTCGCGATGCGGGGTTGAATTCCTTGACTTCGGTTCAGTACAAGGCTCAGAATTTATTTGACATCACCCCTGATGATTTGGCGCAATATGGTGTGTACACCAAATGGTTGATCGATCCGCCGCGTGAGGGTGCATTTGCGTTGATCAAAGCCCTGACAGAATTGCTCGATGAGCATTCACAACAGACTTGGACGCCCCCCCAGCGAATTGTGTATGTCAGCTGTAACCCTGCAACGCTGGCCAGAGATGCAGGTTTACTGGTTAACGTAGCGGGTTACAAGTGCAGCGCTGCGGGCATGGTCAATATGTTCCCACACACTGCCCATGTCGAGAGCATTGCCATATTTGATCGACCATGAAAAAAAGGCTCCGGTTGAGGAGCCTTTTGGGTTGTGGAGGAAAAAGAATCAATCCCGTTCGCCACCCAAGATTCCCAGAAGCGCAAGCAGACTTTGGAAAACATTGATCAAGTCCAAATACAGAGCCAGCGTGGCTGAGATGTAATTGGTTTCGCCGCCGTCAATGATTTGCTTGATGTCATAGAGCATGTAGGCGCTGAAAATGCCAATGGCCATCATGGAGATGACCAGCATGCCGACGGTAGAGCCGATAAAGATGTTGATGATGCTGCCAACCATCAGAACGATGGCACCCACAAACAGCCATTTGCTCATGCCAGAAATGTCACGTTTGATGAAGGTCGCCAAACTTGCCATCAGAAAAAATACGCCTGCCGTGCCACCGAAAGCGGTCATCACAAGCGCTGTGCCATTACTGAAGCCCAAGACCATGCCAATCATTCGCGACAGCATCAAGCCCATGAAAAAGGTGAATCCAAGCAGTACCGCCACACCTTTGCCGGACTCCTTGGTTTTCTCGATGGCATAGATGAAACCAAATGTGCCGGCCAAGAAAACAATCAAACCCAGACCGCCGGACAGGTAACGTCCAATCCCTGTGGCTATCCCCATCCACGCACCGATGACGGTGGGCACCAAGGTCAACGCCAATAACCAATAGGTATTTCGAAGAACCTTGTTTCTTTCGGCGGCATCAAGCCCTGTTTCGCGATAGGAAATGGTTTGAATTTGTTCAGTCATAGGAAACTCCTCTTTTTGACACGTTGAATCATATGCGATCAATTCATGGGAATTCAAGCCCAAGGGCAATATAACCATTAAGTATTTATTCGTTTGGCTGTCAAATGCAGGACTTCAAAATCGAAGTTCAGACAGACCTGCCGTTATGCTTAAGCAAACTTTCACATAAAAATCCCATGAAAAGCAAATTTTCTCTTGAATCAGACGACATTAAATTGATCGGCCAGGCCGCGGAAGCCGAGGCCAAAAAAAACCAATGGGCCGTGTGCATCGCCATTGTGGATGACGGCGGTCATCTCTTGTGGTTGCAAAGGCTGGATGGGGCTGCCCCGATCTCTGCTCACATTGCACCCGCCAAGGCCAAAACTGCGGCATTGGGAAGGCGCGAATCCAAAGTCTACGAGGACATCATCAATGGCGGTCGGTACTCTTTTTTGAGTGCACCTTTGATCGAAGGCATGCTCGAAGGCGGCGTACCGATCATCAAAGAAGGACAAGTGATCGGCGCTGTAGGGGTCAGTGGCGTCAAATCAACCGAAGATGCCCAAATTGCGAAAGCTGGAATTTCTGCGCTTGGCTTGTAGGCCGCATCAATAGGTGAGTCGTTCTGGTTTGATTTCTTGAATGATGGTGGTTGCAATTTCTTCAATGCTCTTGGTGGTGGTGGATAACCAACGTATGCCATTCATGCGCATCATGGATTCAGCAGCCGACACTTCATACTGACAATTATCCAGTTGCGCGTACTTGGAATGGGGTCTGCGTTCGTTGCGAATTTCACTGAGCCGGTCAGCTGAGATCGACAAACCAAAAATTTTGTTCAAGTGAGGCCGCAAGGCGGGTGGCAATTGTTGCCTCTCAAAATCCTCTGGTATCAGTGGGTAGTTTGATGCTTTCAGTCCGTATTGCATGGCCAAATACAGGCTTGTCGGTGTTTTGCCGCTTCGACTGACGCCTACCAATATCACGTCAGATTTTTCAAGGTCTGTGTTTTTTTGTCCGTCATCGTGTGCCAAGCTGAAATTGATGGCTTCAATACGGTCATGGTAAGCCTTGCTTTTGCTGATGTCGGAAAAGCGGCCAATCCGATGGTTGGATTTGATGCCCAGTTCAACTTCCAGCGGTTTAACAAATGTACTGAACATGTCCATGAGCAATGCGTTGCTGCCGGTGCTCAAGATGTCTAGCAATTCGTCTTTGGCCAAGGTGGTGAACACGATGGGTTTGACACCTTCTTTTTCATAAGCTTGGTTAATTTGTTCAACCGCGTGGTGTGCCTTTTCCTCGCTGTCGATGAACGGCAGTCGAATGTGTTTGGCTTGAATTTCAAATTGCGCCAAGATCGCATTGCCAAAGGTTTCAGCGGTGATACCTGTGCCATCAGAGACAAAAAATACGGTGCGGTTTTGCATATTCAAATATGAGGACGGTTAGCGATTTGCAAGCTTTAAAATAGACAAACAGGATTAAATCATGCGCTGCCATTGGAATGAAATTCATCTAATTTTCTCAATGCCCACTCGCATGTCCAACAAGACTTCACTTACAAGGCCTTGTTGCGCAACCGTTTTAACTTTTGGAGTACTTTCATGTCTGTTTTGTTTGATTCAACGGCACTTGTTGTGCCCTTTGAAAACCTGCGAATGTCTGATGTTGACGCAGTGGGAGGCAAAAATGCCAGTTTAGGAGAGATGATTTCTCAATTGCCATCCGGTGTCAGTGTGCCGACTGGGTTTGCCACCACT
Organism: Betaproteobacteria bacterium; assembly: GCA_009925585.1. Taxonomy (GTDB): domain Bacteria; phylum Pseudomonadota; class Gammaproteobacteria; order Burkholderiales; family Burkholderiaceae_C; genus Limnohabitans. The sequence continues at coordinate 17,481 of RFYK01000031.1, read as the reverse complement.
GCACATGCATTTCGTGTGTTTTTAAAACAAGACCACTTGGATCAACGCATTGAGGAAGTACTCAAAAATTTAGACTCTGAAAATATCAACGATTTGTCCACGACCGGTGCATCCATTCGCTCGTGGATCCTGAATCAACCTTTTCCTCCCTCCTTGGAGTCAGAAGTTCGCCAAGCGTTCGCCACGCTGAATGCTGGTGCAACCAGTGCCTCTTATGCAGTCAGATCATCTGCCACAGCAGAAGACTTGCCAGACGCTTCATTCGCAGGTCAGCAAGAAAGTTTTTTGAATGTCCAAGGGATCGAAGATGTGCTGTTGAAAATCAAAGAAGTGTTTGCTTCTTTGTACAACGACCGGGCCATCAGCTACCGAGTTCACAAAGGATTTGTACACGCAGATGTGGCGTTGTCCGCAGGCGTGCAAAAAATGGTTCGCTCTGACTTGGCGACCTCTGGGGTCATGTTCACGATCGACACCGAGTCAGGTTTCAGCGATGTGGTGTTCATCACCTCCAGCTACGGTTTGGGAGAAACCGTGGTGCAAGGCGCGGTCAACCCTGATGAGTTTTATGTCCACAAACCGATGTTGCGCGCCGGTAACCAAGCGATCGTCAGAAGAAGCTTGGGATCCAAATTGATACAAATGAAATTTGCCAGCGAAACAGAAAGACAGCAATCGGGCAAATTGGTGGTCACCGCGGACGTCCCCTCTGAATTGAGGAACCGTTATTCGCTGACAGACGATGAGATCTGCCAATTGGCCCAATACGCATTGACCATCGAATCTCATTATGGTCACCCCATGGACATCGAGTGGGGCAAAGACGGCCTGGATGGCAAGTTGTACATCCTGCAAGCCAGACCTGAAACAGTCAAAAGCCAATCCAAAGGCAAGGCCGAACACAAATACAAATTGAAAAACAAAAGCACAGTGCTGGCGGAGGGCAGGGCGATCGGACAAAAAATTGGAACAGGTCCTGTTCGGCTGGTCAGCCATATTTCACAAATGGACACGGTTCAACCTGGCGATATTTTGGTCACTGACATGACCGACCCTAACTGGGAGCCGGTCATGAAAAAAGCCAGTGCCATCGTTACCAACAGGGGGGGAAGAACATGTCATGCAGCCATCATTGCGCGTGAACTTGGCATTCCAGCTGTGGTGGGATGTGGCAATGCTTGCGCAGAAGGTGACACGGGCTTCATCTACGACGGCTTACTAGAGACTGAAGTGTTTGAAGTCAAGCAAGGGGTGATGCCTGAGATTGCAACCAAGATCATGATGAACATTGGCAACCCCAGCATGGCGTTTGATTTCGCGCAGTTGCCCAATGCGGGTGTGGGTTTAGCACGATTGGAATTCATCATCAACAACAACATTGGGGTACATCCCAAAGCCATTTTGGACTATCCCAACATCGACTTAGAGTTGAAAAAAGCCGTTGAATCCGTTGCGCGCGGTCATGCTTCACCCAAGGCATTTTTCGTTGACAAGGTGACTGAGGGTGTTGCAACCATTGCGGCTGCTTTTTGGCCCAAGCCTGTGATCGTGCGACTCTCCGACTTCAAATCGAATGAATACAGAAAATTGATTGGCGGTAGTCGATATGAACCAGAAGAAGAAAATCCCATGCTGGGTTTCCGTGGCGCTGCACGTTATTTGAGTGCCGACTTTCAGCAAGCATTCGCCATGGAATGCCAAGCCTTGCGCAGGGTCAGACAAGACATGGGTTTAACCAATGTGCAAATCATGGTTCCTTTTGTCAGAACCGTGGGTCAGGCCAAGCGTGTGGTTGACCTGTTATCGCAACAAGGATTAGCCAGAGGTGAGAACGGTTTGAAGTTGATCATGATGTGTGAAGTCCCCAGCAATGCGTTGTTGGCCGATGAGTTCCTTGAATTTTTCGATGGCTTTTCCATTGGGTCCAACGACCTGACGCAATTGACGTTGGGTTTGGACAGGGACTCCGGCATGCCGCTGCTTGCTGCAGATTTTGATGAGCGAGACCCTGCCGTCAAACTGTTGTTGTCCAAAGCCATTGAAGCCTGCCAAAAACAAAACAAGTACGTCGGTATTTGCGGCCAAGGTCCAAGTGACCATTTGGATTTTGCGAAATGGCTGGTCAGCAAAGGAATTGAATCCATTTCACTTAATCCTGACAGTGTCATCGCCACATGGCATGCGCTTGCAAGTTAAATGCCGACAACCCCGGAAAATTGATTAGAATCTAAGGCTTTTCACCTTGCCGCACCACTGTCGACGCTGTGGGCGGCTCAATCCACAAGGAGAGTTCATGCGTCATTACGAAATAGTTCTGTTGATTCACCCCGACCAAAGCGAGCAGGTTCCTGCCATGTTGGAACGCTACAAAGGCTTGATCACCAACGGTGGTGGCAAAGTTCATCGTTTGGAAGACTGGGGAAGACGTCAGTTGACTTACATGATCAACAAATTGGCCAAGGCACATTACTTGTGTTTGAACATCGAGGCCAATCAAGAAGTCATGGCCGAGTTGGAACATGCCTTCAAATTCAACGATGCAGTGTTAAGACATTTGACCGTGTTGAAGAAAAAGGCCGAAACAACGCCTTCTTTGATGATGAAAACGGTTGAGCGTGAAGAAGCCCGCAAAACCCAACACACTGAATTCCAAGCTTGATTGAGTTGCCCAGATGTGAACCGAGTCGAATTGATGGCGCAACTGGCAGAAATTTCTGCGTTGCGTTACACCCCTTCAGGACTGCCTGTCGTGGAATGTCGACTGAATCATGAATCTGAAATTGAAGAAGCAGGCATTGTCAGGAAAGTGAATTTGAATTTGAAGTCAAAAGCCGTTGGCATATTGGCAGAAAAATTGATTCGACAACCTCTCAACACCTCTTTTTTATTCACAGGTTTTTTGGCATCTGGCACCAAATCCACATCAGTCATTTTTCATATTCACTCATACCAAACAGTTTCCTAGGAGCCCCACATGGCCACTTTCAAAAAATTCAACAAAGACAAGCGCCCAAAGCGCAACACCCAATCGTTGCTGTTCAAGCGCAAACGGTTTTGCCGTTTCACGGTCACTGGCGTTGAAGAAATCGACTACAAAGACATTGACACTTTGCGTGACTTCATTGCAGAAAATGGAAAAATCATTCCAGCTCGTTTGACTGGCACGCGCGCGATCTATCAGCGCCAATTGAACACAGCCATCAAGCGTGCCCGATTCTTGGCCATGCTGCCTTACACCGACCAGCACAAAATCTAAGGAGCGGAACATGCAAATCATTCTTCTTGAAAAAGTCGTCAACCTTGGTAACTTAGGCGAGGTTGTCAAAGTCAAAGACGGTTATGCCCGTAACTTTTTGATTCCTTCAGGTCAAGCCCGTCGTGCAACAGGTGAAGCCATCAAAGAATTCGAAGCCCGTCGTGCTGAACTGGAAAAAGCAGCTCACGAGAAATTGCTTGCAGCCCAAAGCCAAGGCGAAAAACTGCAAGGAACCACGGTCAAGCTCACACAAAAAGCGGGTGTGGATGGTCGCTTGTTTGGTTCAGTCACCAACTTCGATATTGCCGAAGAGTTGAACAAAATGGGTTATGGCGTATCCAAGGCGCAAATTCGCATGCCCAAGGGTCCCATCAAAACCGTGGGTGATTCCCCGGTTTCCGTGTCATTGCACACCGATGTCTTGGTTGACATCCAAGTGGCTGTCTACGGCGAATCTGCATGATTTCGTGGTAATTTGAAAAAGCCGCTCCTTGGGGCGGTTTTTTTTTGCCAGTTATGCACAGCTTAACGAGACAATTTGCCCGGTTCTCCACAAACTTATCCCATGACAACCGGCACTCAATTCAATACGATTGATGTTTTAGAGGATCACCATGTCTGTCGTTTTTCCTGAGTTTGAAGAGTCTTCTTCATCCATCGACCGTCAAATCGCGCAACTGCGCATTCCACCCAACTCTGTCGAGGCGGAATCGAGTGTGCTCGGGGGCTTGTTGCTTGACAACGCCGCATGGGACAAATTGGGTGACATTCTCAGCGAAGGTGACTTTTACAGGTATGAACACCGGCTGATATTTGCATCCATCAGCACGCTGGTCAACGGCAGCCGAGCAGCAGATGTCATCACTGTGTTCGAACACCTTCAAAGCCAAGGCAAAGCAGATGAAATTGGTGGCTTGGCTTTTTTGAATTCGTTGGCGCAGTATGTGCCCAGTTCAGCCAACATCAGAAGGTACGCTGAAATCGTCAGAGAACGATCCATACTTCGCAAGCTCGTGAGTGTCAGCGATGAAATTGCCACTTCGGCAATGAACACCAATGGCAGACCTGTTCCCAACATTTTGGATGAGGCTGAGCAAAAAATATTCAACATCGGTGAAGAAGGCTCGCGCATGCGCCAAGGCTTTCAGTCCATGGGGAATTTGGTGGTTCAACTCTTGGACCGTGTGGAGGAGATGTCTCAAAATCCGAATGACATCACAGGTGTTCCCACGGGGTTTTTCGACCTGGACCGAATGACATCTGGCATGCAGGCGGGCGATTTGATTGTGTTGGCCGCCAGACCCTCGATGGGTAAAACGGCGCTGGCAATCAATATTGCAGAAAACGTCGCGCTCAATGAAGGTTTGCCGGTCGCGGTTTTCTCCATGGAGATGGGGGCATCGCAACTGGCCATTCGCATCGTCGGTTCCATTGGACGGATTGACCAATCTCGATTAAGAACGGGGAAATTGCTCGACGAAGAATGGCCAAGACTGACCGAAGCGGTGGAAAGGTTGCGCAATGTGTCTTTATCGATCGATGAAACACCGGGGTTAACGCCTTCCGAGCTTCGTGCCAGTGCCAGACGCTTGGCGAGAAACTGTGGCAAGTTGGGTTTGGTGGTGGTGGATTATTTGCAATTGATGAGTGGCAGCAGTGGCGCCGATGGAGACAATCGCGCCACCGAATTGGGTGAAATTTCACGCGGCCTGAAGATGCTGGCCAAAGAGTTGCAATGCCCTGTCATTGCCTTGTCTCAGTTGAACAGGGGGGTAGAACAAAGAACCGACAAACGCCCCATGATGAGTGATTTGCGTGAATCAGGCGCCATCGAGCAAGATGCTGACGTCATCATGTTCATTTACCGAGACGATTACTACAACAAAGACTCCAAAGAACCTGGCGTGGCTGAGATCATCATTGGCAAACAACGAAATGGTCCGACGGGAACCGTGAAGCTGACATTCCTCAAACCGATCACGAAATTTGAGTCGTATGCCGGAATGAGTTCTGATTATTGAGTGTCAAAGCACTTCGCTGGCGAAGTCTGCCAAGCGAGAGCGCTCGCCTCTGGCCAACGTGATGTGTCCACCGTGAGGCCAACCTTTGAAGCGGTCAACGGCATAAGTCAAACCAGAAGAACCCTCGGTCAAATAAGGCGTGTCAATTTGGGCGATATTGCCCATGCAAATGATTTTGGTACCAGGCCCCGCACGCGTGATCAGCGTCTTCATTTGTTTGGGCGTTAAGTTTTGCGCTTCATCAATGATGACGAACTTGTTTAAAAACGTCCGACCACGCATGAAATTCAAGCTTTTGATTTTGATTTTGCTTTTGATCAATTCATTGGTGGCCGCGCGTCCCCATTCGCCTGCGCTGGTATCTGTTTTTCCAAGCACTTCCAAGTTGTCGTCCAAGGCACCCATCCAAGGCCCCATTTTTTCTTCTTCTGTGCCGGGCAAAAAGCCAATGTCCTCACCCACGCTGACTGTGGCGCGGGTCATGATGATTTCTGTGTAACGCCGTTCATCCAGCACTTGAACCAAACCGGCCGCCAAAGCAAGCAAGGTTTTGCCTGTGCCTGCCGTACCAGTGAGAGTCACAAAATCAATTTCTGGGTCCATCAGCATGTTGAGCGCAAAATTTTGTTCTCTGTTGCGAGTAGTGATGCCCCAAGCCGCATTTTTCAGGTGGCTGTAGTCTTTCAGGGTTTTGAAGACCGCAGATTTACCTCGTATTTCAGTGACCCGTGCATAAAGACTGGGCTCACCCGGTGATTCAAAATAAATGAATTGATTGATGTGCATCTGGGCAACCACCGAACCACTGATGCGATAAAAGGTGTGGCCGCCACTTTGCCAACTCTCAACCGATTGGGCTTGTTTGGACCAAAAATCTTGCGACAAAGCCAATGCGCCCGAGTACAGCAGATCGCCATCTTCAAGCGTCTTGTCGTTTTGATAGTCCTCTGCCAGCAAGCCCAACGCACGTGCCTTGACGCGCATGTTGATGTCTTTGCTCACCAACACCACTTCACGCTTGGGGTAGACATCGCCCAGCGCCTTGACCACACCCAAAATTTGGTTATCGGCTTTTCCTTGTGGAAGACTGGTTGGCAGGTCGAAGGACAAAGGAATGGTTTGGAAGAAAAGCTTTCCTCCCACTTCTTTGTTGCCGGTGGCCGATAACTCCAGTCCTTTGGATATGTCAGAGTTGCTCACGCCGACCAGTGCGTCCAGTGTGCGGCTGGTTTGTCGCGCATTGCGGGCAACTTCGGTCATGCCTTTTTTGTGACTGTCTAACTCTTCCAACACAATCATGGGCAGGAAGATGTCGTGTTCCTCGAAGCGGAACAAGCAGATGGGGTCGTGCATCAGCACATTGGTGTCTAAAACAAACAGTTTTTGAACCGAGGATTTCTTTTTAGAAGCTGAAGAGCGCGCGGGCTCAGGCTTTGATGCACTGCCATGGACGTTGAAAACAGCTTCAGCGGATTTTTTTTCAAGTTGCTTTGAAATGACTGGCATGGCCGAGTCAGAGACAGATTTGAGTTCAACCACAGACCGATTGACGGGCTTGTGGGTTGCAGCAACATGACTTTTTTTGGCCGAGACCGATGAGGATCTCTGGGTGGTGTTCTTCGTTTGAAGTAAGTCTGCTTTTCGACGAGGCGCAGGCGGAAGTGGCATGTATCAGGCAGCAGCTGTGGATTTTTTGAGGGCTTTCACCGCTTTGAGAACTTCGTCAACGTGACCTGGAACTTTGAGGCCACGCCATTCTTGCTTCAAGACACCATCGGGTCCGATGAGAAATGTGCTTCGTTCAATGCCTTTGACTTTCTTGCCGTACATGATCTTGTTTTTGACAACACCAAACATATGGCACATTTTTTCTTCAGTATCAGCGATCAGCTCAAAGGGAAGTTCTAATTTTTCTTTGAAGCTGTCGTGGGATCGCATGTTGTCACGGGAAACACCAAAAATGACTGCACCGGCTTTGGTGAAGTCTTTGAATTTGTCCCTGAACTGCATGGCTTCTGTGGTGCATCCGGGTGTGTTGTCTTTCGGATAAAAGTACAAAATGACAGTTTGACCGACGTGTGACTGGTGAGTTACCTTGATGCCGCCTGTGGCGTTTGCTTCAAATTCGGGAAGGTGTTTATTGAGAACAATCGCCATGGTTCTGAATCCGTTATGACTTAAAAGCCCGAAGAAAAGCCTCGGTAAGACACCATTTTATCTCTAAATGAACCTGAGCAATTTGGCTCAGAATTTTGCGACTTGTCGAGCCTGCACAAACGGTTCAGTTCTGTGCATCTTCAAGCAACAACACAGCGGCGACTTTGCGACCTTCTGATGCCAGTACGTTGAAGGTTCGACAAGCGGCCGCCGTGTCCATGCTCTCAACCCCCACGCCTTGCTGCACGAAGTGAATTAATTGTTGCGCGGGGATGAATCGTTGTTTTTTTCCGCAACCGAAAAGCAAGATTTCGCAGCCAGTGTTGAGCACCCATTCAACATGATCTTGCAGGTCATTCAACAAAGGACTTCCTGTCCAAGGGAATACAGAACCGTGTGCGCTGACAAAAATGCCGTGTGAATAAGATTTGCCGTTGACTGCGATCCAGTCAGGCCCATAAGCGGTGATGGACAAGAGGTCTGATCGATCAGGCTGTAATTTCATCGTGTCAACCAGAGTAAATGGGGAAAAACCCCCAGAAATATGTTCAAATTATAGACTTTTCGTGAAATCTGACCCTGGAGTTGTGTTGAAAACCATCCAAAAATCATCCAAGCTGGACAATGTTTGTTATGACATTCGCGGCCCCGTGCTGGAAAAAGCACGTCAGATGGAAGAAGAAGGGCACAAGATCATCAAACTCAATATCGGCAACCTTGCTGTTTTTGGTTTTGATGCGCCCGAAGAAATTCAGCAAGACATCATTCGCAATTTACCTGGGGCGGCCGCCTACTCTGACAGCAAAGGCATTTTTGCCGCGAGAAAAGCGGTCATGCAATACAGCCAGCAACAGGGCATCGATGGTGTCGGTTTAGATGACATTTATTTAGGCAACGGTGCCAGCGAATTGATCGTGATGGCAACCAATGCGTTGCTCAACACCGGCGATGAATTGTTGTTGCCTGCGCCCGACTACCCCTTGTGGACAGCGGCCGTCAGCTTGTCTGGTGGCACGCCCGTTCACTACCTTTGCGATGAAGCCAATGGTTGGATGCCAGATTTGCAAGACATCAAATCAAAAATCACCAAGAAGACCAAAGGCATTGTGGTGATCAATCCGAACAACCCCACTGGCGCGCTTTACTCGGATGAGCTGTTGAAAGGCATTGTTGATTTGGCAAGAGAGCATGGCCTCATCATTTTTGCGGACGAGGTTTACGACAAAGTGCTGTATGACGATGTGCATCACACTGCATTGGGTAGTTTGTCGAAAGACGTGTTGACGCTGACCTTCAACTCGCTGTCAAAAAGTTACCGCTCGTGCGGCTATCGCGCGGGTTGGATGATTGTCTCCGGCGACAAAAAACCTGCGAAGGACTACATCGAGGGCTTGAACATGCTCTCGTCCATGCGCTTGTGCGCCAATGTGCCAGGGCAAAGCGCCATTCAAACCGCGCTCGGCGGTTACCAAACCATCCAAGATTTGATCAAGCCAGGCGGCAGGTTGCGTCGGCAGCGTGATTTGGCTTATGAATTGATCACGGCCATTCCGGGTGTGACTTGTGTCAAACCGCAAGCGGCTTTGTACATGTTTCCAAAGCTTGACCCGAAGATGTATCCGATCAAGAACGATCAGTTATTCATTAACGAGTTGTTACAAGACACCAAGGTCTTGCTGGTGCAAGGAACCGGATTCAATTGGCCCACCCCAGACCATTTTCGGATCGTATTTTTGCCGCATGAGGATGAACTGCGTGTTGCCATTGAACGCATCGCCAAGTTCTTAGACAACTACCGGAAGAACCCGACATGCTAAAGCCCATGCAGATTGGCCTGATTGGTTTTGGAACGGTAGGCAGCGGCACTTATCAACTTTTAAAACGTAACCAGCATCAAATTCAACGCCGCTTGGGGCGAGCTTTGCACATCAGCATGGTCGCTGACTTGGACGTTGCCAAAGTCAAGGCGGTGGTGGATGCAGATTGCAAAGTGGTGTCTGATGCCCAAGACATCATTTCAAACCCCGACATTGACGTGGTGATCGAATTGATTGGTGGCTACGGTTTTGCTTTAGAGGTGGTTTCTAAAGCCATAGAAGCTGGCAAGCATGTGGTGACTGCCAACAAAGCATTGTTGGCAACCCACGGCGAAACCATTTTTGAATCGGCCAGACAACAGCAATGCATGGTCGGTTTTGAGTCCTCGGTCGCTGGCGGCATCCCCATCATCAAAGTGGTGCGTGAAGGCTTGGCGGCCAACCAGATCGAATGGATCGCAGGCATCATCAACGGAACAACGAATTTCATACTCACGCAAATGCATGAGAAGTCTTGGACATTTGCGCAAGCGCTCGAGCAAGCTCAGTCCTTGGGGTATGCCGAAGCGGACCCTACCTTTGACATTGAGGGGATCGACGCAGCGCATAAATGCAGTTTGCTCGCAGCCATTGCTTACGGCATCCCCATTCCGTTCAGCCATGCGTACGTTGAAGGCATCACGCAACTTCAGTCGAAGGACATGCAATTTGCCGCGCAGTTGGGCTATCGAATCAAATTGCTCGGCATCGCAAAACGCACCGACACGGGGGTGGAGGTTCGGGTTCATCCTTGTTTGATTTCAGAGCGTTCGTTGATCGCCAATGTCGAGGGCGCGATGAATGCGGTGATGGTGCATTCAGATGCGCTGGGCACCAGCATGTACTACGGCAAAGGGGCTGGCGGAGAGCCAACTGCGAGCGCCGTGATTGCAGATTTGATTGACATCGCGCGCATGGCTTCAACCGATGTGGCCAACCGCATTCCACATTTGGCTTTCCAAGCGCAGTCAATCGAATCGCCTGCGATTTTGGACATAGAACAGGTCACGACATGCAATTATTTACGAATTGCTGTTGCTGACCAGTCAGGTGTGTTGGCCAGCATCACGAGCATTTTGGCCGAGCACAGCATCAGTGTCGATGCCATGTTGCAACAACCTGCGGATTCGACCAGCAAACAAACCGAACTCATCATATTGACCCATGAAGCCAAAGAGGGCGTGATGAACCAAGCCATCGCGAAGATTCAGACTTTGTCCACCGTACTGATGCCTGTGGTGCGTATTCGCAAGGAAGATTTCAACTGATGTTTTATGTGTCTACCCGAGGTGACTCGGACAAAAAGAAGTTTTGCGACATTTTGTTAGAAGGTTTGGCGCCGGATGGCGGCTTGTATTTGCCGCAAAACTACCCCCAATTGAACGCAGATGATTTACAGCGCTTGCGTCAAATTTATTTGAACCAAGGTTACGCGCACTTGGCCTTTGAAATTTTGAGTTTATACATCGACGACATTTCGCGTGAAGACTTGCTGGCGTTGTGTGTCAAAACCTATACCGAGGACATTTTTGGCAGTCGTTTGATCACGCCGCTTCGCAAGTTAGACGATCAAGTGGCCATTCTTGCCTTGTCCAACGGTCCCACCTTGGCATTCAAAGACATGGCCATGCAATTGCTGGGTCATTTGTTTGAATATGAGTTGAAAAGAAAGAATCAACAACTCAATATTTTGGGCGCAACCTCTGGGGACACTGGCAGTGCTGCCGAATACGCGATGCGAGGCAAGCAAGGTGTTCGGGTGTTCATGACCAGCCCCGATGGGCGCATGAGTCAATTTCAGCAAGCCCAGATGTTCAGCTTGATGGATGAAAACATTTTCAACATCGCCATACAAGGTGTGTTTGATGACTGCCAAGACATCGTGAAAGAAGTTTCCTCTGACTTGGCATTCAAGCAAGCTTACAAAATTGGCACGGTTAACTCCATCAACTGGGCCAGGCTATTGGCACAAGTCGTTTATTACTTTGCGGGCTACTTTCAAGCCACCAGCAGCCATTCTCAGCGCGTGAGTTTTGCTGTCCCAAGTGGAAATTTCGGCAACGTGTGTGCCGGCCATGTGGCCAAAATGATGGGCTTGCCTGTTTCAAAATTGGTGGTTGCCACCAATGAAAACAATGTGCTGGATGATTTCTTCAAAACCGGCCTCTACAAGGTGCGCGACAGTTCGCACACTTATGAAACCTCCAGCCCCTCCATGGACATTTCCAAGGCCAGCAATTTTGAGCGTTTCATTTTTGACTTTCTCAATCGAGACGCCTCAAAAACCGCCGAGTTGTTTTCAACCCAACTGCAAGCAAAGGGGGAGTTCTCCCTCGCTCACCATCCCGAATTCTCAAAGATAGGCCATGTCTACGGTTTTGTCAGTGGCAACAGTAACCACCAGCAACGACTGCAAGCCATCAAAACCATTCATGAAAAGTACGGCCAACTCATCGACCCGCACACCGCCGATGGTTTGAATGTGGCCCAGCAATTTTTAGAGCCCGGCATTCCCATGGTGGTTCTTGAAACAGCCTTGCCCATCAAGTTTTCAGATGTCATCCTAGAGGCTATCGGTCAGGTGCCGCCAGTGCCAGACAAGTTCAAAGGGTTGGCAAACAGTCCGTTGCGTTTTTTGACCATGCCAGCTGATACACGCATGGTGAAAGACTTCATCGCTGAGCAGTGTGGTTGATTTCAATACTTTCCTGACGTCAGATGAACAAACCTGAATTGCTTTCGCTAGACCTTGCGTTGGAGAAGATTCTTCTTTTATCGAAAACAACGCACGAGGTTGAAACCGTGTCCACTTTTGATGCCGACCGACGCGTTCTCGCAGAAGATGTTCATTCCGAGATTCAAGTGCCTGGATTCGATAACTCTGCCATGGATGGGTATGCTTTTCGTTATGCAGATTTCCTTCAACACCAAGGCATGTTGCAAGCCGGTCAGCGAATTCCTGCCGGTCACTTCCCTGAGCCTTTGGTCGATGGTCATGCGGACAGAATATTCACCGGTGCACCAGTGCCTCAAGGCGCTGACACCGTTGTCATGCAAGAGGAATGTGAAGTTCAGGCTGATGGCAGAGTTCATGTTCGATCTCAACCCAAATTGGGGCAATGTATTCGGTACAAAGGCGAGGACATCGCCTTGCATGCCCGCATACTTTCCAAAGGTGAATTGCTCAACCCCGCAGCTGTTGGCTTGGCTGCCAGCATCGGTCGCGCATCACTGACTGTTTTCAAACGACCCAAAGTGGCGCTCTTTTCAACCGGCGATGAATTGGTCATGCCTGGCGACAGGGCACCCGCAGACATGCCGCCTGGTTCTATTTACAACTCCAACCGTTTCTTTTTGAAAGCACTTCTCTATCGAATGGGATGTGTGGTTTCTGATTTGGGTATATTGCCTGACGACTTGCAGCAAACCCGAACTGCATTTGCCGATGCTTGCCAAAACCACGATTTGATTTTGACCAGCGGCGGTGTCTCAGTCGGTGAGGAAGACCATGTGAAACCTGCCATCCAGTCATTGGGTGAGTTGCAGTTGTGGTCGTTGGCCATCAAGCCCGGAAAGCCTTTTGCTTACGGTCAACTGAATGTCAACCAAAAGAGGGCGCACTTTATCGGGTTGCCGGGCAATCCTGTGTCAAGTTTTGTCACTTTCTTGTTGTTGGCTCGCCCATTCATTTTGAACTTGCAAGGCGTTCAACAAACTGGCTTGGGGACCTATGCGTTGCGTGCCGACTTCGCTTGGCCCAAAGCCGATAAGCGCCGCGAGTTTTTGCGAGTCAAGCGCAACACTGCAGGTGGGTTAGATTTGTTTGAAAACCAAGGCTCTGGCGTATTGACCTCGGCCGTTTGGGCGGATGGTTTGGTTGACAATCCACCTGGAAATACCATTGCCCCCGGTGACACAGTCAGCTTTATTCCTTTTTTTGAATGCATGCCATGAAAATCACTGTTCGTTATTTCGCCTCTGTGCGTGAGCACATTGGTTTAGCGCAAGAAACCATCGACACCCTAAGCATCGACTTGGCCGGCTTGAAAAACGAATTGATCGCGAGGGGTGAAAACTACCGTCAGGGTTTATCTGACGGCAAAGCCATTCGCATGGCCATGAACCAATCCGTGTGTGATGAATCCACTCACTTGACCGACAACGCGGAAGTGGCTTTTTTTCCGCCTGTCACCGGTGGTTGAAGATGCGATTTGATGTATCGATACAAACCGAAGATTTCGACCTCAGCACGGAGGTGGCCTTGTTGCGGCAGGGTGACAAAGCGGTAGGTGCTGTTTGCAGTTTCATTGGAACGGTGCGTGACCGAAATGAAGGTGATTCGGTGTCCTCCCTTGAACTCGAACATTACCCTGGCATGACCGAGGCCTCTATTCACAAAATGATCGATGAAGCCCGCAGTCGATTCGATATACAGGGTGCAAAAGTCATTCACCGGGTGGGTTTGCTCAAGCCTTTAGACCAAATTGTGTTGGTGGCGGTTTCCTCTGCTCACCGTGGTCAAAGTTTCCAAGCCTGTGAGTTTTTGATGGACTACTTGAAAACACAAGCGCCATTTTGGAAAAAAGAGGCCACGCCGCAAGGACACAGATGGGTTGATGCCCGGGTGAGCGACGACCAGGCACTCAAGCGCTGGGGCATTGACATCCAAAACGCCAGTACAGCCTTATAACCATTTCGATTTACATTGAAAACAAGGGAAATCGCCGCAATTACCTGACAAGATACTCTTTAACGAGGAAACCATGCGGCTAGATAAATTAACCACCAAATTTCAAGAAGCTTTGTCGGACGCCCAGACTTTGGCGCTGGGGGCTGACCACGGCTACATTGAACCCGCGCACTTGGTGGTTGCCATGCTTCGGCAAGATGACGGCCCTCGCGCCATTCTGATGCGTTCTGGGGTCAATATCAACGCCCTGCTCAAAGACAGCGAAGAAGCCATCAGCAAACTCCCTAGCGTCGAAGGGCAAGACCAAGTTCAAGTGGGCAGAGACTTGATCACGTTGCTGCAAGCTGCGGAAAAGGACGCGATCAAGCGAGGTGATCAGTTCGTTGCCAGCGAGTTGTATTTTTTGGCCTTGTGTGATTCCAAGATCGATCTGGCCAGCAAGGCCAAAGCGCACGGTCTCAACAAACCCAGCCTATTGAAAGCAATTGAAGCCGTGAGAGGCGGAGAGTCTGTGAAAACCGCTGACCCCGAAGGTCAACGTGAAACATTAAAGAAATACTGCCTAGACCTGACAGAGCGGGCCCGATTGGGAAAGCTGGACCCTGTCATTGGTCGTGATGACGAGATTCGCCGCGCCATTCAAGTGCTGCAGCGTCGCAGCAAAAATAACCCTGTGTTGATTGGCGAACCCGGTGTCGGAAAAACCGCGATTGTGGAAGGCTTGGCGCAGCGCATTGTGGCGGGTGAAGTCCCCGATTCGCTGAAAGGTAAACGCGTTTTGTCGCTGGACATGGCGTCATTGCTCGCAGGCGCCAAGTTCAGGGGTGAATTCGAAGAAAGGCTCAAGAACGTACTGAGTGAATTGGCCAAAGACGAGGGCAATTCCATCGTCTTCATTGACGAGCTTCACACCATGGTGGGCGCTGGCAAAGCCGAAGGCGCAATGGACGCGGGCAACATGCTCAAACCTGCATTGGCTCGGGGTGAACTGCATTGCGTGGGTGCAACCACGTTGGACGAATACAGAAAATTCATTGAGAAAGACGCAGCGCTTGAGCGAAGATTCCAAAAGATCATCGTGGGCGAGCCCTCTGTGGAAGCCACGATCGCGATCTTGCGTGGTTTGCAAGAAAAATACGAAGTTCACCACGGCGTAGAAATCACCGACCCCGCGATCGTGGCGGCCGCTGAGTTGTCGCATCGTTACATCACAGACCGTTTTCTGCCGGACAAGGCCATCGATTTGATCGATGAAGCCGCAGCGAAAATCAAAATTGAAATTGATTCAAAGCCTGAGGTCATGGACAAGCTTGACCGTCGATTGATACAACTGAAAATCGAGCGTGAAGCTGTTCGCAAGGAGCAGGACGAAGCCTCGCAAAAGCGCATGGCCATCATTGAAGAAGAAATCGTCAAGCTGCAATTGGAATATGCCGATTTGGAAGACATTTGGAAATCTGAAAAAGCCCAAGCGCAAGGTGGCGCCTTGCTGAAAGAAGAGATAGAGCGCTGCAAAATGCAGATGGAGGAATTCAAGCGCCAAGGTAACTTCAACAAAGTGGCTGAACTGCAATATGGCAAATTGCCTGAACTCGAAAAGCGCTTGAAAGAAGCCAATGCGAATGAGCAAAATTCGTCCGCTCAGCCCCAGACTGCCAAGTTGCTCAGAACCCAAGTGGGTGCCGAAGAAATCGCCGAGGTCGTGGCCAGGGCCACGGGCATCCCGGTATCCAAATTGATGCAAGGCGAACGCGAAAAATTGCTTCGCATGGAAGACAGCTTGCATGAAAGCGTGGTGGGTCAAGACGAGGCCATCCAAGCCGTCGCCAATGCCATTCGACGCTCGCGTGCCGGGCTCAGTGACCCTTCTAGACCCACAGGCTCTTTTCTCTTTTTGGGTCCGACTGGCGTGGGCAAAACAGAATTGTGCAAATCATTGGCCGGTTTTTTGTTTGACAGCGAAGAGCATTTGATTCGCATCGATATGAGTGAGTTCATGGAGAAGCACTCGGTCAGCAAACTGATTGGTGCCCCGCCAGGGTATGTCGGTTACGACGAAGGCGGGTATTTGACCGAGTTGGTCAGGCGCAAACCTTACTCTGTCATCTTGATGGATGAAATTGAAAAAGCCCACCCAGATGTGTTCAACATTCTGTTGCAAGTGTTGGATGATGGCAGGCTGACGGATGGTCAAGGCAGGACGGTCGACTTCAAAAACACGGTCATCGTCATGACTTCCAACATCGGCTCAAAGATCATTCAGTCCATGGTCAACAGAGATTCAGCAGACATCAAAGACGCGGTGTTTGAAGAATTGAAAAACCACTTCCGACCGGAGTTCCTGAACCGCATCGATGAAACGGTGGTGTTCCATTCGTTGAGCGCTCAGCACATTGAGAAGATCGCGGGCATTCAGTTGCATGCCTTGAGCGATCGACTCGCTCGCATCGACCTGCATTTGGATGTGTCAGAAGCTGCTTTGTTGGAGTTGGCAAAGGTCGGTTTTGACCCTGTCTTCGGTGCTCGTCCTCTGAAGCGAGCCATACAGCAACGCATTGAAAATCCGTTGTCTAAATTGCTGCTTGAAGGCAAATTTCTACCCGGCGTGATGATTTCTGTGAATGTGGATCCGATACGCGCACCCGGTGAGTTCACATTCACCTCTACAGCCAAACCATCTGATCAGTTGGTCTCATGAATGAAAAAGGGCCGCGATGCGGCCCCTTTTTTTGCAACAAGCGCTGAGGTATCAGTGCAAGTGTTTGCCAATCAAACTGGCCAACTCAAACATGGTGACTTGCGCTTTGCCAAACACGGCCTTGAGCTTGTCATCAGCATTGATGTTGCGTTTGTTGACTTTGTCTTGCAAATTGTGTTTCTTGATGTAGACCCACATTTTGCTGACCACCTCAGTGCGAGGCATAGGGCTTGAACCAATCACTGCAGCCAATGCAGCGCTGGGGGTCAGTGGCTTCATGAAAGCTGCGTTAGGCGTGCGCTTTTTTGCAGGTGCTTTCTTGGCTGCTGGTTTTTTAGCTGCTGCTTTTTTGGCAGGGGCTTTTTTGGCTGCTGCTTTTTTGGCAGGCGCCTTTTTAGCCGGTGCTTTTTTCGCTACCACTTTTTTTGCAGGTGCTTTTTTGGCTGCAGGTTTTTTGGCTGCAGCTTTTTTAGCGGGGGATTTTTTTGCAGCGGTTTTTTTAGCCGCTTTCTTTGCAGTTGCCATTTTCATTTTCCTTCTAGAAGTGATTGAAAAGCCGCCAAGTTTTTTGTTTTTGTCGGCTCCCTATATCCTAAGGTAGAAAATTGATTTTTCATAGCAAAAATCACGTTTTCTCCTCTGAAATCTCATTTTTGATGCTTCTGATCAAACGGGCAGTCACTGTCTCGTGTCTCACACATTGACTTGCTCAGTCGCCACCCAATGCAATGGGCGAAATTATTTTTCACATTGCAAAATTTAATCTGTCGATTTATTCTCAATAGCCGTTAAATTTTTAATAA
>RFYK01000004.1 GCA_009925585.1 Betaproteobacteria bacterium | reverse complement strand
GGCACATAGCCAATGCCCATCTGAGAACGCAAATGGGCCGCTGTACCGGTGGCTTCGGTGCCGTCAAGTTCAATGCGTCCGCCAGTCGATGGCATCAGCCCCATGATGACTTTGAGCAAGGTGGTTTTGCCCATGCCGTTGTGTCCAACGATGCCGACCGCTTCGCCTTCATGGATTTGCAAATTCACGCCATGCAGCACAGGCACGCGTCCGTAACCAGCGCGCAAATCGGCCACTTGCAGCACCACGTCGGCGCGTTCAAAGTGGTCTGCTGTGGGGTTGTGTGACTCAGCCATGCTCATTTCGCCCGGTTACCTATGTACACCTCACGCACCTTTGCGTTGTTCATGACCGCATCGGTAGCACCCTCCATCAACACTGCACCTTGGTGCAACACCGTGACAGAACCACCGAGCATGCGAACAAAATTCATGTCGTGGTCCACCACCACCACCGCAGCTTGTTGGTTGATGCCGTGAATCAATTCAACCAAACGGTCAGCTTCTGCACCGGTGATGCCTGCAGCCGGTTCATCCAACAACACCAATTTGGGTCGCTGACACAGCACCAAGCCGATTTCAACAATTTGTCTTTGACCATGCGCAAGCTCACCCACGGTACGACGCATGTGGGTTTGCAATCCCAATTCAGCAATGACACGGTCGACTTCGCTGGATGCACCCTTTTTGCCGTGAATGCGTCTTGCCGATAACCACAGGTTTTCCCAGACGGTCAAACCATTCATCACTGAAGGCACTTGGGTTTTGATACCGACACCGAGTTGCACAATTTCATGGGGACGCCAACCCGTGACGTCATGCCCACGAATGAACACACGGCCATTGCTGTGGTTGATTTGGTATTGGCCAGTCAAGCATTTGAAGAAGGTGCTTTTGCCTGCGCCGTTGGGGCCAATCAGGCAACGCAATTCACGCTCGCGCAAATTGAAATTGACGTTGTTCACCGCCAGCACACCACCAAAGCGCATCGACAGATCGCGGGTTTCGACAATCATTTCACTCATGACCCGTGCCCCGTTTTGTCCTGATCAGCGGCAGGACGTTGCTGCCTGCGTTCACCGCCTCGGCGGCGCATGCTGTTCGAGCGTGCACGACTGACACTGCGTTGACCTTGTTGTTTGCGCCAGCCCATCAAAGTGGGCAACAAACCACGTGGCAACAACAGCACAACCAACACCAAAATCGCACCAATCACCAGCGAGTTGTCAATGAAGGTTTGACCTCCGAGCAACAATTTCATGGTGCCCAACAACACCGCACCGATGATCGGGCCCATCAACGTGCCCAAGCCACCCGCAATCACCCAAATGATGACCTCGACCGATTGACCCAAGCCAAACAAAGCCGGTGTGACGATCTCGGCCCAACTGGCAAACAAACAACCCGCCATGCCCGCCATGGCGGCTGACAACGAAAAGATGGCTGTCTTATAGGCGGGCGCGTTGTAGCCGAGCAATTCAATACGCGCTTCGTTTTCTCGGATGCCCAACAATATGCGGCCAAAGGCGCTGGATAACACCCATCGCGATACCAAATAACACACCATCAAACAACACAGCACCAAGTAATAAAGTGCAGTGCCAAAAATAGGGGTGGAGGGGTCACCGGGGACATTCAAAATTGGAAACGCGGGAATGCCATTGAAGCCACCCAAACGCGCATTACCAATGCTGTAGGCGTCGCCTGCGGTGGCGCCCATGAATTTGGCCATGATCAACGAAAACACCAACGTGATCACACCCATGTAAACGTCACTGATGCGTCCGTAAAACATCATCGCGCCAATCAATGCCGCGACAAACGCCGGCAGCACAATCGCAAAAATCCAAGCCGCGGTGCTCTCACCCAAATTCATCGAAGTGATGGCGTAGGTGTATGCGCCAAGGCCAAAGTAAGCCGCGTGGCCAAAACTCAAAATGCCTGCATAGCCCCACATCAACCCAAGCGACAACGCAAACAATGCCCAGATACCCAATAAGGTGGGCGTGTTGGTGTCAAACACCGCTGGCAACAACAACAACAGAATGAAAATCGCAATGATCCAACCCCAATGGGTTCGTCCTGCGCTGGTGAAATTGGCGGCGTCTCCAATCATGGCGCGTTACGGAAAAAGCGACCTGTGATGCCTTGGGGCATCAAGCGCAACAAGACCACCGCAAACGCCAACATGGCGATTTCACCAATCACGGGCGTCGATCCAAAGGACACCACTTGGTTGATCGTGCCAAAAATCACTGAACTCGACAGCGTGCCGGTGATGACCGCTGCACCGCCCGTGATGACCGTGATGAACGCTTTGGCAATGTATGCACCGCCAGATGACGGCAACAAACCAGTGAGTGGCGCCAACACGCCACCCGCCAAACCTGACAAGGCCGCGCCCACCGTGAAAGTCCACATGTACACACGCTTGGGGTCATAGCCCAAAGACGACGCCACATCGGCACTTTGCATCGCGCCACGTGCGACCAAACCCAAACGGGTGAAACGCATCACCAACCACATGCAAATGATGAGCAAGGTGGCAATGCCAATGATGAACAAGTTGTAGCCACCCATTTGGAACTCGCCCAGTTCGTAACCAGGGATAGGGGCTGGCACACTGACCGCAGTGTTGCCAAAAATAAACGTGATGATGCCCACCATCAGCAAGGACAAGCCCCACGTGGCCAACATGGTGTCAATCATCCGTCCGTACAAATGACGAACCACCAGTCGCTCAACCAACAAGCCCAAGATGCCCACCACCAACGGGGAAATGACAAGCATGGCGAAGTAAATATTGATGTCTGCTTTGGCGCAGGCAATCGTGGTGTAACCACCAATCATGACGAACTCACCGTGTGCCAAATTGATCACACGCATCATGCCGAACACGACCGCGAGCCCAGCGCTGGTCAGCGCCAAAAAAGCAATCATGTAGATGATTTCTAAAAGTACTACCGCGGCGTAATCCATCTCAACTCTCTGAAACTTGGGCGTCCCCACCCGTTGGGGTCGGGACGCCATCCGACATTAAATTTTGACTTCGTACTGTTTGTTGTCTTTCGGATTTTTTTGCAAGTCACAGAACTGCAGCGTGTCAGAGGGTGGACGCGCTTTGAACTGTTGCTTGATGGTGAGTTTTTGGTTTTTCACTTCCATCACGTTGATGTCCAAAATCGCGTGGTGTGTTTTGGGGTCCAGTGTGACGGTGCCGCCAGGTCCTTGGATGCTGACGCCAGACTCGATAGCGGCCAACATTTTTTCGCGGTCCAACGAGCCTGCTTTTTTGACGCAAGCCGCCCACAACATGATGCCTTGGTATTGCGATACCGCGATTTCGTGAACCAACTTGGTGTCACCAAAACGCTTGGCCCACTTGGCCAAAAAGTCCTTGTTCGCTGGGTTGGCGTTTTCTTGGCTGTAGTTACCAGCGATCAAGATGCCATCGCCTTCTGCGGCAGACAAAGCCAAATGTTCGTTGCCGACGCCGAAAGTGGTCGAGCACAACGGAATCTTTTTGTTCATGCCGGATGCAGCCCATTGGCGGAAGAAGGACATGTGTGCACCACCGACCAACGCAGCCACCACAAACTTGGGTTTTTCTTGCTGGATCTTGGCGATGGTTGAACCGAAGTCGGACACATCCAAGGGGAAGAAGTTGGTTTGCAACACTTTGCCACCACCTTTGGTGATGTAGTGTGTCAACCACTTCGAAGTGATTTGACCGTAGTTGTAATCGGCAGCCAACACATAGGCGGTGTTGCCCCATTGCTTGAGCGCCACTTCCACGATCGGCTCAACCGCTTGTGCCGGGGTGGTTCCAGTGCAAACGATGTTGCGGTCACACACGCCGCCTTCGTACAACACGTTGTAGAAGTACAGTGAATTGGCGCGATGGAAAGTCTGGCGAATGGCTTCGCGTGAAGCAGATGTGATGCCGCCATGGGTGACATCTACTTTGTCGTCACGGGTCAGTTGTTGTGCGTACTTGGTGTAGAGCGCAATGTCAGACTGAGAGTCATACTGAACCACTTGGATCTTGCGACCCAGCAATCCACCGCTGGCGTTGATTTCTTCGGCAGCCAATGTGGTGGCCATCACCATGGGTTTGCCATAAGCATCCAAGTTGCCTGAATTGTCAAGAATCGAGCCGAGTTTGATGGGCGCGCCTTGTGCCAGCACCATTTCGAATGGGATGGTTGCGCCCAGTGCGGTCAGACCGGCTGAACCAGTTCCTGCCAAAAATTGGCGACGTGAAAAGCTCATGCTGTTACTCCTGAAAAATGAGCGAATTGCTCGTGGTTGGGGAAACGAAAAATGAAAAGAGACCAGCGGTGTCAGGTTTTGTCACCGCCTGGGGCTGGTTTGCCAGCGGCCGCGTCAATCGAGCCGGACAAGTCCACACCGATTTGGTCACCGATGCTCTTGAGCGCAGGCAATTGCAACGCCATGCCCAAAATGCTGTCCATGACTTGCGTGACAGGTGGCTTGCCACCACCGCCATCACCAGCGGACACGCCACCGGCGGTGTTGCCTGCGCCGTTGGTTGCACCAAACCCGCTGACGTGGTTGATGCGAATGCTGTCGATTTTTTCAATCGGTCGCATCATGTGCGACATGATTTCGGGCAAGCGGTCCAACCGGTATTGCTCAAGCTTCATGTGCAACACCGGTGTGCTGAGTGCGTTTTCCGCATCGATCAATGCGCGTGAGCCTTCAGACTCGGCCAGCATGCGGGCTTTCTCTGCAGCGGCACGCGTGTGCGTGGCTTCTGCCTCAGCTTTCGCACGCTTTAACAACACGGTCACTTCGGTAGCAGCGTTGGCTTCTGCGACTTCGCCAGCCTCTTTCACGCGTTTGACCGCCATTTCCAACGAACGGTCTGCCACAGCACGCTCACGATCGGTTTGGACTTTTTCTTGCGCCAATATCACTTCGGTGCGGGCAAGTTCAGCCGCGGCTTGCGCATGCGCTTCTTCAGCCTGCTTGGCCGACAGCGTGATGGAGCTCTCTAACTTACGCACCTCTGAATTGAGTTGTGCTTCGATTTCCGACTTACGCAATTCACGTTGCTTTTCGATCTCGCGCATGCGCGTTTCTTGTTCACGTGCAATGCGGGCGGCTTCGGTGGCGGCTTGTGACTCTTCACGTGAACGCGCGGTCTCGGCATCGCTTTGCGCTTTGATTTTTTCCAACTCCAAACGCTGGCTGATTTGTGCCTCTTCCTCTTGTTGGTTCAACAACAAACGCTGTTTGGTGGCGTCCAATTGGGTTTGACGCACAGAAATATCGGCTTCAGATTCGATTTGCACCCGTCCTTTAAGTAACGCAGAAATGTCAGCGACAAACTGTGAACGTTTTTCGTGGATCTGGTCCATGGTGCGACTGGCAGCGACCGCTTGCACCGCGTCAATGAAACGACCTTCCAGCAAATTGCGCATGCCTTCCGGGTTGAACGACTTTGATCCCAGTGACTGCGCCGCGGTGGCCACGCCCTCAATGGTGGGCTGCACCCGCACGTAAAACTCTAACTCGGCGTCCACCCGCATGCGGTCTTCGGTGATGAGGGATTTTTCTGCAACCCGACGCACCTCGACACGGATCGTGCGCAGGTTGATTTCATCGATCTTGTGCAAAAAAGGCAGAGACAAACAGCCGCCAGAGATGAGTGTTTTTTGACCGCCAAAACCCGTGCGGATGATGGCCACGTCACGACTCGATTTTCGATAGAAGTGATTGAGAAAGGGTGACAACTGACTACTCAAACCATTCTAGGATCTGGTTTTTAGGTTTCGTCTAAGTAGTTCCCCTGTGAAAAGGCCCTTGCTCTGATAAGCCTTATTTTGATAACGGCCAAATTTTTTTAGATGGCCGACTGCCTCACCTGGTTAAGTGATGCTTTTTAAAAAATTGACCGGACGTTACAAGCATGCCTTGATTAAGTACTCAAAATCTTCTCTTCTTGCATTTTTTTCGTTTATAGACGAACATATACATTGTTCACGATACGACACTACCTGACCGAGACAGGGGAAGACCCATTTCAACAATGGATCAAACAACTTGCCAATCCGATCACCAAAAGCCAAATTCTTCAGCGTATTGGACGAATTGAAGCAGGCAACTTCGGTGATCACAAACCTTGCCGCGATGGCGTGTGGGAGTTCAGAATCCACCAAGGACCGGGCTATCGTGTTTACTATGCATTGGCTGGTTCAGTGGTGGTGCTTTTATTGTGTGCAGGCGAAAAACGCTTTCAAGAACGAGACATCAAACGCGCGGTTGACTATTGGCGAGATTGGCAAAGGAGATGATGATGAAAGACAGAAGTCATGAAGAAGCCATGTCTGAATTGTTCAGAGAAGATCCTGGATTTGCTGCAGAGTACCTGAATCAACTTTTGCAAGAGGGTGAACCGGCCGATTTGTTAGTGGCACTCAGACAAATGGCACAAGCATTCGGCGGTGTACGCGCCATTGCCAACGAAACGGAACTGAACGCAAATCAGCTTTATCGCACGCTTTCTCCTCGCGGAAACCCAAGCCTTATCACGCTGTCAAAAGTATTGGCCCAACAACCTCACTGCATTGCCTTTCAAAATGCCTGGCATCACCTCGGGTTTGAAACCTGCAACCTCGAAATCTTTCATCCAGCGCTCGGGCGTGATCAATGGGTAATCACTGCCAAACAACACGCGGTCTTTGAGCAATGTGTTGGCATACTGAACCAAATTTTTGGGGAAATATTTTGGACTCCAGCCTGAGAGGTCTATCCACACATTGGGTTTGTGCATGGCCACACTCAATGCCTCGTCTTGCCAAGGAAAACTCGGGTGCGCCATGACGATTTGCATGTCGGGCCAGTCAATCGCGACATCGTCCAAATGCATCGGGTTGCTGTAGGCCAAACGCAATCCGCCACCGCAACGCATGCCACTGCCGATGCCGCTGTGGCCGGTGTGAAAAATCGCGGGCAATTTGTGGGCGTTGATGACCTCGTAAATAGGCCAAGCCATTTTGTCGTAGGGATGGCAGCCTTGGGCAGTCGGGTGAAATTTGAACCCGCGCACACCCTCCTCTTTGATCAGCCGCTCTGCTTCACGCGCACCGAATTTGCCTTTGTGCGGATCGATACTGGCAAAGGCAATCATCATGTCACTGTTGTCGCGCGCAGCTTTGGCAATCTCTTCATTGGGTATGCGTCTGCGCCCCATGTGTGATTCGGTGTCAACAGTGAACATGACCAGACCAAGTTTGCGCTCGCGGTAGTAAGCCACCGTCTCTTCGATGGTGGGTCTGCGGTCAGAGCCAAAGTATTTGTCAGCGGCGCGGTCGTACTCCTCGCCATAATTGTCAAAAGGGTTCCAGCAACTGACTTCGGCATGTGTGTGGATGTCTATGGCAATCAGGTCTTGGTGTTTCATGGTCGTTTAAGATTGTTTGATCAACTATAACCAGACGCATGAACCCCGATCTCCACTTTGAAATGCAAGACCACATCGCGGTGGTTCGCTTGAATCGTCCCGCCAAACGCAATGCGCTCAACGATGCCTTGGTCAATGCTTTGCGAGAGGTGTTCTCCAACCTGCCGGCTCACGCACGCGCGGCCGTGGTGCATGGCGACGGCGAACATTTTTGTGCGGGCCTCGACCTGAGCGAGTTGCAGTCACGTGACGCTGGCGAAGGCATGCACCATTCGCGCATGTGGCACAGCGCGTTTGCTCAAATTCAATTTGGTGCGGTCCCTGTTGTCGCTGCCCTGCACGGTGCGGTGGTGGGCGGCGGCTTAGAGCTTGCCGCATCTTGCCACATTCGGGTTGCCGATGAAACCACTTTTTACGCGTTACCAGAAGGCTCACGTGGCATTTTTGTGGGCGGTGGCGGCGCCGTTCGCATTCCCAAATTGATTGGTGTGGCTCGCATGACCGACATGATGATGACGGGGCGGGTCTACAACGCAGCCGATGGTGAGCGCGCCGGATTTGCGCAATACCTCGTGCCGCCAGGCCAAGCGCTTGAGAAAGCCCTGCAACTGGCCCGTCACATCGCAGGTAATGCACCATTGACCAATCACGCCTTGATGCATGCGTTGCCGCGCATAGCTGAGCAACCAGCAGACCATGGCTTCATCACCGAGTCATTGATGTCTTCCATCACCCAAGCTGCACCTGAGGCCAAAGCGCGTGTCGATGCATTTTTGCAAGGCCGCGCCAATAAAGTCACGCCCAAGCCATGAGTGCAACGGCGCGTTACCGCGACATGCGCTACGGCGTCACCAGCGTGCAAGTGCAAACGCGCAACGATGGCGTGCAATATGTGCAAGCCGACCTGCCCTTGGCAGCCCACCCGCATCGCATGACCGACAAACTGCTGCACTGGGCCCGGGTCACGCCTGAGCGCATCTGCTTGGCTCGGCGCAAGCGATTGCCTGATGGCGCCACCGGCGAATGGGAGCACCTCACCTATGCGCAAGCCGTGACTGCTGCGCGGCGCATCGGACAAGCTTTGTTGCAAAGACACTTGAGTGTGGACCGCCCGGTCGTCATCTTGAGCGAAAACAGTTTGGAGCACGGCATGATGGCCTTGGCCTGCATGATGGTGGGTATCGCTTATTGCCCCGTCTCGCCGGCCTATGCCACGCTCAGCAAAGACTTTGACAAACTCAAACACATATTGCACACGCTGACACCGGGTTTGGTGATGGCAGCGGATGCGCAGCGCTATGGCCCTGCGATTGAAGCTTGTGTGCCAAAAGATGTCGATGTGGTGTTGGTCAATGGCGAACTCAACCGCAGCCACACACGATTTTCTGATTTGCTGCAAACCAACGACACCGCCGCGGTTGACGCCGCGATGCAAGCGACCGGACCCGACACCGTGGTGAAATTTTTATTCACCTCGGGTTCGACCAATTTACCCAAAGGCGTGATCAACACACACCGCATGTGGTGCGCCAATCAACAACAAATGTGGCAGTCCATGCCCGTGCTGGGTGAAGCCCCACCGGTGCTGGTGGATTGGTTGCCATGGAATCACACCTTCGGCGGCAACCACAATGTCGGGCTCGTGTTGTTTCACGGTGGGTCGCTCTATATCGACGATGGCAAACCCGTGCCTGCGCTGATGCCCGAAACGCTGCGCAACTTGCGCGAGATCGCGCCGACCGTGTATTTCAATGTACCCACAGGCTTGGAAGCAATTGCCAATGCCATGCACAACGACGATCAACTCAGGCGAAATTTGCTCAGCCAAGTGCGCATGTTTTTTTACTCGGGTGCAGCCTTGGCGCAACCAATTTGGGACAGCTTGCATGCCGCGCAAGAGCGCGAATTGGGCCAGCGCATCGTCATGGGCACCGGATTGGGCATGACCGAGACTGGACCCTTTGGCATTTTTGTGCCGCGCCCTGAAGTGGAGTCCGGTGACTTGGGATTGCCTGCTGCTGGACTGCAACTGAAATTGGTACCGATCGGCGACAAGGTTGAAGTTCGTTACAAAGGGCCCAACGTCACACCAGGTTATTGGCGCGCGCCGCAAGCCACGGCAGAGGCGTTTGACGAAGAAGGGTTTTTGAAAAGTGGCGACGCCGTGGTGTGGCGCAACCCATCCAACCCCAACGAGGGCCTGCGTTTTGATGGTCGCATTGCCGAAGACTTCAAATTGGCCACGGGTACGTTTGTCAGTGTCGGTCCGCTTCGCGCGCGCATCATTGCGGCAGGCGCGCCTTATGTGCAAGACGCGGTCATCACCGGCTTGAACATGAACGAAGTGGGCGCGATGTTGTTCACCACACCGAGGGTGCGAGAGTTGAGTCCGCTGCCGCCTCATGCTTCGCTCGCTGACACCTTGCAACACCCTCAAGTGATGTCTTTTTTTCAAGGCTTGCTTGATGCATTGGCCACCCAATCGACGGGCAGCGCCAACCGCGTTGCACGCATGGTGTTGTTGAGCGAACCACCTTCCATTGATTCAGGCGAGGTGACTGACAAAGGTTCAATCAACCAACGAGCGGTGTTAAAGCACCGTGCGGCGCTGGTTCAGGCTGTGCACGACGGCAGTGCGGCCAACCTGTTGACACCACATTAGCGGTCAGTTGCCAGCGTTGAAGAGATCGTTCAAATCGAGTCAAAACCGACCGAAAATCATACTGAGTATGAAATATTGACAAATATGAAGCATTAGATATCATCAGATCATACTCAAAGGTTGAAATCATGGGTCAATCCACTTACCAACGCTTCACTGTCACCGTGCCTGACAGCATGGCCGCGCAAATAGAGCAACGCTGCCTGGACGAAGGCCGCAACCGATCCGAATTGTTTCGCGAAGCGTTTCGTGTGTACTTGACGCATTCGCAAACCATCCCATCCACACCGCTCACGCTCACCGCCCGTGAAGACCCATTTCGATTATTCTGGCCTCAGGGTGCGGCCCAGTCTGGCCAGGTCTACGACCGCTTAGCGACAGAAAGCGAAAAAGACAGGTTGCTCGCGCAATGGGCACAGATGGTTGAAACCGAGCCCGGCTTTGAAGACGTGCGTGCAGTGTCCGATGCCGCCGATGGCTTGGCCTCAGATACGCTCTGATGCACATGGACATCCGCCGAGGTGACATCTACCTGATCGATTTCGATCCCCCCAAAGGTGCTGAACCCAAAGTAGGCTCAGAAATCATGAAACGCAGACCGGCAGTGGTGGTGTCTCGGGACGCGATCAACAAAGTGCGCCGCACCATCATGGTCGTTCCTTTGTCCACTTCACCACAACCTGTGCCAGTGTTTGCAGTACCCGTACCATCCGCTGGTCACCTGTCGGTGGCTGTTTGCGATCAAATCACCACCATCAACAAAGCCACGCGGATACTCAAGCACATGGGCAGTTTGTCCAGCGCAGACTTGCGCCTGATAGAGCGCAGCATCATGGACGCACTCGCCCTGTCCTGACTGGGCTGGCCAACGACCGTCGCAGGCGCTGACACCCACTGAAATCACCATTGATAAGCAACCTAGAGGACTGCACACACCATGAAGAATATGCCACTGACATCACTGTCTCGCCGTCAAGCTTTGCAATCGCTGTCAATCTCGGCTGTGACCACATTCGTGCCTTCGTTGCCAGCGCTCGCTCAACCCAGTGGACTGCCCATTGATCAAGTCAAAATCATTTGTGGATTTCCTCCCGGTGGCACAGCTGACACCACCAGCCGTCGAGTCGGCGACAAATGGGCTGGCAGTGCTTACACACGCCATCCGGCGGTGGTAGAAAACAAAACTGGCGCTGGCGGTCGCATCGCCATCGAGGCGGTGAAAAACGCGGCACCCGACGGCAGCACGTTGTTGCTCAGCGCCTATTCCATGCTGCTGATTTACCCGCACATCTACAAAACCTTGCCTTACGACCCGTTCAAAGACTTTGCGCCTGTGGCCATGGCGTCGGTGTTGTCGCATGGCTTGGCCGTCGGTCCGATCGTGCCCAGCTCGGTGAAAAACGTCAAAGATTTTGTGGCTTGGTGCAAAGCCAACCCCGAGCGCGCCAGCTATGCATCACCCGCAGCCGGCTCGACGCCGCATTTTCTTGGCGCGCTGCTCAGCTTGAACACAGGGGTGTCAATGACGCATGTGGCTTACCGCGGTTCTGTGCCTGGCGTCACGGATGTGATCGGCGGACAAATCGCCGCCATGTTCACGCCCCATGGCGACTTTCTGGCCAACCACCGCGCCGGCAAGATGCGTATCTTGGCCACCTCCGGTAAATCACGTTCACCGTTTGTCCCCGAGGTCGCCACCTTTGCCGAGCAAGGGTTTCCTGAACTGACCGTTGAGGAATGGTTTGGCTTTTTTGCACCCATCAAAACACCCGCATCCGTGGTGGCTGCAGCCAACGCGGCCATCAACCAAACGCTCAAAGACAAAAGCGTGATTGACAGTCTGGCGCTGCAAGGGCTGTTGCCTTTGGGTGGCAGCACCGAAGAGATGGCCAAAGACATGCGCCGCCAGTACGACTACTGGGGGCCTGTGGTCAAACGCGTTGGCTTCAGTGCCGAATCTTGATGCGCAAAGCCCGCCTTTACACTCCTGCGTTTCATTCACCATCACAAGGAATTACCCATGATCACCACCGACAGTGGACTTCAGTATGACGACAGGCATGGTCATCAAAGGCTGGGACGAAGGGGTGCAAGGCATGAAAGTCGGCGGCAAACGCACCTTGTTGATCCCCCCCGACTTGGGCTACGGTGCCTACGGGGCAGGCGGTGTCATCCCGCCGAACGCGACTTTGGTGTTTGAGGTCGAATTACTGGAAATTAACGGCTGATCCTGTGTTTTAGATACCAAATCAAGGCTTGGCGGCTGACCCGATCCAACTTTTGCGGGTTGGGTGCATTCAAAGAAAAAAGCGCCAAGACCCTTGAATTCAGACAAAACCCTCCCAATTACATGGCTGTATCAAAAGCCACCCGTACCCGAGCATGTCTGACCCACAAACCCCACACCCGTCTGAACCCACGGGCCCAACCGAGCCCGTCATGGACGCAACCTCCTCCCCCGTGCCAGAGCCCCAGCCACATTCTGCAGACCCTTTGGCGGATGCACAGGCCGAATTGGCCAACCTCAAAGCGGCAAACGCCGACCTGGCCGACCAGTTTTTACGCGCCAAAGCCGAGGTCGAAAACGCACGTCGCCGCGCCGAGGAAGAAGTGTCCAAAGCCCGCAAATTCGCAGTTGAAGCGTTTGCCGAAAGCCTCTTGCCAGTGGCAGACAGTTTGTCTGCCGGTTTGGCCATCGCCGACGCCACCGCCGAACA
The DNA here is from genome assembly GCA_009925585.1 of Betaproteobacteria bacterium. GTDB lineage: Bacteria > Pseudomonadota > Gammaproteobacteria > Burkholderiales > Burkholderiaceae_C > Limnohabitans. The sequence goes on along the minus strand of RFYK01000004.1, from coordinate 31,117 downwards.
ATTGCGCGAAGGCTCTGAAGCCACCTTGCGGCAGCTCACTTCGGCGCTCGAGCGCCACAAAGTGATTGAAATCAACCCGCCAGCCGGCACCAAGTTTGACCCGCACCACCACCAAGCCATCTCGGTGGTCCCGGCCGAGCAAGAACCCAATACCGTGGTCACTGTGCTGCAAAAAGGTTATTTGATCGCCGATCGGGCGCACAGGAGAAAAAAATGGGAAGAATCATTGGCATTGACCTCGGCACCACCAATTCATGCGTGGCCATCATGGAAGGCAACACCACCAAGGTGATTGAAAACGCCGAAGGCGCTCGCACCACACCGTCCATCATTGCTTACCAAGAAGACGGCGAAATTTTGGTCGGCGCATCCGCCAAACGTCAGGCAGTCACCAACCCACGCAACACGCTGTATGCCGTCAAGCGGTTGATCGGTCGCAAGTTTGACGAAAAAGAAGTTCAAAAAGACATCGACCTGATGCCCTACACCATCGCCAAAGCCGACAACGGCGACGCTTGGGTGGAAGTGCGTGGCCAGAAAATGGCGCCGCCGCAAATCAGCGCAGAAGTGCTGCGCAAGATGAAGAAAACCGCCGAGGACTACCTGGGCGAAGAAGTCACCGAGGCGGTCATCACTGTGCCGGCGTATTTCAATGACAGCCAACGCCAAGCCACCAAAGACGCCGGACGCATCGCTGGCTTGGATGTCAAACGCATCATCAACGAGCCCACTGCAGCGGCCTTGGCGTTTGGCTTAGACAAAACAGAAAAAGGCGACCGCAAGATCGCGGTCTACGACTTGGGCGGCGGCACATTTGACGTGTCCATCATCGAGATCGCTGATGTCGATGGCGAGAAACAATTCGAAGTGCTCTCTACCAACGGCGACACGTTCTTGGGTGGCGAAGACTTCGACCAACGCATCATTGACTTCATCATTGCCGAATTCAAAAAGGACTCCGGCGTCGATTTGTCCAAAGACGTGCTGGCTTTGCAACGCTTGAAAGAAGCGGCTGAAAAAGCCAAGATCGAGTTGTCCTCATCGACCGGTACTGACATCAATTTGCCCTATGTCACGGCCGATGCCTCTGGACCGAAGCACTTGAACATCAAACTCAATCGCGCCAAGCTCGAGAGCCTGGTCGACGAGCTGATTGAGCGCACCATCGCGCCCTGCCGCACCGCCATCAAAGACGCCGGCGTGTCCGTGGGTGACATTGACGACGTGATCTTGGTCGGCGGCATGACCCGCATGCCCAAGGTGCAAGAAAAAGTCAAAGAATTTTTTGGCAAAGAACCCCGACGCGACGTCAATCCCGACGAAGCGGTGGCGGTGGGTGCTGCCATCCAAGGCCAAGTCTTGTCTGGTGACCGCAAAGACGTGTTGCTGTTGGACGTGACGCCTTTGTCTTTGGGCATTGAAACCTTGGGTGGTGTGATGACCAAAATGATCACCAAAAACACCACCATCCCCACCAAGTTTTCACAAACCTTCTCAACCGCAGATGACAACCAGCCAGCCGTCACCATCAAGGTGTTCCAAGGTGAACGCGAAATGGCCAGCGGCAACAAGTCATTGGGTGAATTCAACCTGGAGGGCATTCCACCCGCAGCGCGTGGCACCCCACAAATTGAAGTGACTTTCGACATCGACGCCAACGGCATCTTGCACGTCGGTGCCAAAGACAAAGCCACTGGCAAAGAAAACAAAATCACCATCAAAGCCAACTCGGGTTTGAGCGAAGCTGAAATTCAGCAAATGGTGAAGGACGCAGAACTCAACGCGGCCGAGGACAAGAAAAAATTGGAAATCGTGCAGTCGCGCAACCAAGCTGAAGCGTCGGTGCACAGCGTCAAGAAATCATTGACCGAGCATGGCGACAAACTCGATGGCGCTGAGAAAGAAAAAATCGAAGCCGCCGTCAAGGAAGTGGAAGAGGCACTCAAAGGCGAGGACAAAGACCAAATCGATGCCAAGACGGAAAGCCTCATGAGCGCCGCGCAAAAACTCGGCGAGATGGTGTATGCCAACATGCAAGCCCAACAAGCTGCAGGTGCTGCACCCTCGGCTGACGGCGGCGCTGACAAACCGCACGACGACAATGTGGTCGATGCCGAGGTCAAGGAAGTCAAAAAACCCTGACCCTTCAACCCCCGCCTCGCCGCGTCATGGTCTGAAAAGACCGACGCGGCGTTGGCACTTTTTTATGCAGCACACACATGGCCACTAAACGCGACTTTTACGAAGTTTTGGGAGTTCCCAAAAACGCCAGCGAAGACGAAATCAAAAAGTCGTACCGCAAGTTGGCGATGAAGTACCACCCTGACCGCAACCAAGGCGACGCGTCTGCGGAGGTCAAATTCAAGGAAGCCAAAGAAGCCTACGAAATGCTGTCGGACGCTGAAAAACGCGCGGCTTACGACCAGTTTGGCCACGCCGGCGTCGACCCGAACATGCGTGGCCCCGGCGCTGGTGGCGCTGGGTTTGGTGGGTTCGGTGAAACCTTTGGCGATATTTTTGGTGACATTTTTGGCCAAGCTCGCCGACAACAAGGCGGTGGTCGGCAAGTGTTCCGGGGCAACGACCTGAGCTACGCGATGGAGGTCACCCTCGAAGAAGCCGCGGCTGGCAAAGAAAGTGAAATTCGCATTCCCAGCTATGACGAATGCGACACCTGTCACGGCACAGGTGCCAAAGCCGGCACGTCCCCCAAGACCTGTGGCACATGCCAAGGCCAAGGCGTGGTTCAAATGCGCCAAGGCTTTTTCAGCGTGCAGCAAACCTGCCCGCACTGCCGAGGATCTGGGAAGATCATCACCGACCCCTGTTCACCTTGCCATGGCCAAGGCAAAATCAAACGCCAAAAAACACTCGAAATCAAAATTCCCGCAGGCATCGACGACGGCATGCGAATTCGCAGCACCGGCAACGGTGAGCCTGGCACCAACGGTGGCCCCCCTGGCGATTTGTTCATCGAAATTCGCATCAAAAAGCACGATGTATTTCAACGCGACGGCGATGATTTGCATTGCGCGGTGCCGATCAGCTTCACCACGGCTGCATTGGGTGGCGAAATCTCTGTGCCAACCTTGAGCGGTGAAGCCGCGATCGATTTGCCCGAAGGCACCCAAACTGGCAAGCAATTCAGGTTGCGCGGCAAAGGCATCAAAGGCGTGCGTTCCAGCTTTCCTGGCGACTTGTATTGCCACATCACGGTGGAGACACCGGTCAAGCTGACAGAGCACCAACGCAAATTGCTTCGCGAGCTCGACGAGTCACTGAAAAAAGGTGGCGACAAACATTCACCGTCCGAAGCAGGTTGGGCGGACAAGCTGAAAAACCTGTTCAGCTGACAGGCTTTGAACCCAGGTGACTGCGATGCAACTCAATGTCTGTTTGCAACTCAGTCGCCTGTTGCGCCTGTGCTTGGGCGGATGTTGTCTGACAGCTGCCGTGGCACATGCCCAGCCCATGTTGCGGTGCGAAGTGACTTACGCGGGCACCACGCATGTCATTCAAGCCACACCGACGACCGACCCTTATGCCGTTGAACCCGTTGATATCGCAGAACGTTTTTTGTTCAAAGTGGTGTTGTCAACGACGGGCAAACAGTTAGACCACGCACTCATTTACGTCTACTTGCAACAAACACCACGTCCTGTGTTGCTTCAACAGGCGAAATATTTTGGCCCGTTCAAATCAAGCAAACAAGCTTATTTGCTGACCGGCGAACAACATGTTTACGGCGGGCCCATCGAGCGGGAATTGATTTACCAATGTTGGTTGAGTGGCATCAAACCATGAAAACCATTCACTGGCGTCAACTGACAGGGGCACTGGTTTGGCAGGTCGCTTGTGTGCTCAGCGTGCAAGCGGCACAAGAAGTGAGTCTGGTGTTTGCAGGCGACACCGTGTTGGATGACACCGCAGGCCAATGGATTGAACAAGGTAGCGACCCGTTTGCCCCTTTTGAAACCTATTTGAAACAAGCCGACATTCGAATCGCCAACCTTGAATGCGTGGTTGCCACCCAAGGTGAAGCCAACGAAAAGATGTACACGTTTCGCGCGCATCCCCGCGTGCTGCCTGTCCTGAAAAAACATTTTGACGCGGTGACATTGGCCAACAACCACAGCGGCGACTTTGGGCCCATTGCGTTTGCAGAAATGCTTCAACTGTTGAAGCAAGCCCAGCTGGCGCAAGCCGGTGGCGGCATGAATTTGAAACAAGCGCACGCGCCATTGGTGTTTGAACGACACGGTTTGCGCATCGCGGTGCTGAGCTACAACGAATTTCATCCGCGCAGCTTCGAGGCGGGTCATGACCTGCCCGGCGTCGCTTGGAGCGAAGACCAACAAGTGGTGGCTGACATCAAAGCCGCTCGACTGCTTCACCGTGCCGACCTGGTCATCCCCATCATGCATTGGGGTTGGGAAAACGAGCGACAAGCCAACGCCAGACAACGACAGCTTGCACAACGCATGGTTGAGGCAGGCGCCGATGTGGTCATCGGCGGCCATCCGCATGTCACGCAAGATATTGCCGTCTACCGAGGAAAACCGGTGATTTTCAGTGTGGGCAATTTTGTGATGAAAGAAACCGACAACGAATTTCAACGCAAAGGCTGGGTGTTGAAACTGTATTTGGACAAGCGTGGTGTGACACGTTTTGAAACCCTGCCCGTCAAGATTGACATGGAAGGCTTGCCGACCATCGACCAAGAAGCCGTCAGCCCTTGTTGGTCACGCGGCGAAACTGTGACACAAAACTGCGCCAGGAGCCCTTGAAGCACGCCAGTGCGCTTGGCGAATGTGTTTACAAAAACCGGTCGAGTAGCTTGCGGCTGTGGCGATCAAGCGACGGCAAATCGCGAATCAAAAATTGCACGCCATGTTCATCTGCCACGATCAAGGTTTTGGCGCTGATGCGGCGAATGTCCTCTTCGCCACGCAACACAAATTGCGTCAAACCACGGTGGGTTTGCACGGTCCATGTCGATGGCGTTGTGAAACTGCTGACGTTATCCACACGTTGAATTTCAGGCATGAATTCGCGCGCTTGCAATGCAGCAAGCACTGCTTGTGTTTGTGCCTGGGGCAACTGCAAAGGCTTTGGCAACCACAAGAGTTCATGGCCATCCGCATCCAAAACAGAAACCGCTTCATCGGGTGCCCCAATCGGAAATGCACGCACCACGACCACCCCTTGATGCAGCACACCGTTCAATTGCAATTGCCACACGCCATGCGTTGACAAGCTCAATTCAAAAACGGGATGGCTCATACCTTGTGCTCCTTGACGGCGCCCAAGGTCAAACCCATTTCTTCAGCCTCTTTTTGACGGGCTTGGGCTTCGTACAAACGCCAATACGCACCTTGGCTGGCCAACAAGTCGTCATGTTGACCTTGCTCAACCAATTGACCCTGTTCCATCACCACCAAGCGGTCGGCGCGGCGCAAGGTCGACAAACGGTGCGCAATCGCGATGGTGGTGCGACCGCGCACCAAGTTGTCGAGTGCTTTTTGAATTTCTTGTTCGGTCTCGGTGTCCACCGACGAAGTGGCTTCGTCCATGATCAAAATGCGCGGGTCAATCAATAATGCGCGTGCAATCGAAATGCGCTGGCGTTCGCCGCCCGATAAGCCTTGGCCGCGCTCACCCACCAGCGAGTCGTAGCCTTGTGGCAATCGCAAAATAAACTCATGCGCATGTGCTGCGCGGGCAGCGGCCACGATTTCTTCGCGGGTCGCGCCTGGCTTGCCATAAGCGATGTTGTCGGCAATGGTGCCGAAAAACAAAAAAGGTTCTTGGAGTACCAAGCCGATGTGCCGTCTGTAGTCGGCGATGCGAATGTCTCTGATGTCGGTGCCATCGATGCGAATCGCGCCCTCGCTCAGGTCGTAGAAACGGCAAATCAAATTGACCAGCGTGCTCTTGCCTGACCCACTTTGACCAACCAACCCAATCATCTCGCCGGGCGCAATGTCCAGCGTCAAATCTTTGATCACCGCGCGGTTGCCATAACGAAAACCCGCGTTGCTGATTTGAATGCGACCCACCACTTCGTTCAACGCCACAGGGTTGACAGGCTCGGGCACGCTCGAGACATGGTCCAAAATTTCGAAGATGCGCTTGGTGCCTGCCGCGGCTTTTTGGGTGTGCGACACAATCCGACTCATGGCATCAAGCCGTGCATAAAAACGCGTGCTGTATGCCAAAAAAGCAGTGAGTACACCAACGGTCACTTGGTGGTGCGCAACTTGCCAAATGCCAAAGGCCCACACCACCAGCAAACCGATTTCAGTCACCAATGTCACCGTGGGTGAAAACAAAGACCATAAAAAATTGATGCGGTCATTGACCGCCAGATTGTGTTTGTTGGCTTCTTGAAATCGCCGCGCTTCGCGCTGCTCTTGCGCGAAAGCTTTGACCACGCGAATGCCCGGTATGGTGTCGGCCAACACATTGGTGAGTTCAGACCAAACGCGGTCAATTTTTTCAAAGCCCGTGCGTAAACGGTCGCGCACGATGTGAATCAACCAAGCAATAAACGGCAATGGCAACAAGGTCGCGCAAGCCAGCCAAGGATCGATGCTGAACAAAATGACAGCCGTCATCAAGATCATCAACACATCGGTGGCGAAATCCAGCAAATGCAAAGACAAGAACACGCACAGTCGGTCGGTTTCACTGCCAATGCGTGTCATCAAGTCGCCGGTGCGGCGACCGCCGAAATATTCCAGCGACAGTTTCAATAAATGTTCATACGCGGTGGAACGCAAATCTGCACCGATACGCTCTGACGCCAAAGCCAAAACATAGGTTTTGAACCAACCCAACCCCCAAGCAAGCAAAGCCGCACCCAGCAATCCGCCCAGGTACATCGCAACCAACGAAATGTCAATTTGCTGGCCGTTTTGAAACGGGATCAACACATCGTCCATCAACGGCATGGTCAAGTACGGTGGCACCAGCGTGGCCGCGGTTGAGGCCAAGGTCAAACAAAAGCCCAACAGCAATTGCCCTTGGTAGGGTTTGGCAAATCGCCACAAACGAAACAAGCTCCAAGTGGACACGGGCGCTTCTTCTTGTGCCGATTCGCAACTGCGACAGTTTTCATCCGCAGAGACCAATGGCGCATGACACACGGGGCACCAAGTCTGCGTGCTGGTGTCGGTGGGTGTGGTCAGTCGTTGGTTGAAGCGGGTCAGTAAGGCATTGGCTTGTATATGGCGGCCTAGGGTGAATCGCCAATCGGCCAATTGCACTCGCGCTTGGAACAACCTCAAGTGCCCCACGCCAGCGTGATCTGAGAGCTCCAGGCGCCAATCGGACTGTAAAGGCAGGCTGTGCCAAGCATTTTTCTCGCCGGGGTCACGCCAAATCAGCCGTTGGCCGGTCAGAACCAGCAAACCTTTGGCGAAATACAATCGGGCGTCGAGGTCAACCTCCAGCCAAGCTAGAACGTTTTCTTCTGATGTCAATTGAAGCTGCAGATCCCGACGCCACGAGGCTGGCACATCCAGCAGCACTGGCGCAACTTGAGAGGGAATATTCATTCTTTTATTGATGACCTACAGTAAATCCATTCTAACCTTGCGTCACTTTCAATCACTTGCACGACGTACACAAGTCTTATCCTCATGACATTTCCTGATATTGCCATTTTGCGCATGCGGTATTTGCGCGGTCCCAATGTGTGGACCTACCGCCCTGTCATCGAAGCTTGGGTTGATCTCGGCCCGCTTGAGGACCATCCCTCTCACACGCTGCCCGGCTTTGTCAATCGATTGAATGCGTGGCTGCCCGGCATGGTCGAACACCGGTGCGGCATTGGTGAACGAGGCGGTTTTCTTCAGCGACTCAACGAAGGCACTTGGTGCGGCCACATCATGGAACATGTGGCCATCGAATTGCAAACCTTGGCGGGCATGCAAGTCGGGTTTGGCAAAGCCCGTGAGACCAGCCAACGCGGCATTTACAAAGTGGTCATACGCACTCGCCAAGAAGAGGTGGGCAAAGAAAGCATGGTCGCGGCCCGTGACTTGGTCATGGCTGCGATCAACGACACGCCGTTTGACCTCAAGGGCACAGTGAGTCGGCTCAAGTCCATGGTGGACCGGCTGTGCTTGGGACCGAGTACCGCCTGTATCGTGGACGCAGCCACTGACCACCGCATCCCTTCCATTCGACTGACATCGGGCAATTTGGTGCAACTGGGCTACGGTTCTTTGCAACGCCGCATTTGGACCGCTGAGACCGACCGCACCAGCGCGATCGCCGAGAGCATTTCCAGCGACAAAGACCTGACCAAGTCCTTGCTCACGCAATGCGGTGTGCCGATTCCTTCTGGTGAAGTGGTGCATTCGCCCGAGCAAGCATGGGAAGTCGCACAAGACATCGGGCTGCCGGTCGTGGTCAAGCCCACCGACGCCAACCATGGCCGAGGTGTGGCACTCGATTTGCGTGAACGAGAAGACATTGAAGCCGCGTTTCTGGTGGCACAACGCGAAGGCACCGATGTCATGGTCGAGCGCTTCATTCCGGGCGAAGAACACCGCTTGCTGGTGGTTGGCAACAAGGTGGTTGCGGCCTCTCGCGGTGAAACCGCGCGCATTGTGGGTGACGGTGTGCACACAGTTGAACAGTTGATTGAATTGCAAATCAACTCTGACCCACGCCGTGGTGAAGAAGAAGACTTTCCGCTGGACACCATCCGATTGAAAGACCTGCCCACGGCGGTTTTGGAGTTGCAACGCCAAGGCTTGGAAGCCCACAGCGTCCCGGCGAAAGACCGCGTGGTCGTGGTGCAACGCACTGGCAACATGGGCATTGATGTCACCGATGAAGTTCACCCGCAGGTCGCTGCTGTGGTGGTGCTTGCCGCTCGGGTGGTGGGTTTAGACATTGCAGGCATTGACTTGGTGGCCCAAGACATCAGCAAACCGTTGCATGCGCAAGGCGGTGCGGTGGTCGAGGTCAACGCCGGCCCCGGTTTATTGATGCATTTGAAGCCAGCCATCGGTCAGCCTCGACCCGTTGGCAAAGACATCGTGGCGCATTTGTTCGAACCACAACAACCCACCCGCATTCCCGTGGTGGGCATCATGGGCCGCCAGCACACCACCGAATTGGCGCACTTGGTGAATTGGTTGATCCATTTGTCAGGTCGTCGAACAGGGCTTGCTTCTGCACGCGGCCTGTTCATGGACCAACGCTTGGTCGATCCGAAAGACGCACGCGTGTTTGAAGCCAGCCAACGCTTGCTGATCAACCGTTCTTTGGACGCAGCGGTGTTTGAAAACACGCCTTTGCAGGTGCTGGAAGAAGGCTTGCCCTATGACCGTTGCCATGTGGGGGTGTTGACCGACATGCCTGACCACACCGGCTTGCAAGACCACGACATACGCACACCCGAGCAAGTGCGAAATGTGGTGCGCACCCAAATTGACTTGGTGTTGTCAGAAGGTGCTGCTGTGTTGAACGCCGAAGACGAAGCGGTGGTTGAACTGGCGTCATTGTGCGATGGGGAAGTCATTTATTACGCCAACGACATGCAAAATGCGTGCATCCAAGCGCATTTGGAAAACCAAGGCCGGGCCGTGTTTTTCTTGCAAGACCAAGTGGTCATGGCCAGAGGCAGTCACCATCATGTGTTGCTGAAACTCGATTTCCCAGCCATTGCCAAACACCTCAAAGACGGCACGCTCAGTTTGCACCACTTGCTGGCCTCGGTCGCTGTGGCATGGGCGCTCGACCTTTCTCCCGATTTGATCCGCGCTGGTTTGAAAAACTATGGTCAGCCTGCTGCGATCGCCAATCTTGACATTGCAAGGAAAACCGCCTGATGGAAGTCACCCGTATTCGCGCGTTGCGCGGCCCCAATTTATGGACGCGCCACACCGCCATTGAAGCCATGGTGCGTTGCGCGCCCGGTCTTGAGAGCGACCTCAGTGCTGACCAACAAGCGTTTGAAAAACGACTGCGTCACATGTTTCCCGGTTTGGGTCGACTGCAACCCGGTGAGCGCGACGCCCACTTGAGCATGGCGCATGCATTAGAAGCCACGGTGTTGCATTTGCAAATTCAAGCCGGATGCCCTGTGACATTCAGTCGCACCACTTCCACGCCAGAAGAAGGCTTGTTTCAAGTGGTCGTGGAATACTCGGTCGAGCAAGTGGGCAAACTGGCCATGCAATTGGCAGAGCAGTTGTGTTTGGCTGCGTTTGAATCGACTGCATTCGATGTTGACCAAGCGCTGCACACTTTGCGCGAACTTGATGAAGACATTCGCCTCGGGCCATCCACAGGTGCCATCGTCGACGCGGCATTGGCGCGTGGCATCCCCTACCGCCGACTCTCTGATGCCAGCTTGGTGCAATTTGGCTGGGGCAGCAAACAGCGTCGCATTCAAGCCGCTGAAACCGATGCCAGCAGCGCCATCGCTGAATCGATTGCACAAGACAAAGAGCTCAGCAAAAAAATGTTGCAAGCCGCCGGCGTACCTGTGCCGCTGGGTCGGCCCGTGAACAGCGCCGAAGACGCGTGGGCTGCCGCCCAGGAAATTGGTTTGCCGGTGGTGGTCAAGCCGCGTGACGGTAACCAAGGCAAGGGCGTGGTGGTCAACATTCGCACGCGCGAAGAAGTCATTGAGGCTTTCAACAACGCGCTGGAATACCGTGACGACATCATGGTCGAGCGTTTCCTGCCAGGCAGCGATTACCGTTTGCTGGTGGTGGGTGACCGCATGGTGGCCGCCGCACGCAGAGAGCCGCCGTTGGTGGTGGGCGATGGCGTTTCCTCTGTGCGTCAATTGGTCGACAAGGTCAATGCTGACCCACGCCGCGGTGACGGACACGCCACATCTTTGACCAAAATTCGCTTTGACGACATCGCCGTGGCGCGTTTGAAAGAACAAGGCTTTGACGCTGACAGCGTGCCACCCAAAGGCGCACGCGTGGTGTTGCGCAACAACGCAAACCTGTCGACGGGCGGAACCGCTACCGATGTCACCGATGATGTTCACCCCGAAGTGGCGGCACGCGCTGTCATGGCCGCGCAAATGGTGGGGCTGGATGTCTGCGGCGTTGATGTGGTCTGCGAATCGGTGCTCAAACCGCTGGAAGAACAAAACGGTGGCATTGTGGAAGTCAACGCAGCGCCCGGTCTTCGCATGCATTTGCAACCGTCCTTTGGCAAAGGTCGGGATGTGGGCAGCGCGATCATCGACACCATGTTTGCCCCCGGCCAAGACGGTCGAATTCCATTGATTGCCGTCACCGGCACCAACGGCAAAACCACCACGGTGCGTTTGTGCGCGCACTTGCTCAAAAGCAGCGGACTGCGTGTGGGCATGACCAACACCGACGGTGTCTATGTGAATGGCTTGCAACTTGACACGGGCGACTGCAGTGGCCCGCGCAGTGCGCGAAGTGTGTTGATGCACCCAGATGTTGACGCGGCCGTGCTGGAAACCGCGCGTGGCGGCATGTTGCGCGAGGGCTTGGCGTTTGACCGTTGCCAAGTCGCCGTGGTCACCAACATCGGTTCGGGTGACCACCTCGGCTTGAACTACATCAGCACGGTGGAAGACCTGGCCGTGCTCAAGCGCGTCATCGTGCAAAACGTGTCACCCCAAGGCATGGCGGTTTTGAATGCCAGCGACCCCATGGTCGCTGCCATGGCCCAAAATTGCCCTGGGCAAGTCACGTTCTTTGCAGTTGACCCGCACCACCCGGTGCTGGCCACGCACCGTGCGCAAGGCAAGCGCGTGCTGTATGTGCAAGACGGCCATATCGTCGCGCAAGAAGGTTCGCAACAAATTCGCATCTCATTGAATGAAGTGCCGTTGACACAAAACGGCGCCATCGGTTTTCAAGTGGAAAACGCCATGGCATCCATTGGCGCGGCTTGGGCTGTGAACTTGTCTTGGGCCACCATTTGCCAAGGTTTGTCCACGTTTGTCAGCGACACCCAAGCAGTGCCCGGGCGCTTCAACATGTTCAGCTACAAGGGCGCGACCATCATTGCAGACTACGGTCACAACCCTGACGCCATCAAAGCCTTGGTGCAAGCGGTGACCAATTTGCCTGCCAAAGAACGCAGCGTGGTGATCAGCGGCGCGGGTGACCGGCGCGACGAAGACATACGAGAGCAAACCCGCGTCATTGGCGATGCGTTTGAACGCGTGGTGTTGTTTGAAGACGCTTGTCAACGTGGCCGTGCAGATGGCGAAGTCATTGCCCTGCTTCGCCAAGGTTTGCAAGACGCCAGCCTGACCCGCGACGTTGTGGAAATCCAAGGCGAATTCATCGCCATCGACCATGCGTTGGGCAAATTGAACCCAGGCGATTTGTGTTTGATATTGATCGACCAAGTGGAAGAAGCGCTCGCGCACATCGGCAAGCGGGTGTCTGAGCAGGTTTAATTCCTGCACGCCTTTTCAAACCTTTTGCATCGAAAAGGGAAATCATTGTTCGACTGTCTCTGGCAAATTCAACTACATTCAGTCAAACAAGGAGACTACCTCACATGCAACGCAGAAAATTCCTCACCCGAAGCGCCCTCGGGGCCACCGCAGCCACCACACTGGCCGCCCCCGCCTTGGCCCAATCGGCACGGCCCGAAATCCGCTGGCGACTGGCCTCGAGCTACCCCAAATCGTTAGACACCATTTATGGCGCGGTCGAGATGATGTGCAAGCGTGTGGGTGAGTTGACCGACGGCCGCTTCAAAATCAGCACGCATGCCGCTGGCGAATTGGTGCCTGCGTTGCAAGTGCTTGACGGTGTGCAAAACGGCACCATCGAAGCGGGCCACAGCGCCAGCTATTTCTACATTGGCAAAGACCCGGCTTTCGGCTTTGGCACAGCCATTCCGTTCGGCATGAACACCCGCGCGCAAAACGCGTGGATGTATGTGGGTGGTGGCATCGAACTGCTCAATGAGTTTTATGCCAACTACGGCGTGATGGCCATGCCCGTTGGTAACACTGGCGCTCAGATGGCGGGCTGGTACCGCAAAGAAATGAAAACCGTCGCCGATTTCAATGGTTTGAAAATGCGTGTCGGTGGACTGGCTGGCAAGGTCTTGGCCAAATTGGGCGTGGTGCCTCAACAGTTGCCGCCCGGCGATTTGTATGCCGCTTTGGAAAAAGGCGTGATCGACGCCGCCGAATTTGTCGGCCCGGCAGATGACGAACACCTGAGCCTGAACAAAGTGGCGAAATACTATTACTACCCCGGATGGTGGGAAGGTTCCGCCACATTGTCTTTGTTCATCAACCAAAAAGCCTTTGATGCCCTGCCCGCAGATTACAAAGCCATTTTGAAAATCGCCGCGGCTGAAGCCAACCAATGGTCAACTGCCAAATACGATGTGACCAACCCTGCCGCCTTGCGTCGCCTCATCAGCAATGGTGCGCAGCTCAAACGCTTCTCCCCAGACATCTTGCAGGCTTGCTACAAAGCCAACCAGCAGTTCATGTCCGAGATGATCGAGACCAGCCCTGCGTTCAAAAAAATACACGGGCCTTGGTCTAAGTTCAGAGACGAGTATGTGTTGTGGTCGCAGTTTTGCGAGATGCCGTTTGACAGCTTGATGGCGACGGGCAGAAAAAGCTGAAAACGCCACAAACCTCGCCTCTTTCATGCAAGATACTGCATGAATCATCCCAAGGCGGGGTTTAGATCCCAAATTCAAGCGCACTTTTCGCTTGATTAAATGAAATACCTTGCATTTCATAGGTGTTTACACCGTTGTTCAACAGGCTGGAAATTTCAAAAATTCGCTGGTTCAAGTTGACAAACGGTTTTCACACCGAACACAAGGAGTCGATCTATGTCTACGTTGTCCAGCAGAGAACTTCACCTCACCCAAACGAGCGACACCACGTCTCGATTCACGCTCAGCTACATCTGGTTTGCCATCACCATGATCGTCCTGACGGGCGTCTATGTGTCATACCGTGTCTATCAACAGATGTACGGCATGACCGCAGGCTTGGATTCGACCGAACCCATTTTCCAAGACATTTGGATGCGCCTTTTCTACATTCAATTGCCTGTGCTGTTTGGCATCGTGGCAGTGATTCAAATTTACCTGTTCATGACACGTGATCGAAACATCGATGCGATCACCCCTGAAGTCGAACTCAAACGCTATTTCTACCTGACCATGTGGTTGGTGGTTTACACCTTCACTTTCTATTGGATCGGCAGCTTCTTTGGCGAAGGCGATGGCAACTGGCACCAAACTGTGCTTCGCGACACACCCATCACGCCGAGCCATGTTGTGCTGTTTTATGCATGCATCCCCATGTACCTGATGTTTGGCATTGGCAGTTTTGTGTATGCCATGACCCGCATTCCTGCTTTTTGCAAAGGCATTTCTTTGATGCACGTGTTTGCCGTGGTGGGTCCTTTCCTCATCCTGCCTAACTTGGGCTACAACGAATGGGGCCATGCTTACTGGTTGACCGAAGAAATCTTCTCTCACCCATTGCACTGGGGCTTTGTGGTCTTGGGCTGGAACGCGTTGTCACTGGCAGGCGTCTTGATGCAAATCATCTCGCGTTTTCGCGAACTCATGCCTATCGTTTTCAAACACGAAAACGCTTAAACGGTCGCCACGCACTAGGAGCTCATCATGAACACTGAAACACTGCAACATCCTCAGGGTGCTGCGGCTGGACAAACGCACGCCCACGATACTGTGGAGAGCGTCTCTGGCCTGTCACCCAAAGCCCTGCATTACTCACGCGTTTTCGAACTTTTTGTGGTTGCTGCCATCATCATGCTGTTCGCTGGCGCCATTCACTTGCATGTGCTGTTGCTGGCTGGTGACTGGGACATGTTCTTGGATTGGAAAGACCGACAGTACTGGCCGTTGTTGTCGCCCGTGGTAATGATCATGTTCCCGGCGGCTTTGCAAGGCATCTTCTGGACTTACTTTCGCTTGCCCATTGGTGCGACCGTGGGTGCAACTTGTCTGATGGTGGCGGTGTCGATCTCGCGCCCCGCCTCTTTCATGTGGTGGACCGACTATCCGCTGAACTTGGTGTTGCCCGCACAAATGATCGCAGGTGCCATCGTGTTGGATGTCTTCTTGTTGGTGTTTCGCAATGCCTTGTTCACCGCGATATTTGGTGGCTTTGCATTTGCCTTCTTGTTCTACCCCTCCAACTACACCATCTTTGCGCCTTTTTATGTGCCAGTGAGTCACCAAGGCATGATGGCTTCGATGGCCGACCTGATCGGTTACGTGTATCCCCGTTCGGCCACGCCCGAGTACATCCGCATCATCGAACGCGGCACGCTGCGAACCTTTGGTGATTCGGCAAGTTGGGTCTCTGCCCTGTTTGGGGGCTTCATTTGCATCTTCATGCACTACGCCTGGTGGTATTTGGGCATTGCCATGTCCTCCATGAAATTCCTGCCCAACAACGCCAAGGTCATGGCTTTGATGGGAACCAAAGCGGATGTCAAAGCCAGTGCTTGAGCACTCAACGTCAAGGGGAAAAATTGTGCAGTTGATACAAAAAACAATGAAGATGTTGTTGCTGTGGCTGGGATTGACAGGGCTGATCGGCATCGCGACCGAGTCTGCTTGGGCCCACGGTGAGCGCTCACAAGAACCGTACCTGCGTACCCGCACTGTGCAGTACTACGACGTGCACTACGACAAGCAAAGTGTCAAGGTCAACGAAGAGTTCACCTTGATCGGGCGTTTTCGTTTGATGGAAGACTGGCCAGACGCGGTCAGCCTGCCTGACACGGTGTTTTTGTCTGCTTATTCACCTGGCCCGATGATCACTCGGGTGGAAAGCTACCTCAATGGCATGCCTGCACGCCAGTCTTTTTCTAAGCTTGAATTGGGCCGCGATTACGAATTCAAGTTGGTCATGAAAGGCCGCGTCCCTGGTCGTCACCATATCCACCCCTTGCTGTCGATTCATGGCTCGGGACCATTGGTCGGTCCCGGTCAATGGATTGAAGTGACTGGCGCCAAAGGCGACTATGTCCAAAAAGTCACGACCATGAACGGCATCGAGGTTGACAACTTGGAGTTCTACGGCACGGCACGCGCACTCAAGTGGTACGCGGTTTGGCTTGCCTTGGCCGCATTTTGGTTGCTGTTCTGGTTGGTGCGCCCCTTGTTATTGCCACGCTGGATCGCTTTGAACAAAGGCCGTGAGGATGTGCTGATCAGCAACCGTGACATCACCGTCGGTGTGATCTTGGGGGTCGTGGTGGTGGCCATCTCGTTTGGCGGCTACATGTATGCCAAGCACGAATACCCCTATGTGGTGCCATTGCAAGCGGGTACCAACAAAGTCGATCCACTGCCCAAACCAGCCCATTCAGTGGATGTCAAGGTGCTCAAAGCCAGCTATGACGTGCCTGGTCGCGCCATGCATGTCACTGCACGCATGACCAACCATGGCACAGAAGCTGTCTCTATTTTGGAGTTCGCCACAGCCAACCTGCGGTTTGTGAACACACAAGCGCCGGGCGCAGACAAAGCCATCAGCGCAGACTACCCGCGTGATTTGGTTGCGCGCGGTGGTTTAGGCTTATCTGACCAAAAGCCTTTGATGCCGGGTGAAACACGCGAAATCAAATTCGAAGCCAGCGATGCGTTGTGGGAAGTCGAGCGATTGGTCAGTTTCTTGACCGATGTGGACTCGAAATTCGGTGGCCTGCTGTTCTTCGTCGACAAATCGGGGAACCGTTTGATGACCGAAGTCGGTGGACCGATCCTGCCTACCTTCACGGCATTGTGAGATGCGCATGAAACACGTTTGGTTGGCTGCAAGCATGTGGCTGGCTACCACCACGGCGTGGGCTCACGGTGGTTTGTCCATGGAACAAGACATGTGCAAACTGACCGTGGGGCCTTACATGATGCACTTCGCGGGTTACCAAGAAGATGCGCAGCGCACCGAGTTTTGTGAAGACATTCCGCACAAAGGACCAACCATCATCGTGCTGGATGTGGTGGATTTGGCCCTGCGGGATTTACCCATCGAATTTCGCATCGTTCGCAAAACGGATGGCCCCTTGGATGCGGCGCCTGAGGTCTACAAACTGTCACCGGCGGTCTACCCCAAGGGCACATTGATGGTGCGCCACGACTTCATGGACGATGGCGACTATGTTGGCATGGTGTATGCGGGCGCTGACCGCAAATACGCCTCGGTGTTTCCCTTCTCTGTCGGCAAATCCAGTGTGGGTTATTGGAAATACACCTTGGGCTTGTTGGGCTTGTTGCTGCTCGCGGTATTTGGTTTGCAGCTCGGTCGTCAACGGCTTCAACGCGATGTGGCCATGCAAGAAGCCAAAGACACTCAGGCACATTGAATGGTCACGGTTTTACGCTGGTTGAGCGTTTGCTTGGCTTGTTTGCCCTCATGGGTTGGCGCTCATGCCCATTTGCTACACACCGAACCACCTGCCAATGCAGTCATTGGCCAATCACCTCAACAATTGAGGTTGAAATTTTCTGAACCGATCGAGAAAAAATTTGTCCGCATCAAGGTCATCGCAAATGCCCAACCGTTGCCTGTGAACGCTGAAAACATCCAATGGGATGCAGTCACTTTGACGTTGCTGGTGAACTTGCCCACGCATGTCGCCAACAACTACGAAGTGCAGTGGTCTGTCTTGGCCAAAGATGGACACGCCAGTCGAGGACAGTTCGTCTTCAAAGTCAAAACGCCCTGACCGTGGATCCGATCATTGCATTAAGGGGTGCACAAACTGCCTTGATGGCGTTTGCATTCGGTTTGCTCTGGACCACTTCCACCCCACCATTCAACACGCCAAAACTTTCGGCGCACCGCCTCGTTGCTTGGTTGATTTCTTCTGCCCTGTGTTGTGCTTTGCTTCGCTTGGGTTACACAGCATGGACTTTGCAAGACTTGAGCAATGAACCGTTCAGCCTCGGATTGATGGTGCAAACGCACGTCGGTCAAATTGTCTTGGCACAAGTGGTCTGCCTGCTGCTGGCGCTGACAAGCCTCATGTGGCTGCGAAATCACAAGCTGAGCGTGTGTGTGTTGTTGCTTGCCATGCTAGGTTCTGCTTTGACGGGGCATGTGGCGGCAGCTGCTGAAAGCTGGGTGCAACTGCTGGTATCAAGCCTGCATGTGCTGTTGGCACAACTGTGGCTGTCTGGCGTGATTGGATTGTGGTGGCGAGCCAAAACCAGTGACGCCGCGACAAACACTTGGCGTCTGACGTTGGCACATTTTTCAACCTGGGCGCTGCCCGGCATGTTGCTGATCTTGGCCTCTGGTGTCAGCTTGGCCAACGACACGGTGGCCAGCTGGGCCGGCTTGGTGGCAACGCCTTATGGCTTGCAGTTGGTTCTCAAGTTGATGATGGTTGCAGGTGCACTGGTGTGTGCATGGCAATTGCGAACATGGCTGAGAGGCTCGCAAACATCTGATGCTCAGGCACGCACATGGCTCACCAGCGAATTGGGTTTGGCCTTGGCGGTTTTGTTGATGGCCAGTTGGTTGGCAAGCACCATTCCCGCCGCACACGACACGATCGTGTGGCCATTTTCATTTCGCTGGGCACCTGTACTGGCCTGGCAACAAGACCCTACTGGCACAGTGCAACAACTGGCGTGGGGTGCGGCAGCTGGCGTGGTTGGCCTCATGTTGTGGTTGCTCGGGCGTCACACCTTCCGACTCCTCGCGCGGGTTGCGCTTTGCACTGGCGTCCTGGCCGCATTGGTGGTGACGCTGCCTGCCACCAGCATCACCGCCTACCCCACCACGTACATGCACTCATCTGCACGGCTAGATGTGGTTTCTGTCACCGCTGGCCATGCCTTGTATGAACAACATTGCCAATCCTGTCATGGCCTGCATGGCCATGGTGATGGCCCGTTGGCGATCCTGAACCAAATGAAACCCGCCAACCTGACCGAGCCGCATGTCAATTGGCATACCCACGGCGACATGTTTTGGTGGCTCAGTCACGGCAAAGGACTCATGCCGGGTTTTGCAGATGTGTTGACCGTGGATGAACGCTGGCATCTGATCAACTGGTTGGTTGCGCAGTCTCTGGGGCATGAGGCACGCAGCCTGACCAACACACCTGCGCCATTCAACCCTTGGTTGCCCAGCATTGATTTTCGATTTCAAATGGACACAACCAACTTCATGTCTTTGTCTGAATGGCGAGGCTTGCACGCGGTGCATTTGGTCTTTGTCAACCAAAAAAACGAGCTGCAAAGGGTGCGAGATTTATTGCAAGACATGAAAGGCTTTCCTGCACAACTGGTGATCGTCAGTCGCCCAGAATGGTTGAAAGACTTGGTCAAGGGTCCTTGCGAAGCCATCTTGGTGGGCGATTCAGAGGGTGTCATCGCGCAAGCTTGGTCAAATTACCGTCGCAGCTTTGCAGCCCCCGATTTATTCAACGAAGAAACACGCGTCCCGCGCATGGAATTTTTGATTGATCGCTATGGGTTTGTCAGAGCGCGCTGGCGTTCAGATGAATCCCCTTCTGCGCTTTCCATCAACGAACTCAAACAGATCTACGACACATTGTCTTTGGAAGGCAAAATCAAATCCGCTGCGATTCATCAACATGACTGAACGCAAGTCGCCCCACTGGCTCAAACGCGGGCAATGGCTGATCGCGGCATTGGCGTTGGGTGGCCTTTTGTATGTGGTGGCGCTGAGCTGGTTCAAACCGCCATTGCCCTTGGCAGTGGCTTCGCTCAACACCCTGCCTGTGGGTTGTCCTGCCGGCATGACTGGCACCGCCGGTCGGCACATGGATTTGTACACACCCAGTGGTTTGCGCTACTCGGTGATTGCGCCCAGCAACTACGAGCCCACACATCGCTATGGTTTGTTGATGATGTTTCCACCTGCGGGGTTTTCCAACGAAACATCAGAGCGTTATTACAAACTGACTGAACAAGCCCACCGCCAAGGCTATGTGGTGGTATTTAGCTCAGCCGTGCCTTTATCCAGCCGCGCATTGCGCATGCAAACCGAGGTGGTGCCAGCGGTCACAGCCACTTGGTGCATTGACGAACAACGGGTGGTGCTGGCAGGGCATTCAGATGGCGGCAGTGTGACAACGGGTTTGACCGTGCGCTCGTCGGTGTTGCCAACACCCCGCAACATCGTGGTGAGTGCGGCTGGCATCACCGCAGAAGATTTGCAACAAGAGCCTTGTCCTCGACCACTGAATGTGACGGTGCTGCACAGTCCGAAAGATGATTTGTTCCCCGGCTATGGCGCAGGCACGGTCAAGTGGTGGGCACAGTGCATGCAGTGCACAGAAGAAGTACACACTGAGGTGTCAGGCTGTCAGGTACAGCGATGTGGACAAGGTAACGTGTTGCGTTACTGCGTGACGACTGAGTCCCATGTCAAATGGCCTGCGGTCACAGAACACTTTTTTGAGTGGATTGATTGACAGCTTGTTCGGTGGTCCTCGGGCCTGATGCCTATGAATCGCTTGCGCTGCAGCCATCAGCCTTGTGATCACCCTCCCTCAAACCGCCAATACCTTTTGTCCAAGGCGCGTTCACACCACACGGCTTCGGGTTGGTCACTGCGCCAATGCATGGCACCACAGCTGGGTGAATACAAGGATTGGATGCCACGTTGCAGGTAGCGTTGCACCACCACCGGTGCGGGGTGACCGTAGCGGTTTCGGTAGCCGTGTTGAAACAGCGCCCAGCGTGGTTTCACGGCGTCGATGAAACCTTCGGTAGACGATGTCTTGCTGCCATGGTGCGGCACCAGCAACACATCCGCCCGCAGCGCGTCTCCCATGCGTTGCAGCAACGCTTGCTCCTGCATGGCTTCGATGTCACCGGTCAACAGCACCGTTTGTCCTTGTGCGCGAATGCGCAGCACACAACTGCGCGCGTTGGGGCTGAACGGTTTGTCATAGTCACTGGCCAAAGGATGAATGAAGTCGAACAACACCCCATCCCATGCCCATGCTTGCCCCGCTTCGCAACGCTTCATTGACAACCGGTGTGACAGCCAGTGCACCTGTGTGATGGAAGACCAGATGGTGGCTTTGGCATGCTGCGCCATCAAGCTCAACGCACCGCCTGTGTGGTCACTGTCTTGGTGGCTCAAAACCAAGGTGTCCATGGGTTCATTCATTTGCTGTAGCAAAGGTAACAACACGCGCTGCCCGGCATCGTTATCCACACCAAAGCGCGGCCCTGTGTCAAACATCAAACTGTGATGCGCGGTCCGCACCCATACCGCGTTGCCTTGGCCAATGTCGGCAAACATCAATTGCGCCACACCCAACGCAGGACGCGGCGCTTGCCAACACAACACAGGCAACACGCCGATTGCACCCACCACCCGCCAGCACCATCTTTGCTGGCTGATGACCAAAGCACCACCGCTCAAACCCAACATGGCCACCCACCACGGTGGCGCGGCGCTGTGCCACACCGCCCAGGGCAACGACGACAAGGGCTCGAGCACCGCCATCATCGCTTGCAAAGCCCAACCACACACTTGCCAAAATGGTGACCACAACATGCCTGCAAAAGCCAACGGCGTGACCACCAGCGTGACCCAAGGAATCGCCAACAGGTTCACTGCCAAACCCACCAGACTGACTTGCTGAAACAGCCACAAGGTCAGCGGCGTGAGTGCCAGCGTCAACCCCCATTGCTCGCGCCACAGTTGACGCACAGGGTTGATGCATGTCTGCCAACGAGAAGGTTGCACATGGGTGGACGTCGCAGCCACACGGGGCAATGGTGGCATCAAGAACAACATGCCGACCGCCACAAAACTCAACCAAAACCCTGGCTGCAACAAAGCCCACGGGTCCCACACACACACAGCCACCGCGGCCAATGACCACCTCTCCCACACCGGCCAACGGCAAGCCCGCCATTGCAAGACACTGGCCACGGCCAACATGCACACTGTGCGTTGCGCAGGGACTCCCCAACCGCTGAACACCGCATACATCCACGCAAAGCACAAGCCACCCCACAAGCCGGCATGGACAGCGGGACAGGTCAAACACCAAGATCGACCCAACACATCGCTGTGACGCCAAACCGCACTCACCAACCGACTGGCCATCCATGCCCACAAAGTGATGTGCAAACCCGAGATGCTCACCAAATGGGCGATACCTGTCAGGCGAAACACCTCCCAATCTTTGCTGTCGATGCTGCCTTGGTCACCGATCAACAATGCGGCGATCTGCCCTGCCCATCTGGTTTGACTGACCGTGCGGGCAATCGCGTCACGGGTTGCTTGCCGCCATTGCGCCACCGGATAAAGCCATGTGCTGTCCAGTCGTTGCGGGGCCAGTGACTCGCGCACTTGACCCGTGGCCCGGACACCTTGCGACCAAGCCCACAGCTCCGCATCAAACCCACCCGGGTTGACCAAGCCATGTGGGCGCTTGAGGCGGACTGGCAAGCGCCAGCGCTCACCAGCCCTGAGCCTTGGCAATGCCACCGGTTCGCTGTCAACACGCTGGCTGTACCACCCCAAACTGATCGAATCGGGCAATGCCACTTCATTGCCATCGTCTTGGCGCCGGGCATGCTCGACCTGAAAGGCAAAACGAACACCGTCCACGCGGACTTGCGGCATCTCGGTCACCACGCCAATGACCCACAGATCGACGCCTTCAAGCTTGGGAGTTAATGTGTGTTGCTGAAGACAGACCGCACGCCAACCGGTGAGTGCAAACGCCATGCTGGCCACGCACACCATCTGCCCACAAACCCGCGCGAGTTGCCGTGTCTGACAGTCACTGATCAGCCCAACGCAAAGACTGAGCACAGCCATCGCTGCGTAATGGCTTTGCGGCCACAACACCGGCTGAAACAGTTGAAGAAACGTAGCGGCCGACCAAGCCAGCAACACAGGCGCAGGGCCGCCAAGTATGCGCAATCGAAACCTTTCATGGCTGCCGGCCACATGCCGTGCAGACCGCCCACTTTAGGTGGGTGAATCAGGATTCAGCGCTAGTGCAAATTTGTTTTTTCAGGAGCGAAAGGTACGACCCGGGGCGGATCGCCGCGTCACGTGGACGCCAATCCGCGGCCTCGTAAAAAGCCACTTCACGGCCTTTGCCATCGGGCTTGGCATAAAAGCTTTCAGACAGCTTGATGAAGGAATCGGTCTTGCAATTGATGCGCCAACGCGCCATGGATGACTGGTATTCCTCACCGTTGGGCGCTTTGACACCTTTGGCAGTCACGATGGTCATGGTCCAGGCAATTCGGCTCACATGAACTGCACGCACCGAGTCTTTGTCCCAGACATAGGTGATGTCATCATCTTTCATCAACTCGGCCCATTCGGCATGCACGCTGCCCACTGCCAAGCAGGTGAGGCAGCACACCATCACGATGCGTCGAATGAAAGTCAATGAATCCATGTCAGAAAGATCGACCCAAGTCCTGCGAACTTGATCTTCCCCCATCAATGCTCGTCAGGTGCAGGCGGTGGCGCTTTGTTGGCTGGGCTGATCACCAGAATTTTTTGTCCTGCTGTGACGACGCTGGGCGCAGCATGGGCCGGGTCACCATGGCTGTCATGGTGCGCGTCCATGTGGTCAGCGTTGGCTTTCGAAGGCTCTTCTTTGGCGGCAGCGCCGTGCTTCTCATGCTCATCAGGTTGTTTGGCGGCCTCGGCTTTGGGGTTTGCCTCTGGACCAGAGGCTTCTTTTTTGCCATCGTCTGCTTTGGCCTCGGCTTTTTCTGCTTCAGCCTTGTCAGCTTCAGCCGTTTCCGCGCCCCCTTTGGCTTCTTGCGCTTTGGCCTCTTCCGCTTTGTTCGCTTCTGCTTTGGCCGCTTCCGCCTTGGCTAATTCAGCTTTCACCAATTCTTCTTTCACCTTGTCAGCTCGCGCGAGCTCTTCCAAGGCACGGTCAACTTTGGCGAGTGCGGCGGCTCTGACTCGCTCGGCTCTGGCCAGTTGGGCCTTGGCCTGTTCTTCTTTGAGTTTTTCTGCCCGCTCTTGGGCCGCCTTGGCGCGTTCAGCCTTGGCCAGTTCGGCTTTGGCTTTGTCTTCTTTGAGCTTTTCAGCCCTGGCCAATGCAGCCTTGGCCTGTTCTTCTTTGAGTTTTTCTGCCCGCTCTTGGGCCGCCTTGGCGCGCTCAGCCTTGGCCAATTCGGCTTTGCTCAAAGCAGGCTTGACAGGTTCGGCATGGTCATCATCCGCATGGCTTTTGGCAGGCAGTGGTGCCGCTTTGATCGGCTCAATGCGTTGCACCAACACCGATGAAGCCGTGGGCTTGGCAGGAGCGGGTGCAGAGAGCGGCGCGGCAGGCGCATGGTCAGCGCTGTCTGCATGGGCTTTGTCATCGGCATGGCTGTCGTGCGTCGCAGCCGCGACGGGCTTGGCAGCCACAGTGGCTGGTTTTTCAACCGCAGGGGGAGCAGCAGAATCTGTGGCAACTTGATCAGCAGCTTCAGCCATTTTGGGCAATGGGGTGGCAGCCACGGGCTTTGGCAACACACGCAAGGGATAAAACAAATAGCCGCGTTCGACCAAATCGGTTTCCAAAGGACCTGCAATCACCCGTCCTTGTTCGTCCACTTCATTGGCGTGAGCCACTGCCCACGCACACGCAGTCAGCCACACCAACAGCATGGCGGGCAAGCGAGGATTCAATCGTTGTGTTTTCATAATCAGCATGACAGTTGGACAAACCACATCGGCGTTCTTGAATCGGATTGTTCAGCCAATACTTGAGCCCGGCAAGGGCAAAATGCCACTTCGCTGATTTCAAATTGCATGACAATGCAATGCGCATTCTTTTTGATTCATTTTTCAAGGACTCACATGGCAATTCACCAACGACTCAAAGAACGAAACATCCAACTTCCCGATGTGACGGTTCCGGCTGCGGCCTACGTGCCTTATGTGCAAACAGGCCAATTGGTTTTCGTCAGTGGCCACATTGCCAAAAAAGACGGCAAAGCTTGGGTGGGCCAATTGGGCACAAACATGGACACCGAGACAGGCAGACAAGCGGCCGAATCGATCGCGATTGATTTATTGGGCACCTTACAAGCCGCTTGTGGCGGTGACCTCAACCGCATCAAGCGGATTGTCAAAGTGGTGAGTTTGGTGAATTCAAACGGCACCTTCACCGAACCCCATTTGGTGACCAACGGTTGCAGCGAATTGCTGATGCACATCTTGGGAGATGCCGGTGCTCATGCTCGCAGCGCTTATTGCGTGGCGCAATTGCCCATGGGCGCTTGCGTGGAAATTGAATTGGTGGCTGAGTTGAACTGACGTCACTCAACGTTTGAACAGACCACCGAGTCGACCAAACAACTTACCCACATCGTCTACATACAAATACACCGCAGGAATCACCAGCAAGCTCAAGAAGGTGGAAGTGATGAGGCCGCCAATCACCGACACCGCCATCGGCGAGCGAAAGCTTGAATCCGACGCCCCCCAACCGGCGGCAATCGGGAACATGCCTGCGCCCATGGCGATGGTGGTCATGATGATCGGGCGCGCCCGCTTTTGACACGCGTCCATCAACGCATCAAAACGGCTCAGCCCTTGGTCTCGCTCAGCGACGATGGCGTACTCCACCAACAAAATAGAGTTTTTGGTGGCCACGCCCATCAACATGATCAACCCGATCAACGAGGGCATGGAGAAACTTTTACCCGTCAGCAACAAGGCCACGAATGCCCCGCCAATGGACAACGGCAAAGCCGCCAAAATGGTGATCGGGTGCAGCACGCTTTTGAACAACAGCACCAGCACCAAATAAATACACAAAATGCCTGTCAGCATCGCCAGAGCAAAACTGGCAAACAGCTCTTCCATCACTTCCGCATCGCCAACTTCCACCAAACGAATGCCGGGGGGCAGTTGTTTCACCGAAGGCAAATTTTTCACCGCTTCTTTGGCGTCGCCCAAACCCACGCCCGAGAGCTCAATTTGGAATTGAATATTGCGCTCGCGGTTGTATCGGTCAATCACAGCCGGGCCACCGCTGGGCTCTAAACGCGCCACTTCAGCCAAGAGCACGGGACCACGCGCACCCGGCACGGTCAAGCGCCCGAGCAAATCCAAATCTTGACGTGCACTGTCAGCCAGTTTGACCATGATCGGCACTTGTCGCTGCGCCAAATTCAATTTGGGCAACGCTGCGTCATAGTCCCCCATGGTGGCGATGCGCAATGTTTCGCCAATGGCCGCGCTGGTCACGCCCAAATCTGCAGCGCGCGCGAAGTCGGGCAACACGGCGATTTCTTGTCGCACCAGACTGGCACTGGAAATGACCGAACCCAACCCTGGGATGCCCCGCAATTCGCGCTCAAGGTTGGTGGCGGTTTGTTGTAAGGCCATGGGGTCGTCGCCTGTCAACATGACCAGGTATTTTTCGCCGGACGCACCCAATCCGACTTTGACCCGCATGCCTGGCATGTCGGACAACATTTGTCGCATTTGTTTTTCGATCACCCCTTTGCGTGGACGTTCACCACGGGCTGACAGTTGTATGGTGAGCGTGGCCATGCGGGTTTCTGCGCTGGCTTGCGGCATGCTGGGGTCAGACCCTGCGGCGCCCCCACCGATGGTGGTGTAGACCGACATGACCTGCGGCAAGGCCAAGATGCGTTGGCGAACCTCCTCGGCTGTTTTTTCGGTGAACGCCAGTGATGTGCCCGGTGGCAATTCGATGCCCACTTGTGTTTGCGAATTGTCATCCGGCGGAATGAACCCGGTGGGCAACAAAGGAATCAAACTGAGCGATGCAATGAAAAAAGCGGCCGCGCCCAAAGCAGTCCAAAAACGGTGGTTCAAACACCAGCGCACCATGCGCAAATAAACAGGCATCCAAAACGGTACCGGCGCGGGCTTGTTGGAAGGCTTGAGCATGTACGCCGCCATCATGGGTGTCAACATGCGCGCCACCACCAGCGAAGCAAACACCGCCAGCGCAGCCGTCCATCCGAATTGCACAAAAAATTTGCCCGGCACGCCACTCATGAACGCGGTTGGCAAAAACACCGCCACCAACGTGAAGGTGGTGGCAATCACCGCCAAGCCTATTTCATCGGCCGCTTCCATGGCAGCAGCAAAAGGCGATTTGCCCATGTGCAAATGACGCTCAATGTTTTCTACTTCAACAATCGCGTCATCCACCAAGATGCCCACCACCAACGACAGCGCCAACAAACTGATGACGTTGATCGAAAAACCCAAATACCACATGCCAATGAACGCAGGCAGCACAGACAACGGCAAAGCGACCGCAGACACAAACGTGGCACGCAGGTCTCGCAAAAACAACCAGACCACCAACACCGCGAGCAAGGCACCTTCATAAAGCAAGATCAGCGACGCGTTGTACTCCTCCTTCACGGGTGTGACAAAGTCAAACGCCGTGGTGATGGTCACATCCGGATGGGCCGCACGCAATTCGTCCAACGCCTTGAAGACGCGCGCGCCCACATCGACTTCACTGGCACCGCGACTGCGCGACACCTCGAAACCCACCACTGGCTTGCCATTCAAATACGCAGAAGAACGCTTTTCAGCAAAGGTGTCGCTGACCGTTGCGATGTCGCGCAATCGGATGCGACCACCTTGACCCACCGCCAGTTCAATGTCAGCCAAGGCAGCCGCGGAAGACACGGTGGCCAAGGTGCGCAGCGGTTGCTCGCTGCCGCCCAAGTCGGTGCGTCCGCCAGCGCTTTCACTTTGCACTTGACGCAATTGGCGTGACACATCGGCCGCAGAAATTCGCAAAGACTGCATGCGCACTGGGTCCAGGGCAATGTCCACTTGGCGTTGAACACCACCCACCCGATTGACCGAGCCCACACCTTTGATGGAGAGCAAGCGTCTGACCACGGTTTGGTCTACAAACCAACTCAACCCCTCTTCATCAAAATTGGGCGAGGTGATGGTGAACGCCAACACCGGCGCACCGGTGAAGTCGAGTTTTTTGACCACCGGTTCGAGCAAATCGCTGGGCAAATCGCTGCGGGCGCTGCTGACTGCAGAGCGAATTTCGTCCAGCGCTTCTTGCACGGGTTTTTCAATGCGGAATTCGCAGTTCACCAACACCGTGCCGTCTTGCACCTTGGTGTAGATGTTCTTCAAGCCTTGAACGGAAACGACGGCGTTTTCCAATTTGCGCGCCACCTCGGTTTCCATTTGACCGGGCGAAGCACCAGGCAAAGAGGCGGTGATGACGATGGTGGGCAAATCGAGATCGGGAAAGTTTTGCACCTTCATGCTTTTGAAGGACAACAAGCCTGCAAAACTCAGCAGCACAAACAGCACCACGCCAGGCACTGGGTTGCGTATGGACCAAGCAGAAACGTTCATGGAACGACTTTCACCAAATCCCCAGCGGTCAAGAAGCCTGCGCCGCGCACCACCACATTGGCGTCCAAAGGCAAGCCCGAAGTGATTTCAATCATGTCACCTTGTCTGCGACCCACGGTCACTTTGAGCAATTTGACGCGTTGGTCTGAACCCACGACATAGAGTTGTTGAAACCCATCGCGCACCACCAACGATTGCTGTGGCACCAACAAGGCTTTGCTGCTGCCGAATTCAAACTCACCGCGCACAAACATGCCGGGCTTGAGCAAACCTTGCGCTGAACCGGGCAAATCCACATACACCAGGCCGGTGCGGTTTTGTGCGTCCACCGTGGGCGCAGTCATGCGAACCTGACCCGTCACCTCTGCCCCATTGGCCACCGTGATGCGCACTTTTTGACCGGGTTGGATTCTGAACAATTCGCTGGAGACCAGGTCTGCGCGCCATTCCAAACGGTTGGCGCGAATCAAGCGAAACAACTCACTGCCCAGCCCCACCACCGAGCCCACGCTGGCCATGCGCGACGAAATGACACCGCTGTCTGGGGCCCGCACTTGGGTTTGGTGCAAACGCAATTCGGTGGCGGCTAAATTTGCTTGGGCAGATTCAACACGGGCTTTGGCCGTGGCTTCGGCAGTGACATCCTTGTTGTATTGCTGGGCGCTGATCACGCCACTGGGCTGCAAAGCACGGGCGCGGTCGGCGTTGGCTTGGGCTTCGGAGGCGACAGCTTTGGCTTCGTTCAATGCGGCTTTGGCTTGGTTGATTTCAGCCAACACGGATTCGTTGGCAAACACCGCCAGCACCTGACCCGCCTTGACCTGATCGCCGACATTGACCCGCACTTCGGTCAACCGCAAACCGCCGATTTCAGCGCCGACACTGGCCTCTTGCCAAGCCGCCACGGTGCCGTTGGCACTCAAACGTTGAGAGAGTTGCTGGTTTTGCGGTTGCGCCACTGTCACGGTCATCGCCGGTTTGGCTGCCGCTGCCGGTTTGGTTTCCGGTTGTTGCGCAGATGCGATCAGCGATAACGCGCCGATGGCCCCACACCCCGTCAGACGAACCCATGTCCGTCGCTGTATGAATTGCATGTTTCTGCCTTTGAACAGATGAAAGAATGCGAGGTACTTACAACACCCTCAATACATGGGTGGGCTTGAAGCCCAAGTCAGCCATTTTTCCTTTTCGGGCTCGAGTGCCACGGGCATTATTCAAGCTTCTGATTTCCAGCGTTTCATCGCGGGCTTTGCCCCCGCGACCCACACCCAATAAACACACACTTCGTGTGTACGCGGCGGCACCCGCCAAGGTGTCTTTGTCTTCGATGTCCATCAACATCAAACCGCGTCCGCCTTTTTCCATGGCTTTGAGTTCGGCAATGTCAAACGTCAGAATGCGTCCGCCGGTGGATGCACACACCACATGCGTGGCAATCGGCAACGGTTCGGCGCCATTGCCACCGCCCACGACCGAGGGCACGCACAACGTTTCACCCTGCTGCAAACTGATGAAAGCTTTGCCCCCTTTGTTGCGCGAAAGCAGGTTGTCAATGCAACACACAAAACCATAGCCGCCAGAACCGCTGAGTAACAAAGTCATGGTGGTCGGGCCCGCGACATAGTGAACGAGTTGGGTGCCGGATTCGACATCCACCAAGGTGGTCACGGGTTGGCCGTCGCCTCTGGCACCGGGCAACGCAGACACGGGCACAGAGTAGACGCGGCCATTCGAACCAAAAGCAATCAACGGGTCAACGGTGCGGCATTCAAACGTGTCGTACAAACCGTCACCCGCTTTGAACGCAAAACTGCCGGGTTCGTGTCCATGGCCTTGGCGCACACGCACCCATCCTTTTTCGGACACCACGACGGTGACCGGTTCGTCAATGACTTTGACCTCGGCCACGGCCTTTTTCTCGGCCTGAATCAAGGTGCGGCGCGGGTCAGCAAACAACTTGGCGTCGGCTTCGATTTCTTTGACCATCAAGCGGCGCAATGAGGAGGTGCTGCCCAAAATGTCTTCCAAGCGGCCTTGCTCTTCCCGCAATTCTTTGAGTTCTTGTTCAATTTTGATGGCTTCGAGTCGCGCCAGTTGACGCAATCGGATGTCCAAAATGTCATCGGCTTGACGCTCGCTGAGCTTGAATCGCTCGATCAACGCAGGCTTGGGTTCATCACTGTGACGGATGATGCGAATCACCTCGTCAATGTTGAGCAACACCAGTTGCCGGCCTTCCAAAATATGGATGCGCGCCAGCACCTTGTCCAAACGGAATTGCGAGCGGCGTTGCACAGTGGTTTGGCGAAAACTGATCCACTCTTCCAACATCTGGCGCAGCGTCTTGGGCACAGGGCGGCCGTCCAAACCAACCATCGTGAGGTTGATCGAGGCCGAACTCTCTAAGCTGGTGTGCGCCAGCAAGGTGGTGATGAGTTCTTGTTGCTCAATGGTGCGTGTTTTCGGTTCAAACACCAAGCGCACGGGTGCATCTTTGGACGATTCATCACGCACACCATCCAACACCGACAGCACCGTGGCTTTGAGTTGGGTTTGTTCTGCTGTCAGCGCTTTTTTGCCGGTCTTGACCTTGGGGTTGGTCAACTCTTCAATTTCTTCCAGCACTTTTTGCGAGCTGACGTTTGGCGGCAATTCGTTGACCACCAATTGCCATTGGCCCCGCGCCAAATCTTCAATCACCCAACGCGCACGCACTTTGAGTGAACCGCGACCGCTGGCGTAAGCGTCAGAAATATCGGCGGCACT